>NZ_JAWRWZ010000455.1:0-260 GCF_046535285.1 Chryseobacterium sp. SIMBA_028 | reverse complement strand
CCTCTGGCTCACCTCGCCAAGGGCGGCCGGGAACACGGACGAAAAAACACCCTACGGAAAGTTGAATCACTCCATGGCACAGCGCATCCCCCTCATAACAGCCACTGCCGTTGCTGTCCCCGAGGTTCCCAGCACTTCCAAACGCGGTCCCGTAGGCACGACATTGCTGGTGGCCGTAGGACTCTTGTCCGGGGCTGCCTGCGTGATGTTTGCCATGCGGATGATGGTTCCTCCCGGAGAGCCCCGGCCTGCCGTGCGCC
>NZ_JAWRWZ010000013.1:0-176363 GCF_046535285.1 Chryseobacterium sp. SIMBA_028 | reverse complement strand
ATAACGTAAGTTTTGAAGCCGCATATAATGCTGTTTTTGGAGGTACTCAAAGCGCAAAGGTCTATTACAATCGTGTAATATTTAAAGTAAGTGGTAAACTGGTTACAGACAATGAGATCAAAGAATTGATTTTAGCCGAAGGTCAAACCTATAGCCTAGACAGTGGTGGTACTCAAACAATAACCACAAAACTAACAGCGCATATTCCGGATTGTGGTAACCGTATCACCATCAATTCATCCACAGCGGGTACTAAGGCAAAGCTTATTGCAGGGGCTGGTGTTACTATTGATGTTTCCGGAGTGATCATTAAGGATATTGAATCTTCCGGAGGCGCTTCCTTTTCTGCTTTAGAATCTACAGATGACGGAAATAATACGGGATGGGCGTTTCCTGCAGCTGCCAGTAAAACAATGTATTGGGTAGGGGGCAGCGGAAACTGGAATGACAGAATCCATTGGTCCCAGACCAGCGGTGGATCAGGCGGGTATTGTGTGCCGGGACCTAAAGATGATGTTTTTGTTGATGCAGGCTCAGGCTTTACTTCAGCCAGTAAAACCATTACCGTGAATGTCCCAGCCAATATGAGGAATATTACCTTCTCAGGAAGTACAGTACCTCCTGTTTTTAAAAGTTTAACTACTGCTAATCCTATTAATATCTATGGATCTTCCATGTGGCAGGCCGGTATGGAAATAAGTAGTGTATATATGTATTACCGTAATACCAATACCCCAAAAACAATAACCAGTAACAGTGTTGCAGTAAGTGCTGATAATGTATACTTTGAAGAAGAAACATCAGTGAGTCTGCTGGATGACCTTTTCCTTACCAATGGAACTCTGCACCATGATACAGGAACATTAACGACCAATAACCATAAAGTGTCTGTAAATGCCTATTATGGAGATTCTGTAAAACCTAAAAAACTGAATATGGGAAGTTCAGAGTTTTATATTACAGGAGTTATTCCTGCAGGGGTTTTTTCAACAGCTTCTTCTGCTCTTACGCTGGATACAGGAACTTCACATATTCATTTTACCGGTGTTGGAAATCGTAAGCTTTTACCCTATGCTGGGCAGCATTATTATAATGTAAGTTTTGAAAATACAGGAACAGCAACTGTGGGATATGACGGCACTGGATCCGTTATTTATAATATCATGACCATGAAAGGAAATGGAATACTGAACGGGGATAACCAGTTTAAAGAACTGATTTTAACCGGAGCTAAAAAGTATACCTTACAAGCTGGTAAAACCCAAAAAGTTACAGATCAGCTGTATGCCAACGGAAGTTCATGTTACAAGCTGGAAATGGTAAGTTCTGTGGCGGGTACCAAAGCAATTCTTAATGTACTGGCAGGAAGTGCTAGTTTTGACTTTGCCAATGTGAAAGATATTAATGCATCAGGAATTGCACTGCATTTCGGTGCCAAGTCCAGTGATGGTGGGAACAATACCAACATAAGTTTTACTCCATACGATCCCGGACTCTTTTCAGGGTTTGCAAGTCAGAACTGGAGCTGTACTCAATTCAAAAATACAGATCCGGCATCCTATACTTTAAGTTCGGCGGGCTTCTTTGGAAATCCTACCGTACAGTATGAATGGACCAAACTGAATGATCCTGCCCATACCGGCATTATTTCTACAGCAGATGCTCTGGATATGAGACCTTATGGCCTGGGTACCTATCATCTGAAAGTAATCTATTCTACAGCAGGACCTGGTGAAAGCTGTACCCTGGAAGAAAGTGTCATCGTAGGGAGCTGTATTCCGAGTATGATCAATCCGGGATTACCGATCAGGAATTATTAGAAATAAAATCATATGGATCTCATCAGATCCTGTGGACCAATTAATGACCGTAAGATATTCTTACGGTCATTATTTTTGAGGATAATTTGATGAAAATTATTGGTACTCATGGTTTTATAGAGCCTGATAGGATCCGCGGATAGTGACAATGATCACCGTTGTTTCTAATTTCCTGCTTCCATTTGCATACGATTAATTTTCTTACCCAGAATTCAGGGTAATGATTATATTTATTTATAAACAACGTAGAAAATAAAAAAGGGGTTGAATACTCATTACATATAATTGTACCCATGATAAAAACAATCCCCACCTAATAAGTGGGGATTGTTTTTATCATACCTTAGCTATTGCCTGGTAATATCCACCAGCGGCAATAAGTATCCCGCCCTGAGGTCTCCAGCCTTTAATAATGTATTCATTAACTTCTTTTTCTAAAGACTCCAGAATTGGATTTGAAATCACTTTGTAGTACATATTGATATTTTTTTTCAAGATACAAATAATCCAAATACAGCAATTATAGTTTTCCGTAGTATGATGATGACAAAAGGCTCAACATATTTGGAGTGAATTGATGTACAGCATGATCAGCCGCAAAAAAATAGAACAGATAGTTAGATAACGGTTTCGGGAAGTAACGATACAGGGATGATAAAAAATAATGATGAAAATAAATATCCCCGTCAAGGTTTTAAACCTTGACAGGGATAGCAATCGTTTCTAATCTCCCGCTTCCATTTGCATACGATTAATTTTCTTACCCAGAATTCAGGTTAATGATTATATTTTTGAAGCGCCTTGGTGATCCCTTTATCAATCTGGTCAACAGCCTGATCTACGGTAATGGTCCCTGCAAGTGCCTGCGTTGCATACGTTGAAATGACGGTGTCTATTTCTGTATAAGCAGAAGTATTGGGTCTGGCCTTGCCATGAAGCAATGAGCTGTACAGAATATCAAGATAAGGGATTTTTTCACGGACGGCAGGATCATCGTAGACACTTTTAATGGCGGGGCCTGTTCCGGCTGACAGTGCCCGGTGGCGGGCTGCTGCTGCACTGCTGAGGTAGTCGATCACCTTTAAGGCAGCATTTGGATTCTTTGAGTAGGCATTGATCGACAGAAAATTGGAACCGATCAGCCCCGTAGGGTCCTGGCCTTCCTTTCCGGCCCAGACCGGTAACGGGACAATCTTATAACTGTCCTTTGTGGAAGAGACTTCTGTATCGATCCGGAATTTGGAAGCCGACCAATCTGCCAGGCCGCCTGTTGATGGGTTTTTAGCGAAAAAATCGGAGGCACCCACATTGTTCGTAAACGTAAGGGCCTGAGAAGGGATGACCTGGTTCTGGACCCCACTCACCAGAAAATTAAGCACATCGTGAGCCTGAGGAGACTGGAATGTTGAGGCTTTCCCATCCGCACTGATGAGTGCTCCGCCAGCCTGATACAAAAGGCTGATCACATTGGCCGTTAGCCCCACACCGCCTGCATTATACACAAAATTGGAATGAGAAGCTGCATGAGTATAAAGGTTCTGCCAGTTTGAAAACTGACTGGTATTCTCAAAAATAGCCGGACGGTAATAGAACATCATGGCATCTGCCCTGATCGGGATAGCCAGTACTTTTTTATTCAGAGAAACAGAATTTATAATAGAACTGAAAAATTCATCATTACGTGTTGCTATATAAGGAGATAAATCAAGGATTTGTTCTTTTCCGGATAATTTATAGATGGCATAAAACGGAGTAATAATATCACAGGAACAGTCTTTGGCATCCAGACTTTTGTCGTAGGCATCATCCATGTCTCCCGTATAGGAAAAAGGTTTGACGGTAATGTGAACACCATTGTTTTGTGCGTTGAACTGATCAATCAGGGGCTGATCCATTTGCTCGATTACAGAGGCCAGCAGCGGCAAAGGGCAATAGACCACTTCTCCTTTTGCAGAGGCCATTAGTGCTGGGTCGAGAGTGTTTGCAGTCACGGTATCCCGGCTGCTGCATGAAATACTTACCGACAGGACCGAAAGACTGGCGGCAAGAATACCGAAACGCAGAGGTGGGACTGGGAAAAAACTTTTTTCGGAGACTATACCGGAAGCATTTTCGGAAATAGGTGAAGAATCTGTTAAACCTTTCTCTTTAGAATCCATACCATTGAGAAGACGGGCGTAAACTTTTCCTGGAAAGTCTACCCCAAGACGAAATAAGATCTTGTACATGTTAAGTGTTTTGGTTGTTAAAATGGACATTTTATACCGATGTATAAAATATTACTTTATCAATGTATGGCTTTTTTTATTGCGTGTGGAATAATAATTTATGCTTTATTTCAATATCTTATATAGTAAAATATCTATTAATTTGATTTAAATTAAATTATTAATAAGATATTGATTTGTAATGAAATGTATCAATTGAATAAATAGTTTAACTTAATTTAATCAATGTAATGTCGAGATAAATTGATATTGGCTGACTTTAAATCATTCACAATCAGAAATGTTTTTTTCCGGGAACGAGAAAAGTGGTGTCTACATTCCGAATAGTGACAGTCTTTTTATTGTGAGTTTTTTTGGGGAGGATTAGTTTTACCCCTAAGCAAAAAATCTTGATCAAAGAAATTGAAGAACCTCATGTGGTAGATGACAAGTGCTAAAGAAAAACTACATAGCCATACATTATTAATATCCCTCATTAGAATAATCTAATGCAAGTTTAAAAATAATTGATGATGAATAGTAATGAAAGAAAAATTCCAGGCATGACTCCTTTTGAGTGGAAAGAGTTTCGATATGTTTCAGATGATGGAACCGGGGAGTTCCTTAGTAAACAAGACTTGTTGGAAGACAAAGGTTTATTTGAAAGACTTACTGAACAGATAGACCCACCCATTCCGAAAGCAGGAGGTGCTTTAACAGAGAATTGCAGGCTATGTCTTCCCTCCGGAGAACTCTTACATGCATTGTCCTATCGGGGAGATATTAAGGGCTGGAGAAAGCAGATTGAGCAGGGGGCCAGGCAGCTGGGCTTACTGACCGGGAAAATAATAGAAGATGAAATCATGCTTTCAGATGGCCGAAGCTACCCACTTGCACAATGTACTGCTGAACTTTATTAGATGGAGGATGGTGAAAGATATCGAAATAAATATTTTTTATAATTTGAAATTGAGAAGGATACGATTAAAAGTGGAAGAACTTTAAACAATCTCTGTTCAGCATTCTAAAGATTCCGATCAAAATAATTGTATCTGATCACTATGGAAAAGCTAAGAAAACAAAAAGAATACCTTAGAAAATAGACAGGCACTACAGACTATAGTATAGCATAAAAAATCTGCTTTCGTATAAGAAAGCAGATTTTTTATGCCCTTATTCTGAGTGAAAAACCAATACCCCGTTTCAAAGTCCCTATACCCCGTTAGGTAACCGTCTCGAGGGGGTTCGGAAGACCCTCTCGAGACGGTTACCTAAGGGGGGAGAGGGGGGAGATAAGGGGGGATAGCCCCTTAATGAACGGGCTGTAGGGTCTTCAGAACAGCCTTGAGACCGTTTGGGAAAGGGTAGGAGGTGGTTGGTAAGCTCCCTGGAGGGGCTTCGAAAGGGTCTGGAGTGGTGTACAGAGCACTTTTTAATAATTTAAGCTGTTTCTATAAGCCTGGATTATATCAAAAAGGCTGTCATTATTCGGAATAGTGACAGCGTCTTTATTGTGAGTTGATGGGGTGCAGGTTAGTTTCGCACCCGGTTAATGGCTTATCATTAACAAGATAATCGATAGAACACACTAAAAGGAAAAAACATGAATATACTGAATATTCTCAGCGACGAATGGAGTAGCTTAAGAGAAGCAGAAGAATCTCTTTTAGTCAGCAGATACAATATCAGAAGAGGAGATGATTTTATGGTCATTATCCTGCTGGCTTTAGGAACATTATCTGAACAGACCACTGCCCTTCGGTTTTTAAAAAATGATGAAATGGAACTGGAGGATGTCGAGCTGATCAGGATCATTCCGGATATTATAGATATTACCGTGGATGGCAATAAGGAGAACAGGGAGATAGCAAGATCCGTATTGATAAGGTATTCATCCCATTTCTTGGGGAAAAGACAACTTATAAAAGATGCATTGGACAGATTGCTGAACAGATACCTGATCAGAAAAGACGAAAAAGTGTACAGAAGACTGGCTGAGCTGCTCGTTGATATGCATTATCCGGAGTTCCTCAAAAAACTGATGCAGGCCTGCAAAAAAGAGCACCAGGAGAATATCTCTAAAATTTACAGTGACTTTTTAAAATTCATAGCATAGGTAAGATAGAATATAGTAATCTGGAAATTCAAAATTCACCTCTTTTTTTCTCAGTTCATCCCTATGGAAAAAAAATAAGCAGCAGAAAAATGAAGAACTTCAGTCATCACAGATTCCTGAAAAATAAAATGGGAATAGTAAAAAAATTAAAAATAGATTCTTTAATTTCTTACTAAAAATCAGTGAAATGAAAACAAAATAATAGGGATTTATAGGGTTGTTTTTATTGAGGGCTGAAAGTGGAGTTTATTGATGTATTTGTCTTGTTTATAATGTTTTGCGTTGTTGTAAAGGCTGTTATTATTCGCGAATAATAACAGCCTTATTCTTGTATACTTCATGATATCAGGTTAGTTTTGCGGTCCATTAAAATGGCTGAAACATCATCTGAAAAATAAACACATAATGGATGACATTGATTTTGTTTATTCCGTTAAAATTCTAAACTAATGAAAAAAACAATTATTTCTCTTGTACTACTGATCTCAGGATTTAGCCTTGCGCAGGTTGGAGTTCATACCCCCAATCCACAGGCCACTTTAGATGTAACGCTGCAGTCAGGATATGTTTCCGGAGGTAAAGCAGGAATCGCATTTCCACAGCTGTCCGGAAACGATATTGAAGCGATGAATATCACAGGATTAAAATCCGGAACACTGGTATACAGTACCTCTGCTTCTACGGCAGCCACCAAAGATATTACAGGAATAGGCTATTGGTACTGGAAAGATGCCACCGACAAATGGGAACCTGTCCTGATCAATGCCCCGAGGTTTTTCTATTCTCCTTCCCTGCCTATTGATACTTCCGTGGCTTCAGGATCTGTTGACCTGTATGCTAATTATACGGGACAATTTGCCACCCCTATGGCAAGCAGTACAGGATCACCTGGCAGTATTCCGGTCTATGCCGTGGATGAAATGGAATATTATGTAACCTGGTTTGACGATACCATCTTCAGCAATGTAAGAATAGATGCTGCCGGAAAACTGACCTATGACGTCTTAAGTACCGCAGATACCAGTAAGCCCACGTATATGAATGTTGTTTTTCTGGTCAAATAAAACCGGAGGAAAAAAGACATTTAATCCATAATTAATTGAACAGGATTATGAAAGCCTAAGCTTTTATCCAAAAATTAGAAATGATGACAATACAAAAACACAAATTCAAATATATCTGTTTCCTGCTGCTGTTCTTTTTATGTTCTGTAAAAGGAATGGCAGCCAATTATTATTGGGTAGGCGGAAGCGGAAACTGGAGCGACATCGGCCACTGGAGAACTGCATCCGGAGGAAGCGGTATCCCTTCGGTAGTACCCGGACCTACGGATGATGTTTTCTTTGATGCCAATTCCGGGTTTACAGCGTCCAGTAAAACGGTTACTGTGAATGTAGTGGCCAACTGCCATAATATTATTTTTTCGGAAAGTGGAATAGCTCCCATTTTATCAGGGTCTGGTACAGAACTTAATATTTATGGTTCTTCTGAGTGGCAGCTCGGGATGATAGTGAATGTATCTTCTGTTTATTATCGGAACACCAATATTCCTAAAACGATCAAAAGTAATGGAGTTTCATTTGGTGGTGATGTTAACCTGGAAGAAGAAACTTCGGTCAGTCTTTCAGATGATTTCTCAGTTTCAAGATATTTAAGACATAACGCAGGAACATGGAATACCAATAATTATAAGGTGACTGCAAATCTTGGATATTCTGGAAATTCCGGAACAAAACCAAGAACGTTGAATATGGGAAGTTCAGATTTCTTTATAGCAGAAAATTTTTATGGGTTTAATTCAGATTCATCTTTACTAACGCTCAACGCCGGGACCTCCCATATTCATTTATCAGGTTCTAATGTCAGATTGCAGCCTTATGCAGGACAGACTTTTTATAATGTGACTTTTGACAATCCATTGGCAACAGGTGAGCTTGGCTATTTTCAAACCGGAAAAGTTTATTATAACCGGGTAGAGTTTAAGGGAGGTGGAACATTTAAGAGTAATAATGAAATTAAGGAATTAATTTTTGCAGAAGGGAAAAATTATATCTTCCCTGCTTCATATACACAGACGGTCACCTCATCATTTAAAACTGTTTCTTCCGATTGCGGACAATGGATCAGCATCAGTTCTTCAACTTTGGGAACACGGGCTAAGCTAGTGGCCTTACCCGGGGTCTCCATTGATGTTTCCAGAGCCGTTATAACAGATATACAGGCTTCAGGAGGTGCTTTATTTACCGCTGCTCATTCTACTGATAGCGGAAATAATTCGGGCTGGACTTTTCCTTCTTCTTCTCTGCAGAATTTATATTGGGTAGGTGGTAATGGAGACTGGAATGATAAACAGCACTGGTCAGCGACCAGTGGGGGGAGCGGAGGTTCTTGCTTACCAGGTCCCGGGGATAATGTCTTTTTTGATGGAAATTCGGGCTTTAATACAGTTGGTAAAACAGTTACCTTATCCTCCGTTAGCTATGCTCATGATGTTACTTTTTCAGGCAGTGGTGTAGCACCCGTCTTAAAGGGAGAAAGTATAAAACTCAATATATATGGGTCTTCCGAATGGCAGACGGGAATGGAAGTAAAAGTAGATGAGATTTTCTACAGGAATACGAATGAAACAAAAACCATCAAAAGTAATGGGGTCTATTTAAATTCTTTTGTACGGTTTGAAGAAGAATCTTCAATAAGCCTACTGGATGATTTTTATACAAAGATTTTATACCATATTGCAGGGACATGGAATACCAACAATTACAAAGTAACTTTAGAGAACAGTTTCGGGATGGGAACTGGGGTAAAAGCAAAAATAATTAATATGGGGAGTTCAGATTTTTATATAGTGGGAGACGCTGGTCAATTTTCAACGAACACTTCCTTTTTAACACTCAATTGCGGGACTTCTCATATTCATTTTTTAGGGCTTAATCCTTCTTTTACGCCTTCCGCTGGGCAAGTCTATTATGATATAAGCTTTGAAAATGCGGATGGAAATGGGAGATTGGGATTTCTGCAAAGTAGTAAAGTCTATTATAATCGGGTAGAATTTAAAGGGAATGGAGCTTTGTTCAAAGATCATCAGATGAAAGAGTTGGTCTTTGCTCAGGGCAAAAAATATACGTTGAGCGCTTCTTCGACACAGACGATTACCTCCTCATTTATTGCTCATGCACCCACCTGTGGAGAATGGATATCTATAAGCTCGTACGCAACCGGAACACAGGCTAAAATAGTGGCGGCATCAGGAGTGTCCATTGATGTATCAAGGGTAATGGTGAGAGATATTCAGGCCTCAGGAGGAGCCGTGTTTACAGCAACCCACTCAACTGATGGTGGAAATAATACAGGCTGGACCTTTCCGGCTTCTTCAGTTAATAACCTGTACTGGGTGGGAGGCAGTGGAAACTGGAATGACAGATACCATTGGTCGCAAATAAGTGGAGGGACAGGTGGATACTGTATACCGGGACCAGCAGATAATGTTTTTTTTGATGAACATTCTGGTTTCACGGCTACTTCAAAAACGGTTACTTTGGCTGAGAATGCGAGCTGTCGTGATATCAATTTTTCGGATAACGTGGCATCGTGTATTTTAAATGGGAACAACAAAGAACTTAATATTTACGGTTCTTCCCAATGGCAGAATAGTGTTGCGATTAATATTTCCAAAATATATTTCCGCAATACAAATGAGGCGAAAAGCATTAAAACGAACGGAGCGCGTATGATGGATGTTTATTTTGATGAAAAAACGTCAATCAGTCTGCTGGATGACTTTTCTATATCGGGAAGTCTTACCCACAATGCAGGAACATGGAATACCAATAATTATAAAGTAACTCTATATTCAGGATATATCGGTAATGATGGGACTATCGCAAGAACAATTAATATGGGAAGTTCAGGGTTTTATATTAACTCTGGTCCTTTCTCAGCAGATTCTGCTTTATTGACCCTGAATTCGGGTACCTCACATATTCACTTTTTATCTCAATCTTATATTGCCTTAAATCCTTATGCCGGGCAGACGTATTATGATGTAAGTTATGAAGGAACTGCAGGCAGTTTAGGAAAGACACAGACCGGTAAAGTATACTACAACCGGGTTGAGTTTAAAGGCAACGGAACTTTCATCAAAGACAATCAGATCAAAGAACTGATCCTGACAGCAGGTAAAACATATACTCTTGATGCAGGCAGTACACAAACTGTTACCGATCAGCTGTATGCCAGCGGGAACTCGTGTTTTATCCTGTTTTTAAAAAGCTCAGCAGCAGGAACCAAAGCCAATTTAAATATAGAAGGAGGTCCCACTAATTTTGATTTTGCGAATGTTAGAGATATCAACGCGTCAGGACAACTGCTGAATCTCGGAAGCAAATCCAGCGATGCAGGCAATAACTCCAATATGACTTTTGAAACGTATGACCCGAGTGCTTTTTCAGGATTTGCTGGTCAGGACTGGAGTAAGGCAAGGTTTAAAAATAATGATCCTGATTCTTATACGCTGAGCTCAGCAGGGTTCTACGGAAATCCCTACACAACCTACAAATGGTCTAAAATCAATGATCCTGCACACACGGGAATAATTGCCACAGGATCTACTTTAGATATGAGAAGTTTTGGATATGGAACCTATCATGTCAAGGTAGAGTATTCTGCTCCGGGATCACCGGATTATTGTGTGGTGGAAGAAAGTATCATGGTAAAAAGTTTTGTTCCAAGTATGATGAATCCGGGATTGCCGATGAGGAATTATTAATAAATGATTGTGCTTATTTACCCAATGCAGTGCCTTATTGTGAAGTAAGTTTAATGCAACAAAAACCATAGAATTTCTATGGTTTTTATTTTTTTTATAATTGGATTTGTGTTTTTATCTCACATCCTGTGTGATCATTCCGTTGGAGATTACCGAATAGATACATCCGGAAGTTTTTAGATTCACTGTTATGGTTGCCGGAACCGAACGATAGGCTGTATCGCCATAGGGTTCAGTAATCTTTCCGTTTGAATCCCTTACCGTTCTTCCTTTTACGGTATAGGTCATTGTTGCCGTTCCTGTAAACCCGTTTGAAGGGCTGAAAGTCACAATACCTGTAGCTTTATTGTACGACCATGTTCCCTGCGGAGTTACTTTTTTGCGGTACAAAACCAAATCTGTGTCGCCGCTTTTGGTAAAACTGAATGTTTTGTAGTCAATATTTGTATTACTGGCTACCGGTGGTGTGGTAATACTGATAGGACCCTTGTAAGCAATATCGTTATTGAAAACCGGAATAGATACCGGTTGAAATTTACAGGTAGATGCCACATCATCATTCGTCACGGCCGCATACGGCAGGGTAAGCTTCACATTTCGGATGATATGCTGCTGATAGGCAGCTCCTGTTGCTGCTGCAAAACCAAGTTTTAGAACAGCCGGAACCGTGGCATCCAGCGTTTGGGAAGTGGCAGGTCCTTCCACATCTGAAGTATTGAAATCCGTGGTCTGTGGATTGGCATTTTCAGTATAGGGAACGGAAGTCTTGTAATGGTAATAATTGATGATATTGACAGGCGTACCATTTTGTGTAGTTTGCATATCCACTTTGATATCAAATCCATCCGTTGTAGTGGGACTTGTAAAATGGGGGATGAGGTCAAGATATACCTTTCTGAATTCTCCACCGTTGTTTCTGAGATCAAATACAGAGGAAAGTGTATTGGAAGTAGCCGCATAGCTTCTATCTGTCTGCAGGACTCTACCCACCACCCCTGTATTACTTAAAGTAGAACGTGTAACCAAAACCGGATATCCGGAAAATCCTAATCCTAAACCTGTTGTATTAAGGGCAGCTCCTCTTGCCCCCCTTAAAGTAACATGGCTGGTCGACTGGCCCCAGGTAACACCCGAAATCCCATTGACTCTGGAGTCCCCCTGAAAACGTTTGGATTTAAAATTTCCGAACTCATCCAGCGCAATCCCCAGATAAGCGCCGGATAAACCTGCTTTTCTTTGAGCTGAATAGGTATTCTGAGTTCTGTTATAGGAATATCCAAGTCCTGCACCTGCAGCTCCAATGATAGGGTTTGTTACCGCACCATCATAAAGGAAAAATGATAAACCGTCTCCATAGGTGCCGCTTAGCGGAAGTCCGGTTTTCATATCATATTCAAACTCAACGTGAAGTCCGTTTACTGAAGTAAAAGATCTCCCGTTGATAAACAGTCCTCCAAACTGTCCTGAAGTGTCCGGAGTAAGCTGTACTCCGGTAGCTGTATGTGAGGCATTTCCCTGTATCGTAAGTTCTGATGCTGAAGAAGCATTCATCAGTGAACTTGAATAAGAATAAAACCCATAAATACTAGCCACTTCAAGACTGTCCGTCTGTGCATACATGAAGTTTGTAAGCATCGTGAAAACAAGGCTCATCAGAGATAGCCCTTTAAAATTCTTTTTCATAACCGCTTATTTTACAACAAATACGATGTTGATGAAAGATGCTGAAGTAGCATTTGATAAGACATCATAATTCAGTACACCCGCGCTACTGATGCTGTTTATTTTGAAAACAGAGGCGTCATACCCTGTTACATAATAATACAGATCTCCTGCATTGGGAAAAAACGGAATCGCTGCCGGTGCTGCCGCACTTCTTGCATTCGCTGGTACATTCGAGAACTGGTTCTTGTACAGAGTATACAGATCTTTTGTCTGTCCTGTTCCGGTAGTGGTGGTATCAAAAACTACGCTCGGCATGTAGAAAAATTTAGCTACGTACGGCGAAAGACATACCCAGTCCGGAGTGGCGGGAGTTCCTACGTTCTGGCTGATACATTTTTTGTTGGTATCAAAAATGACCAGTCCTGTAGCGGGAGTTGTAACCGTTGAAACGTTGCTTATTCTTGGAAGAAGAACACCTTTAGAAGTACTTGTAACATCTAATACGGAGCTTGGGTCAGGCGAAGAAGTATTAATGCCTACCTGTGCGGTAATGGTGCAAAAAGCCATTACCAAAATTAAAGTAATAAATTTGTTCATTTCGAAATAATTTTTTTGTGTGTTTTGATCTATTAACAAACTTCGTGCTAATAGGAAATTAATGATTTAATCTAATAATTATGTTTTTTTATTTTTTAAATGATATTTTTTAATATCAAAAGGAAAAGTAATTCCTGGCAGATGTCATTGGAGTTTGTATAAGAAGAATGTTTGTGTTTTTTTTAGGGGTTAGAGGGTTTTTCTATTTTTTCAGGGTATTGTGTTTTTTGAAAATTTGTATTTTTTTGAGTGGTTTTTCAATGCATTATTTTAACTGAATATGTGTTTTTATTTGTAAATATTTAGTTTTATATTTTTTATGGGTTAGTTCAAAAATTTATTTTCTTTTCAGAAATTGAATTCCATGTTTAGATTGATTCAATGCTAAGGATTCTTCTGATTGTTAATTAATATTTTTGTCAAACAGTTGTTTTATTGGTATATTTTAAACAAATGTATATAAAATTGCTTCATAATAATAACTAAATATGCCTGCTATAGGGACTTGATTCACTGTTTGGGGAGTGAGGTGCTTATATATTCAGTATTGATGAATGATTAACGAAGAATAAATTTTTTTTAACAGAGTGTTAAAATTTTGTTAAATTTTAAATGTAATAAAAAAGCACGCTGAAAAGCGTGCTTTTTTATTATAGTGAAGTTGATAATGAATGAATATTAAGCCTCACAAGCTGAACAGGTAACGAAATTAACCATCATTTCTTTGGAGACAGAAGAACTTCTTTGATAATAAAGAGTCTTCACACCTTTTTTCCAAGCCTCAATGTATAGATAGTTTACATCTTTTACCGGCATTGTAGAAGGAATCTGAAGGTTCAGAGACTGAGCCTGATCGATGTACTGTTGTCTTTGTGCTGCCTGGGAAATGATTTCCATTGGGGAGATTTCCTTGAACGTTTTGAATACTGCCTTTTCTTCAGGAGTAAGTTCGTTTAAGTGTTGTACAGAACCGTGGTTCAGCATGATTGTTCTCCATGTTTCCTCATTATCCAGTCCTTTTTCTTTCAATAATTTTGCTAAATACTTATTCTTACGCATAAAGTTTCCTTTAGCAAGACCAGCTTTATAATAGTTAGAAGAGAAAGGCTCAATTCCCGGAGAAGTTTGTCCTAAGATTGCAGAACTTGAAGTAGTAGGAGCAATAGCCATTGTAGTGGTATTTCTTAATCCGTATCCTTTCAATACTTCTGGTTCTCCATAGATGTTGGCAAGCTCTCTTGAAGCCTGCTCAGCCTGTTCTTTGATATGTCTGAATGCTCTGGCATTGAACTGAGTAGCCTCAAAGCTTTCAAACGGGATCATATTTTTCTGTAAATAAGAGTGGTATCCTAAAACACCTAATCCAAGCGCTCTGTGACGCATAGCAAAGGTTCTTGCTCCTTGCAGGTAGTAGTTTCCTTCAGTTTTATCAATAAATTCGGATAATACAGCATCAAGGAAGTATACTGCTAATTTCACGGCATCAGTATCTTTCCACTCATCATACAGCTCAAGGTTCATGGAAGACAGACAGCAGATGAAAGATTCTTCCATAGTAGAGGGAAGCATGATTTCAGAACAAAGGTTACTTGCGTTTACCGTCATTCCTAAATCTTTATAAACCTGAGGCTTATTTCTGTTCACGTTGTCTGTGAAGAAAATATACGGAAGACCTTTTTGCTGACGGCTTTCCAATACTCTTGCCCAAACCTTACGTTTATCCATATCACCATCAATCATATCCTGCATCCAGTAATCGGGTACACATACTCCTGTGAATAGGTTTTGAATTGGGCTACCGATATCTTTAATTGATAAAAATTCTTCAATATCCCCGTGGTCAATATCTAAGTAAGCAGCAAAAGCACCTCTTCTTACGCCACCTTGAGAAACAACATCCATGGCTGTATCGAAAAGCTTCATGAATGAAACTGCTCCTGAAGACTTTCCGTTATCAGTTACAGCCGTTCCTCTGTTTCTTAGTTCTCCAAAATATCCTGAAGTACCACCTCCGATCTTGGTTTGCATGATGACCTCACCCATTTTGTGGGTAATTCCCTCAATGCTGTCCGGAATGTGAGCGTTGAAACATGAGATAGGAAGACCTCTCTCTGTTCCCATATTAGCCCATACAGGAGAAGAGAAACTGATCCAACCTTTAGTGATCATTTCCTTGAATGCCGCCTGAAGTTCTGGCTTGTATAATCTTTTTGCAGCAGCAGTAGTGATTCTGTCGATAGCTCCGTCCACCGTTTCACCTTTCAACAGATATCCTCTGTTCAGCATTTGCTCAGACTCTTCATTGAGCCACCATATATTTGAATTTTGCTCTTCCATAGATGTTATATTTTCGAATTCCGGAATGAGGGTATCACTCCGGAATTTTGTATTTTTATATTATTGGTTGTAAAATTTCTACTTTGTGAGAACCGTTCAGTCCACTTTCATCTCTTAATCTCTGAAATTCCTTAAAAGATGGAACATTCAAAACTTCATGCTGAACTTCTTCATTACGATAGTTTGAATAATGTACAAAAGTAACACCGTCTTCCTTTAGGTAAACCTTGTATTCAAATGTGGATTGATCCAAATTCTTGAAATCATCCAAAAATTTTTGAACATTGGCTTTGTTTGCAGGAACAAATTCAGGGTTTACAGTATAGCTTACGATTACATTAATCATCTTTTATATTGTGCTTATTAAGTCAATTGGGATTTTGTTTTTAAAGTATTATGAATGCTTTCATTCTCATACTATTTGCTTTTACGCTCGCTTCGCTCGCGCCTTTTACATTAAAACAAGTCGTTTGCTGTAATACTCTTATCGTGTTTTGTGTAATCTACAGGTCTTTTTGCAAAGAAATCATCTAATGAATTGGCAAAAACTTCCTCTTCGAACCACACCATTGGTCTGTACTGTTCCGGAGTGATGTTGTATCTTGTTTTCATGTTGATTTTCTTCAAGCTGTCATCTACACGGTACTTCATGAAGTTCAATAGATCTTCTTTAGATACATTGTCGATTTCCCCTAATTCGAAGATCCAGCTAAGGATATCCCCTTCTTTTTCGATAGACTCATCTACAAGCGTATAGATATCTTCAATATCGCTTTCCGTTAAAAGGTCCGGTTGTTCTTCACGGATCTTGTTGATTAGATAGATTCCTGCATTAGCGTGAATCTGCTCATCTACAGAAGTCCATGCGATGATGTTGGAAACATTCTTCATGAATCCTTTAAACCTTGTGAAAGAAAGGATGATGGCAAATTGAGAAAAAAGAGAAACATTTTCTACTAAAATACTGAATAGCAATAATGCTGAAACATATTCTTTAGGAGTTGCAGAGTTGGCATGTTTTAAGGCATTTCCAAGAAACTCGATTCTCCCTTTTACAGCAGGGATTTCAATTACGCTAAGGAATTCATCATTATATCCTAATACCTCTAATAAACGGGAATATGCTTCAGAATGACGGAACTCGCATTCTGCAAAAGTAGATCCTAATCCATTGAACTCCGGTTTTGGAAGGTGGTTGTATAAATTTCCCCAGAATGTCTTTACAGACACCTCGATCTGTGCAATGGCTAAAAGCGCATTTTTTACAGCATGCTTTTCATGTGGTTCCAACTGCGAATGAAAATCCTGAACATCTGCAGTAAAGTCCACTTCCGAATGTACCCAGAACGATTTGTTGATTGCCTCTACAAATTGAAGAACCTCCGGGTATTCAAATGGCTTATAACTTACTCTTTTATCAAAAATTCCCATATTAAATATCTTTATAATTTAAATAATTTAGATCTCTGTGGATAACGTTCAGGAAATACCTAACTTTTTGTTTGTCTGCTTATTGTGAATAAAATTTATTCACGGGGGCAATTCAATATTTCTTGTAAAGAACTAAGTACAAAGTTCGAAAAAAAGAACTGATTTTGAAAGGGGTAAATACTAATAGGCTGACTTTTAGCTGTAAAAGTTTTCCACATTTACATGAAACAGGCACGGATAATAGCTTAGACAGGTATACGGGGGATAAATAGATGGAAAACTTGAGTTACAGTTAAACAGTTTTATGTAATTTGTTTTAAACAAAGGATTAATCAATTAAACAAAAAAATATTTGAATAAATTTTCAATCTTGTAACAATTTGAAAATATCATCTACTTATTGGGTATAAAACATACATCACTTAATGTTAGTAATTCAGGATTTACACAAGTCATACGATACAGGAAAAAGCAAGCTTCATGTTCTGAAAGGAATTAATCTGAATATTTCAGAGGGCGAGTTTGTTTCTATCATGGGAAGTTCCGGTTCCGGAAAGTCCACTCTTCTTAATATTATTGGTATTCTGGATGAAAAAGATTCAGGAACCTATGAATTGGATGGTGTTCCTATAGAACATCTGTCTGAGGTAAAAGCCGCTGAATACAGAAGTAAGTTTTTAGGGTTTATTTTTCAGTCTTTTAACCTGATCAGCTATAAGACGGCTTTAGAAAACGTAGCACTTCCTTTATACTATCAAAATGTACCGAGAAAAGAGCGAAATCAGAAAGCGATGGAGTATCTGGAAAAAGTAGGACTTGCACAATGGGCGAATCATCTTCCCAGTGAACTTTCCGGAGGACAGAAACAGAGAGTAGCTATTGCAAGAGCTTTGATTACCAATCCTAAGGTAGTATTGGCAGATGAACCTACCGGTGCACTGGATTCCAAAACGACGCATGATATTATGAAGCTTCTTCAGGATATTAACAATGAGGGAAAAACAATCATTGTTGTAACCCACGAACCTGATGTGGCAGCACAAACCAAAAGGAATGTAGTACTGAAAGACGGTATCATTGAAAGTGATGAGTTTATTAAGCAGATTGTGCTGTAGATTAATTTTAGAATCTGAAAATGAGATAATTTGAAAATTGAAAAGCAGATTCGCTGAACAATTTTTTCAATCTTTTAATATCAAAAAAAATGTTTGACCTAGATCGTTGGCAGGAAATATTCAGTTCTATCCGTAGTAATGTACTTCGGACGGTGCTTTCAGGATTTACAGTGGCTTTAGGGCTGTTTATCTTCATTGTACTTTTTGGAATTGGAAAAGGACTCCAAAATGCCTTTTCGGAAGGATTCTCCGGAGATGCGAAAAACCTGATTACTATTTCTACCGGAAAGACAACATTGGCTTATAGAGGACTGCAATCTGAGCGAAATGTTACCATGAATAATGAGGATTACGACTTTCTAATCAATACAGAGAAAAAAAATGTTGGAGCTTCCAGTCCCAGATATAATGCAAGTTTAATGGTGAAATACGGGAAAGAAAGCGGAATCTATCAGATACATGGTGCTGAACCCGGAGAACAGGTGATAGAAAACAGAAAAATGATAGATGGCCGCTATATCACCCCAAGAGATTTGAACGGAAAGCAGAATGTTGCCGTGATTGGTAGAATGGTCCAGAGGGATTTAATTAAAAATGGAAGCCCTATAGGAAAAGATCTGGATATCAATGGAACCATGTTTAAGGTTATCGGAGTATTTTCAGATGATGGAGGAGACTGGGATGAAAGACATATTACAGTTCCAATAACCACCTTGCAGCAAATGAAAAAAGGATCTGATACCGTAAATATAGCCTACATCTCCTATAGTGACAAACTTACCCCAGAGGAAGCAATCAAATATGGGGATGAATTAAAAGATAAATTGAAATCGAGGAAAAATGTCTCTCCTGACGATGAAAATGGGGTCCGTATCTGGAACAATGCCAAAAACATGAATGATACCTTTACCTTTATGGCCGTTCTTACAGCTATTGTTGGGTTTATTGGTATGGGAACCCTATTGGCAGGAATTATCGGGATCAGTAACATCATGGTGTATATTGTAAAAGAAAGAACTAAAGAAATAGGAGTACGAAAAGCCATTGGGGCAAAACCAAAAGGAATTGTTGCTTTAATTGTTCAGGAAAGCGTAGTCATTACAGTAGTTTCGGGATTTGTCGGAGTTGGAGTAGGGGTGCTGACCCTAAGTCTTATTGGAGACAGCCTGGAGGAATTTTTCATAAAAAGTCCAAGCGTTGGGTGGGCAACCATCTTTACAGCATTCATTGCATTGGTCTTTTCAGGATTGATTGCAGGATTTGTTCCGGCATACAGAGCATCAAGAATTAAACCAATTGAAGCATTGAGAACAGAGTAATATATTGAAAGCGTAAAAGATAAAAAGCTCTGAAATAAGAAATATTAAATGAGTCATTCATAACTCACAGTTTATAATTTATAATTCAAAAAGGTGAATATCATATTTAAAATAGATACTTGGCAGGAGATTTATTATTCATTGAGGAATAATAAGCTTCGTACATTTCTTACCATGATTGGAGTAGGATGGGGGATGTTTTTGTATGTGAGCCTTCTTGGGGCAGCAAAGGGAATGGAGAATGGTTTTGATAAATTATTTTCAGGTTTTGCTACCAATTCCATTTTCTTGTGGGCGCAAAAAACCTCTATTCCCTATGAGGGATTTCCTAAGGGAAGAGAGGTCCATTTGAATCTATCCGATATGGAAATGCTGAAAAGAAAAGTGACAGCCGTAGATTATATTTCTCCTCAGAATGCAAGAGGCAGCTTTACGGGGACCCCTGGAGAATCAATGTCCAGAAACGGTAAAAGTGCTACCTATTCTCTTACAGGAGACTACTCCGTAGGAAATAAAATTTCAGAAAAGAAACTTATTTTCGGACGCTATATCAATGATGCAGACGTCTCTGGAAATAAAAATGTAGTAGTAATTGGAGAAGAAATCTATAAGAACTTTTTCGATTCCAAGAAAAAAGAAAACCCAATCGGAAAATCTATTAATATAAAAGGGCTTTTCTTTAATGTAATTGGAGTTTTCAGAGTGAAAAAAGGAGGTGGTTTTGAGAATGACCAGACAGCCTTTATTCCATTATCCACTTACACTAAAATGTATAACGCAGGAGATCAGATAGACATGTTTGCTATTGTAAGTAAGCCCAATGCCAACGTTAATTCAGTAGAAGAGGATGTAAAGCGGGTGTTGAAAACTAAAAATAAAGTTTCTCCGGAAGATACCAATGCGTTTGGAAGCTTTAACCTGGGAAAAGAGTTTAAAAAACTGACAGGTTTCCTTACAGGGATGCAGCTTTTAACCATTATTGTAGGAACACTCACGATTCTTGCAGGCGTCATTGCTATTTCAAATATCCTGCTGATTACCGTGAAAGAAAGAACCAAGGAAATTGGGATCAGAAGAGCCCTTGGAGCAAAACCAGCAGAAGTAAGAAATCAAATATTGCTGGAAAGTGTTGTTATTACCCTCTCTTCAGGATTGCTAGGTTTCCTCTTTGGGATCTTTGTACTAATGGTGCTGAATGCCATTACACAAGGACAGGATGCATTTCCTTTTTATAACCCTACGGTAAACTATGGCAACGTGTTCGCAGCAATGGCCGTTATGGTGATTTTAGGATTAATTATCGGGATGATTCCGGCACAAAGAGCCGTGAAGATTAGGCCGATTGAAGCATTAAGAACAGAATAATCTTGTCATTTTTAAATCATTCAATCTTTTAATAAAAAATAAACTATACATATGAAAAAGAAATTCACTTGGAAAAAAGCCATTTATATAGTGTTGGGGCTTTTATTTGCAGTGGCATTGTTCTCAGGGATTGGCTATCTTGTAAAATCAAATTCTAAAGAAAGCGAATCCTTCCTTACCCGTAAACCCAGCGTTCAGAACATGGATGATAAGGTGATGGCTACTGGAAAAATTGTTCCAAAGGAAGAAATTGAAATTAAACCCAATATTACAGGGATTATTGATAAGATCTTAGTAAAAGAAGGAGATAAGGTAGAAGTAGGTCAGCTGATTGCTACCATCAGAATTGTACCAAGTATCTCCGAAGTGAATGCTGCTCAGCAAGAAGTTCAGAATGCTCAGCTTCAGATCAATAATTCACAACTGAATGTTGCGAATATGCAAAAACAGTTTGAAATGCAGGATAAGCTTTTCAAGCAAGGGGTAGCTTCCAGACAGGAATATCTTAACTCTCAGCAGCAGTTATATTCTCAGCAGCAATCTCTTAAAAATGCTCAGCAACAATTAAATACAGCTCAGAAAAGACTACAGATTGCCAAGACAGGAGCAACACCTGAACTTCAAGGACAAGGTTTGGCAACGACACAAATTCGTTCCAAGGCTTCAGGAACCGTACTTGAGGTACCTGTAAAAGTAGGTAGCCAGGTAATTGAAGCCAATAACTTCAATGCAGGAACCACAATATGTTCCGTAGCTGATCTGAACTCTTTGATCTTTAAAGGAGAAATTGATGAAGCTCAGGCCGGAAAATTAAGCCAGGGTATGGATATGAATATTGTGATCGGAGCATTACAAAACAAAACTTTCCCGGGAAAACTGACGATGATCGCTCCTAAAGGAAAAGACAATGCAGGAACCATTAAATTCCCTGTAGAAGGAAACGTAGATAATCCTAATAACGAATATATCAGAGCCGGTTTCTCAGCAAACGGGGAGATTGTATTAAGCTCTCAAAAGAATGCCTTATTACTGGACGAGTCCTTGGTTCAGTATGAAAAGAAGCAAGGGAAAGATGTTCCATTTATAGAAGTAAAACAAACAGATGGAAAATTCAAAAAAGTATATGTAAAATTAGGTGCCAGCGATGGTATTAATGTTCAGATTCTTCCGGGATCTAATATTACAAAAGATTCTGAAGTGAAAGTTTGGAATCCGTCAGATAAAGACAAAGAGGAATTAAAAGAAAAATCAAAAGCCAAATAATAAACTGATAGTATAAACTATTTAACTGTTAGATCCCGAAGGAATTTTTCTTCGGGATTTTTATTTGAAAATGTAGAAATCCCTCTCATTTGTAACCTCGAAAATGAAGATCTGGTAAAAGTGGTTTAACAAAAATATGGTGAGATGTAATAAATATGAATATTAAAACATAATCGGCGAAACCAAAAGTGAAAAAATATGACTATGCCTGCCGGATATTCAACTGAAAAATTCAAACATTTTAAAGAATGTTTAAAGGCTATTTAAACCAAATTAAAAATGCACTCATTTGAGTGCATTTTTAATTTATCAATTTCCGTAATGTGATAATGAAGAATTAATTTGTTTTTACAACCGTGATAAAAAATCACGTCAAATAGAATTAATTATTATATTTACAATCAAACAAAAAAACAAATGCTTATGAAGAAAAATTTAGTCTATGGACTTCTACTGTTAAGCACGCTTACTGTATCCCTTAATTCATGTAGGACAGATGAGATGTTAACAGGCACAGAACAAACACAAAAGGAGAAAATTGCCTTTTTTGAACGCTTTGAAAAGGAAAAGAGTCTTTCCAAAAATGCAGGTTCCAGTAATTACGCAATACCCTTTGGAAACTCAATGTTGGCTTACTTTGATAAATATCCCGAAAAGAAAACCGAACTTGAAAACAAGTATGGAACAGTGGATCTAAAGGTTTCCTCACAGGATATTGGAGGAGATGAGGGAGATGATAGAAAACTTTTATTTTTCCCTATGCTAAAGGACGGAAAGGTAACGGCTGTAATAGCTGGAGTGATAAATGCAGAAAGAGACTATCTCTATTTTGATGTTCACCAAAACACTCATTCTGATGTTGTTTACCTAATTAATAAATTTCAAAACTACTACGATACCAAGACAGTATCCCGAAATAGCAATGATCCCATTGATGTGGGGGAAGTTATCATTATTGTAACCAGACCAATAAAACTAACGATGTATGACGTATGGAGTGGAGGTGGAGGTATTGGTAGCGGAGGACACGATATGGGAGGCGGAAACGGAGATTTTTCCGACGGTGGTGGTGGAGGAAGTGGAAACAACCCGAATACACCCAATACTACAAATCCTTGTGAAAAAATGAAAGCAGAAAATCAGAGCAAAGCTTTCAAAGATAAGGTTGCAGATATTGACAAGAAAGAAAAGTTTGATAAGGATAAGGAATCTGGTTTTGTTGCTGCATACGGGCCAAATACAAATTATGAACCTTTAGCAAATAATAATGATAACCTAAAAATGCCAGAGGGAAATAAGTACTTTGGATTTATGCATGCTCATTTGGATAGTAAAGATGGTATTGTTAAAATTTTTTCACCTGCTGACATTTTCACTTTCCTCACAACTTGTGTAAGAAATGCTGAATCTAAGGGATCAATGTCAGATGCATATGCAATGGTTATTACCTCCCAAGGGAATTACATTTTGAAGTATTCCGGTGATGGAAGTTTTGGTGTTGGACCGGGAACACGTGCTAGCTGGCAATCTTCTTATGAAAAAATATTTTCAGGCCTTACAGAGAGTCAACTTTTAGACCCTAATATAATTGAAAAAGAATTTACAAAGTTTATGGATGAAAAAGTGAAAATTGATGGATTAGAGGTATATAAAAGTGATAAAACAACAGGTAATACCACTAAATTAAAATACGATAAGGCTACAAATAAAGTAGTTCCAACCCCTTGTTAATGACTAAACATTTAAAAATCATGAAGAATAAATTTTTAATTATACTTTTTTTTGTTGCTACTTTTTGTAATGCACAACAAATTTACTCACTCCGACCAGCAGAAAGCTCTTTACCGGAAGGATCATATCAAAAGGATACCAATAATGAGTTGCCAGAATATGAGGGGACTTGGAAAGGGACTTGGGATAACAAAACTGTTTTCGTTACATTCAAGAAATTGACAAATCAATACGATATAGATTTAAAGTATTATAAAGA
Source organism: Chryseobacterium sp. SIMBA_028 (assembly GCF_046535285.1). Lineage (NCBI taxonomy): Bacteria > Pseudomonadati > Bacteroidota > Flavobacteriia > Flavobacteriales > Weeksellaceae > Chryseobacterium > Chryseobacterium sp. SIMBA_028. The sequence continues at coordinate 152,370 of NZ_JAWRWZ010000013.1, read as the reverse complement.
TTACTTAATTGGAAAATTCAAAGTTATTGATGGTAACGGCAGTGTGCTTTTTGATAACTCAACTGCCACTGATGCCGGTGCAAAAATAACGGGACACAGTTTCAGAAGATACAATGATAGATATTTATTATCTTATATTGATTATGATTTATGTAATACAAATGCAAACATAGCGATAAAGTTTACAGATTCCTCCAAAACACAACTAATTTGGAAACTTACTTATGGAAGTAACATGATAACAATCGAATGTCCATATTATAATACTCAAGTTCCTGAAGCTTTGCCCAAGGATATTATTCTAACAAAACAATAATTAATTTTAAATATATAAAAAAGCGTTCAATTAGAGCGCTTTTTTATGCAGTTAGCTTATAGATCATATTATCTTCATATGCTGAACTAGAATTAACACGATTTGTTGTTATTTTTACTGTTTCACTAGCAAAAGGGCTACAGCCGTAATTGTTATTATGTAGCTAATTGAATAATTCAACAATTTGGCTTTTATTACTGGTGAAGTAAAAATAAGGGCGATTTTCAATTGTTCTAATAATATTAAGATAATCAGATAACTTCCACTATCTACATGCTTATAATTTTTTACATCTGTAGAAAGATAAGGTGAATCAACAATAAAAACTACATTATCTAAGTTTTTATATATTTCAAAAAGCACCTTATAAAAATGTCTTAATTTTAATATCAAAATATAACCATGAAGAAAAGCTATCTGATTCTGTTTCTCTTTATTATCGCAAAATTTGTTCTCCAGTATTCATTAATAAATCCGGAGTATGAATTACACAGGGATGAATATCTGCATCTGGATCAGGGAAATCATCTTGATTGGGGATATCTTTCTGTCCCATCTGTCAACTCACTATTTGCCTGGCTGATTAAAATATTAGGTAATTCTGTATTTTGGGTGAAATTTTTTCCGTCACTCTTTGGTGCGTTAACAATAGCCGTTGTTTGGAAAACCATTGAAGAGCTAGACGGTAATTTTTTTGCAAAGATCCTTGGTTCTCTGGGAATATTGCTTTCAGTTCTTCTTCGTGTAAATATGCTGTTTCAGCCAACATCTCTGGAGATTCTTTTGTGGACGTTTCTTTATTACTCGCTGATAAAATATATTAATTCAGAAAAAGTAAGCTGGCTTTACATTGGAGCAGTAGCTTTCGGAATTGGGTTTTTAAATAAATATAACATTGCTTTTTTGGTTTTAGGGCTTATCCCTGCGTTATTACTTACCAGACAAAGAAAAATCTTTACACAACCCCATCTTTATTGGGCAGGACTTTTAGCCTTAATCATTATTTTCCCTAATCTTCTCTGGCAGTATCAAAACAAATTTCCTGTCATCCATCATATGAAAGAGTTGGCCGAAAGACAGCTAGTGAATGTAAACAGGATTGATTTTCTCAAATCCCAGATTTTATTCTTTATTGGATCTATTGTTGTTGTTATTGCAGGCTGGGGTTCATTGCTATTGTACAAACCTTTCGAGAAATTCAGATTGTTTTTCTGGAGTTATATTATTACCATAGCATTGTTCTTATTCTTTAAGGCAAAAGATTACTATGCTATAGGATTGTATCCAGTTTATATAGTATTTGGTTCCGTTTTTCTGGCTTACTTTCTGGAGGATGGATGGCGAAGATTTCTAAAGCCGGTTTGTATACTCATTCCCGTGTTATTATTTCTTCCTCTGTATAATGTTGCCTTTCCCAATAAAAGTCCGGAGTATATCATAAATCATCAGGAAGAGTATAGAAAATTAGGATTGCTGCGTTGGGAAGACGGAAAAGAACATTCTTTGCCACAGGATTTTGCTGATATGCAGGGCTGGGGAGAATTGGCTCAAAAAGTAGATAGAGAATATTCCAAACTATCTCTGTCAGGGCATACTTTGGTTCTATGTGATAACTATGGGCAGGCGGGGGCTATTAATTATTATTCGAAAAAAGGAGTGCGGGCAGTGTCATTCAATGCCGATTATATCAATTGGTTTGATTTGAGTAAAAAATATGAAAACCTTATTCGGGTTAAGGAATATTCAGAAAATGAAGATGAACTTAAAGAAACAGGACCTTACTTTCAAAATTCCCGGCTTATTGGTTCCATAACAAACCCTTTTTCCCGTGAGAAAAGAACGATGATTTTTAGTTTTAAAGGAACAAAAATAGACATAAGGATGAGAATTAAGAATGAAATTGATGCCATTAAAAAAGAATACGAAAGATAAAATCAGTATTTCTCGCTTAATGATTATTAAAAAAAACAAAATGCAACACTATTGCAATATTAGAATTTATTTTAACTTTGCATTGATTAAATAATTAAACAATGCAAAATAAAACCTTTGATGTCATTATAATAGGAGGAAGCTATGCCGGATTATCTGCAGGAATGGCTTTAGGAAGATCTTTAAGAAATGTTTTAATCATAGATAGCGGAAAGCCTTGTAACAGGCAGACTCCACATTCTCATAACTTTATTACCCATGATGGAATTCCTCCCAAAGAAATTAGCAGTTTGGCAAGAAAGGATGTGGAAAAATACACCACAGTGCAATTTCACGAGGGAATTGCCGCACAGGTATTGAAGAAGAATAGCTTTGAGGTTGAAACATTATCCAGTGAAATATTTTATGCTAAAAAAATTATTCTGGCTTCCGGAGTAAAAGATGTTATGCCGGATATTCCCGGATTTAAAGATTGCTGGGGAGTTTCTGTATTGCACTGTCCATACTGTCATGGCTACGAAGTAAGAAACGAAGTAACAGGAATTCTTTCCGATGGCGATCTAGCGTATGACTTTTCAAAACTCATTTTTAATCTGACAAAAAGCCTGACTTTGTTTACGAATGGAAAATCTATTCTTACCAAACAACAGATTGAAAAATTAAAACAAAACGAGATTAATTTAAATGAAGAAGAAATTGAAGGAATTGAGCATGATAACGGGTGCATTCAAAAAATAATTTTTAAAAATGGAAGCTCTGCCTTGTTAAAAGCGCTGTATGCAAAAATTCCTTTTGAACAGAATATCAATATCACGGAAAGCTTAGGATGTGAATTAACGGAACAAGGATTTATTAAAGTGGATGCTATGCAGAAAACATCGGTTCCGGGAGTTTTTGCCTGTGGAGATAATGTTACCATGATGAGGTCTGTAGCCAATGCTGTAGCACAAGGGAATTTCGCTGGTGCTGTTGTAAATAAAGAATTATCTGAAGAAGAATTTTAAAAGATAGATTTTTTAAGATAAATTTTGTGATGATAATTTATTATCGTAATATTGCGATATACTTTTGAATAATGGGAGCTACAAAAACAGATTTTTTTACAGAAGAACAAAATAGGATGGCACTTATTGCAAAAGCATTGGGCCATCCTGCCAGAATTGCAATTATCGAATACTTGCTTAAGGTAAACGAATGTATTTGTGGTGATATCGTTAATGAGCTACCGCTGGCACAGCCTACAGTCTCTCAACATCTGAAAGAACTGAAAAACGCAGGTCTTATCAAAGGCAATATTGAAGGAAATTCAATCTGCTACTGTATTAACGAAAAAGTTTTCGAAAGCTTAAATCTATATTTTTCAAATATTATTTCGACAGTCAAGAAACAAAACTGCTGTTAAATTTTTTTTGAAAATCTATATCGTAATATTGCATTATAACAATTTAAAATTTTAAATTATGAAATTATCAGAAATAAAAAACATCTTACCGGAATTGGAGAATGTAGAATTTCAGTTAGAAAACGGAACATTTGTTCCTGAACATTTTCATGTAACAGAAATAGGAATGGTTACCAAAAATTTTATTGATTGTGGGGGAGTGATCAGAAAAGAAGAAAAAGTAAACTTTCAACTTTGGAATGCTGATGACTATGAACATCGTTTAAAACCAGGAAAACTTCTGCATATCATCCATCTTTCAGAAGAGAAGTTAGGAATTGGTGATTTTGAAATTGAAGTAGAATATCAGGACTCAACAATTGGAAAATACGATTTGGAGTTTAATGGAAAGCATTTTATTTTAAAAAATAAATTAACCGCTTGTCTTGCTCAGGATGCTTGCGGAATTCCACCACAGAAACAAAAGATAAATCTGAATGAACTGACAGGAAATCAAAATACATCTTGTACGCCCGGAAGTGGCTGCTGTTAATATTAATTTTTTATAATATTAAAAAGATGAATCCTAAGTTATCAGTATATATAGAAGAAGTTCTTTCTCAAAAGATCAGTGAGGAAAGAAAAAAGGTGTTACAACCATTGATCGATTTTATACAGGAAAAAGTAAAAAATCAAAAGTCTGTAAATATTAACTTTATCTGTACTCACAACTCGAGAAGAAGTCACCTAGCCCAAATTTGGGCACAAACGGCATCGGATTATTTTAAAATATCTAATATTTATTGTTATTCGGGAGGAACAGAAACAACGGCCTTATTTCCAAAAATTGCAGATACCTTGATAAATGCAGGTTTCAATATTTGGAAATTAAATGAAGGTGATAATCCAATATATTGCATAAAATATTCTCAGAATGCTTTGCCTGTTATTGGATTTTCTAAGAAATATGATGATGTTTTTAATCCGGATACTGGTTTTGCTGCAGTCATGACCTGTTCGCAAGCAGATGGAGGCTGTCCATTCATCGCAGGAGCAGAGAGGCGTATTGCAATTACGTATGAAGATCCCAAAGTTTCAGATGATACCCCAAAACAAAAAGAAATTTACGAGGAAAGAAGCCTGGAAATTGGTGTTGAAATGTTTTATGTTTTTTCCAAAATCAATCGTTAACAATGAATATTCAATTAAAATTTCTTGATAGATATTTGACCCTTTGGATTTTTATGTCAATGATAATCGGAATAGGATTAGGATGTTTTTTTCCTAATATTTCTGTAACGATAAACTCATTATCATCCGGTACAACCAATATACCCCTAGCTATCGGCCTTATTCTAATGATGTATCCGCCGTTGGCAAAAGTAGATTATTCTTTATTACCACAAGTTTTTAAGGATACAAAAGTCATATCTATCTCTTTATTATTAAACTGGGTAGTTGGGCCGATATTAATGTTTGTGCTGGCAATTATTTTTCTAAAAAATGAACCGGACTTTATGATAGGGTTGATCTTGATAGGTTTGGCAAGGTGCATTGCCATGGTTATTGTCTGGAATGATCTGGCGAAAGGAAATAGGGAATATGCGGCATTGCTGATAGCTTTAAACAGCGTTTTTCAAATCGTATCTTATAGCTTTCTGGTTTGGCTGTTTATTAATATTCTTCCCCAGAAATTAGGTCTTGGAGATTTTAATATTTCTGTACCCATTCAGGATGTTACTGAAAGTGTTTTTATTTATCTGGGAATTCCTTTTTTGGCAGGCTTTCTATCCCGTTATCTTCTGATAAAATCAAAAGGAAAAGAATGGTATAACCGAAAATTCATTCCTATGATTTCACCGGTTACATTATATGCATTGTTATTTACCATTATTTTAATGTTTAGCTTAAAAGGGGATAAAATATTGGAACTGCCCATGGATGTTGTGAAAGTTGCAATTCCCCTGATTATCTATTTTGTATTGATGTTTTTTATTAGTTTTTTGATCAATAAACTCATGAAAGTTCCATATGATAAAAATGTTTCAATTGCTTTTACTGCCACTGGAAATAATTTTGAGTTGGCTATTGCGGTAAGTATTGCCGTTTTCGGGATTCATTCATCTCAGGCTTTTGTAGGAGTAATCGGCCCTTTGGTGGAAGTTCCAGTATTAATTTTATTGGTAAAAGCGAGTTTATATTTAAAAAAAAGATATCAATTGAAATAAAAGAACTCAATAATTATAACTAAAATAATGAATGATATTTAAAATTTCGCACCAAAAATCATACTTTTTGATATCAAAATCTCAACGAAAATTCCGTACATTTGGGGTGAAAAATTTCAAAAACTAAAAGTAAAATGGATATTATTTTCGACCTGATTGAGAAGGAAAGACAAAGACAAGCCCATGGGTTAGAGCTTATCGCATCAGAAAACTTCGTTTCTGAAAATGTGATGAAAGCAATGGGAAGTGTACTGACAAATAAATATGCTGAAGGATATCCCGGAAAAAGATATTACGGAGGATGTGAAGTAGTAGATGAGGTTGAAACATTGGCTATCAACAGAGCAAAGGAGCTTTTCGGTGTAGACTATGTGAATGTTCAGCCGCATTCCGGCTCTCAGGCGAATGCAGCCATTTATCTTGCAGTTTTGAAACCTGGAGATAAAATTATGGGGATGGACCTTTCCATGGGAGGGCACCTTACTCACGGTTCTGCAGTGAATTTTTCAGGAATTCAATACAACGTAGTTTCTTACGGAGTTCAGCAGGAAACAGGTCTTATTGATTATGACCAAATGATAGAAGTAGCATTAAGAGAAAAACCGAAAATGCTTATTGCAGGTTTCTCAGCATACTCAAGAGATTTAGATTATGCTAAATTCAGAGAAGTAGCAGACGAAATTGGAGCAACACTTTGGGCAGATATTGCTCACCCTGCAGGTTTAGTAGCGAAAGGATTATTAAACTCTCCGTTTGAGCACTGCCATGTAGTAACCACTACGACTCACAAAACATTAAGAGGTCCAAGAGGAGGAATGATCATGATGGGGAAAGACTTTGAAAATACATATGGCCACAAAACTCCAAAAGGAGATATTAAAATGATGAGCCAGGTATTGGACGGAGCCGTATTCCCAGGAATTCAGGGAGGTCCATTGGAACACGTTATCGCAGGTAAAGCAGTAGCTTTCGGAGAAGCTTTGGATATACAATTCGAAACGTATGCAAAGCAGGTTAAAGCAAATGCTCAGGCGCTATCAAAAGCAATGATCGATAGAGGATTTGATATTGTAAGTGGTGGTACAGACAATCACTTAATGTTGGTAGATCTTAGAAATAAAGGAGTAAACGGTAAAGAAACAGAAAAAGCATTAGTTCTTGCCGATATTACATGTAACAAAAACATGGTTCCTTTTGATGATAAATCTCCATTTACAACATCTGGTATCAGATTAGGAACAGCTGCCATTACAACAAGAGGACTTAAAGAGAATGATATGGATACCATTGCAGGATTAATTTCTGAAGTAGTAGACAACATCAAGAATGAAGAAGTTCTTGCATCTGTAAGAAAGAACGTTAATGAACTAATGGAAGGTAAGGCATTATTTAATTATTAATATAGCCTATAAAATATAACAGTATAAAGAGTGGGCGGAAGCTCATTCTTTTTTTTATATCTATGGAAAAAAAGTCTTTTACTTTTGATGAGATTAAGCAGAAATTGGTAAATTATTGTGTTTATCAGGACCGCTGCCATGCAGAAATAGAACAGAAAATGAGAGAATTTTTGCTTATTGATGAAGCAAAAGAAGAAATTTTTCTATATCTCATGAAAGAAAATTATCTCAATGAAGAACGGTTCACGAGGAGCTATATCAGAGGGAAATTCTACATCAAACACTGGGGGAAAAATAAGATTAAAATGAATCTTAAACAGAAACAAATCTCTGAAAAACTGATCAGTATGTGCTTTGATGAAATACATGATGATGACTATATAAAAACGATCACCAGAATCTACGAAGATTACTCTTCCAAGCAAAAAGGTCTGCAGGAATATCAGAAAAAATCGAAAACCATAAAATATTTGATGGGTAGAGGTTTTGAATATGAGAAAATAAATGATATTTTTGACGGACTAATAACTTAATCTAAAAACTAAACACAAAATAATTGGACGAAAAAAAGATTTGGCTATCACCTCCACATTTAGGGGGGAGTGAATTGAAATATGTACAGGATGCATTTGATACAAACTGGATTTCCCAGTATGGCTCAAATATAAATGAATTCGAGAAAACACTTGAAGATTATCTTGGACATAATTCATTCATAACAGCTTTGTCTTCCGGAACGGCAGCAATACATTTAGCATTAAATTTATTGAACGTTGAAGAAGATGATTTTGTTTTGTGCCAATCATTTACATTTGTAGCGTCTGCTAATCCTATTCTTTATCAAAAAGCCATTCCTGTTTTTGTAGACAGTGAGACTTCTACCTGGAACATGTGCCCCAACGCATTGGAAGATGCCGTTAAATTCTGTTTGAAACAAGGCAAAAAACCCAAAGCAATTATCATTGTATCTCTATATGGAATGCCTTTTATGGTTGATGAAATTAGAGAAATATCCAAAAGATATGAAATTCCTATTATTGAAGACAGTGCAGAGGCTTTGGGAAGTAAGTATAAAAACCAGCCTTGTGGAACATTTGGTGATCTTTCAATAATTAGTTTTAATGGTAATAAGATTATAACCACTTCAGGAGGCGGAATCCTTATATCCAGGAATCAAAACGATAAAGATAAAGCACTTTATCTTGCTACACAGGCAAAAGAAAATAAAGATTATTATAGCCATTCTGAAATTGGATATAATTATAGAATGAGCAATATTTCAGCAGGAATAGGCAGGGGGCAATTAGAAGTTTTAGAAGACAGGATATCAAAAAGAAGAGACCATCATAAATTCTATCAGGATATTTTTGATAATTGTGATGGAATTAATCTTTTTGCAGAGCCTAATACAGATTTTTACTCCAATTATTGGTTAAATACTATCACCATTGAAAAAAGAGAAAATAGAATCACAAAAGAAAAATTGAAAAAAATATTTTCAGAAAATAACATAGAAACCAGATATTTGTGGAAACCAATGCATTTGCAATCATTATATAAGAATTATAATTTTTTTGGAAAGAATGTAAGTGGTATACTTTTTGACATGGGTCTATGTTTACCATCGGGTACTAATCTGTCTGATGAAGACAAAAATAAAATCAAGAATATCTTGATTAACTTCATATCCTGAATTTATTTTTTTAGATTTAAGGTATTGATGAGATTTTATTTTAATTTTGCATAAATACCAGGGATTAAAATTGATTTAGTAACTAGGGTTTTGTACCATACAATAATAATATATGAACACCAATAAAGACAATGTATAACTCTCTCAGAAAAAAAATATTTGGCGGAGATAATGTTGTCAATCTCTCAGACGTAAGATATCTTCCCAGATGGATAATACTTATAATAGATATTATTATACTGGCTATATCTTTATTACTTTCCACATTTATCATAGAAAAAATTACTCAAAGAGAATTTATTTACCATGATGATAAGAGTACTATTTTTGCTTTTATCATAGTGATAAATACGGTCTTTATGTATATTTTTAAGACCTATGCAGGAATCATTAGACACTCAACTTTTATAGATTTATTTAAACTTCTTGTATCATGTTTCTGTACAATGTTTGTCGTAGCTACGATTAATATTGTATATTTTTGGATTACAGGAGGGAAATTTATTCTGACTCCGTATTTGGTTCTATATTTTATTATCTCTTTTATGGGGCTATTTCTTTTCAGGCTTTATGTTAAGGAATTTTTTCATATTGTGAGAGAATATAGAAGAAGTGCATTGAAAAAAAGAATTCTTGTATTGGGGATAGACGAACAATCTATTGCAATAGCAAGAGCGATCTTAGATAACCCAAATCTTCCTTACCAGGTAGTTGGTTTTTTAACCCAAAGAACAGACTCGAAAAGAGCCTCACTTCTAGGCAAGCCAATCTATGCAAAAGAAAAGATTGAAAATAGTACAAAGGATGATCTTGTGGTAGATGGGGTTATCATCGTAAAAGAAATGATGGCTAAGGATGAAATGAATTCCTGGGTTAATTTATTTCTAGAGAAAGATCTAAATGTATTTAAGGCTCCATCTGTACAGAAATTAAGAGATAGTGATTTAGGAGGATCTATAAGAAATCTTCAAATTGAAGATTTACTGAATAGAAAACCTATAAAGATCGAAAACGAGGAAGTCAAAAGTAGACATTACGGTAAAAATGTACTTGTAACTGGAGGTGCGGGTTCTATTGGTAGTGAAATTATAAGACAGGTTGCTCAATTTACTCCTTCTTTAATTGTCGTGTTAGATCAGGCAGAAACACCTTTGTATGATATAGAACTTGAAATGAGAGAAAAATTCCCTCATATTAGGTTTAAATTTGTTTTAGCAGATGTTTCCAATATCCATAGGGTAGAACCATTGTTTCAAACTTATAATTTCTCAATGGTTTACCATGCCGCAGCCTACAAACATGTACCTCTTGTAGAGGATAATCCTAACGAAGCTATTCGTGTAAATGTCCTAGGCTCAAAAAATATCGCCGTTTTATCAAGTCGTTATAAAGTGAATAGATTTGTAATGATATCCACAGATAAAGCAGTAAACCCTACCAATGTAATGGGAGCATCTAAAAGGGCAGCCGAATTATTTGTGCAGTCATTACAGCATGCAGAAGGTAATACAACGAAATTTATTACCACAAGATTTGGAAATGTTTTAGGATCTAACGGCTCTGTTATCCCTCATTTTAAAAAGCAAATTGAGGCAGGAGGACCGGTAACTATTACGCATCCTGATATCGTACGTTATTTCATGACTATTCCTGAAGCTTGTGAGCTCGTTTTACAGGCGGGAACTATTGGACATGGAGGAGAAATTTTTGTTTTTGACATGGGAGAACCCGTTAAAATTTTAGATTTGGCCAACAGAATGATAAAACTATCTGGGTTTGAACCTAATATTGATATTAAAATTATTTATACAGGACTTAGACCTGGTGAAAAACTATATGAGGAATTGCTAAGTGATAATGCTAAAACTCTTCCAACTCATCATGAGAAAATTATGATTTCGAAGGATCCTGCAATGGTATTTTCAGAAATAGACGAGCTGATTAATTTGATTACAGAAGCTTCTGTAATCAAAGAAAAAGTAGAAGTTGTTAAGATCTTGAAGCTAATAGTTCCTGAGTTTAGAAGCAATAATTCTATCTATGAGGTTTTGGATAAATAAAAAAATATAAAATGTATATTTGTACAATTTTAAAATATGAAGAGTAAATTATTAGGTATTTTTGTTTTATGCCTGTTGATGTCATGTAAGGTTAATGAGAAAGCCAAAAATGACTTGAACTATATGCAAAATATAGAAAAAGTTGCTATAGAGGCATCTACGAAAAATTCAAGTTCTACAATACAGGCAGGAGATCAATTGGTGATACTTGTTACGGCTAAAGATATGGATGTTGTAAAGCCATTCAACCAAAATTATTCATCTTCAGAACTTATTCAAACTAATACTTTAGCTGGAGGAAATACACCTAATCAGGGAATGATAACTATCAGTGGTCCTACTTATATTGTAGATTCACATGGCGAAATTGATTTTCCAATTATTGGAAAACTTAATACTACTGGTAAAACATTAACAGAATTTAAAGACATGCTTCGGTCAGAAATGACACGATATGTTATCAATCCTACAATCAATATTAGAATATCCAATTTTAAAATTACTGTTTTAGGAGAGGTCAACAGACAAGGAGATTATATAGTTTCTAATGGGCAGGCAACAATATTAAATGCCCTAGGTATGGCAGGTGATTTAACGGTATATGGGAAAAGAGATAATGTATTAGTCATAAGAAGTGAAAACGGACAGATAACTCACGGAAAAATAGATCTACAGGATGCCAATCTGATAAATTCACCTTTTTATAACCTTAAACAAGGAGATGCCATCATTGTAGGGTCTACTAATACAAAAGATATAGCATCTAAACAAAACCCAAATACAGCACTTTATTTAACTGCAATTTCAATAGCCGTTACCGCGGCGGCAGTTGTTATAGGTTTAATCAAGAAGTAAACAAATTAATGAATAGCCAAAATACTCTGAATTCATCAGAAGCAGAAAACTCAAATAAAATAGATATTAATGAAATAATAAAGCCTTATCTACGAAATTGGGTTTGGTTTATTGTTTCAATGTTTTTATGTGCACTTATAACCTATTTTGCATTAAAATTTGTTACCCCAGTTTACAGTGTAAAAACAACAGTACTTATTAAAGATGCTAAGAATACACCATCCACTGCTGGTGATATGGGGGTACTTCAAGACTTGTCTGGTTTAGCAGGTATGAAGACCAACAGTGTAGACAATGAGGTTGAAATCATGAAGTCTAAGAAACTAATGCGTGATGTTGTAAAGTCTCAGGATTTACAAACAAATATATTTGCAAATCAGAAAATTGGATCGGTTGAATTATACAAAAGCTCTTCTCCAATTATAGTTAAAGTTGTATCTGAAAATCCATTAAATAAGTTTCCTAAAAAACCTGTCAATTTAAAGATAACAGGAGAGAGGCTACATCTTTCTTCTGCTGAAATTGGTAAAGATATTACTTCTACTTACGGGAAAACCATAAATCTACCTTTTGCAACAATTATTATTGTTAAAAATAATAAATTTAATCCTTTAACAGTAAAAGATTTATCTGTAAATGAACTTCAACTTGAAATCTCGTCTACAGAGTCTAAAGTTACCTCTCTTCAAAATATCTCCAATATTGGTGTTGTTAATAGAGATGCAACTGTTTTAGGCCTTGCATTAAACTATCCTCAAACAGAAAAAGCAATAGATATTTTGAATGCCTTAGTAGTTGCTTATAATAATGATGCTATTACTGACAAAAACTTTGAATCAAAGAAAACTTTAGATTTTATTGAAGGTCGAATCAAAAAAATTTCTGGAGAATTAGGTGAGGTAGAGAGTGAGAAAGAAAACTTTAAAGCAAAAAATAATCTTACTGATCTTGAAACAGAAGCCAAAATAAATTTAGAAAGTTCCGCCTCAGCGAGAGCTAAACAATTAGATGTAGATGCTCAATTAGAATTAACAAACTCTTTAATCAACTTCGTTTCAAAACAAGGTCATTTTCAGGTTCTTCCTGCTAACGTAGGGCTGAATAATACGGAGAGTGCAGCTGGAATTTCTGCCTATAACCAACTTATTATGCAACGTAATAGGTTATTAGAATCTGCTACACCTGAAAACCCTGCTGTGATTGATATTACTAAGCAGATTAACTCTATGCGTACAACAATTACGCAAAGTTTACAAAAAAATAGAGATGGTTTAGTGCTTGCTAAAAATGAATATTTAGGAGAACAGAATAAAGTTTCAAGCAAAATATCTAAATTACCTTCTATTGAAAAACTTTTTAGAGGAATTGAAAGACAACAACAGATTAAAGAAAATCTATATCTTCTTCTCCTTCAAAAAAGAGAAGAAACAGCAATCGGATTGTCTATTACAGCCCCAAAGGCAAGAGTAATTGATACTGCATATGCCTCAAGCTCTCCAGTATCACCTAAGAAAGCCATTATTCTTTTGGGTGCTTTAGCTGTTGGATTACTTATTCCACTTGTAATTATTTATTTAAAAGGGTTATTAAACAATAAGGTTGTTAGTAAGCATGATTTAGAAAGTTTAGTACATGGTGCTGTTATTGCAGAATTACCAAGTTTAGAAAAAGGAGACTCGGGTATTGTTCAGGTAAATGACATTACACCTATGGCTGAAGCATTTAGAATCTTAATAACTAATATGAACTTTATGCTTCCAAAAGATAAAAGCCATGGAAAAGTTGTTTTTGTTACTTCAACTGTTAAAGGTGAGGGTAAAACTTTCACTTCTGTAAACTTGGCTTTAACATTAGCTAATCCAAAGAAGAAAGCGATCATTATTGGCTCAGATATTAGAAATCCACAGCTACAAAGATATAATACAGCAAGAAAAGGATTGGCTGGACTTACCGAGTACTTATATTCTGAACAGACTCAATTGGAGGATATTATTCATGTATCATCTTTCAATCCACATTTAGATGTTATCTATTCAGGAATGATCCCTCCAAACCCTACAGAATTACTTTCGAACGGTAGATATGAATATCTATTAGATCAGCTTAAGTCAAAATATGATTATATCATTTTAGATACAGCACCATTGCTTCTTGTTACAGATACATTCCTGATTGCGGAACTTTCAGATGTTACAATTTACGTTACAAGGTCGAAATATACTGAGAAATCTCTATTGGAATTTGCCAATAGTAATATAGATCAGAAGAAGATTAAGAATGTTGGATTTGTATTAAATGACGTAAGTAAAGATAATCTGGGATACAGTAATAAATATGGTTATGGCTATAGTGCCACAAACAAATCATGGTTTGAAAAATTAAAAGAAAAATTTTAAATAGATGAAGAAAATTGCAGTTATTGGCCAAGGGTATGTAGGATTACCTCTAGCCTTAGAGTTTTCAAAACATTTTCCTGTATATGGTTTTGATATCAATGAAGATAGAGTAAAGGAACTGAGTACAGGAGAGGACCATACATTGGAAGCTGACAGTAATGAAATACGTACTCTTCTGCAGTTAGCAAACGATAGTACCTTTGAAAAGGGTTATAAACCTACAGCTTCTTTATCTGATATAGAAAATGCAGATATATATATAGTTACGGTTCCAACACCTATTGACAGATTTAATGCCCCTGATTTAAAACCACTATTAAGTGCAAGTAAAATGCTAGGTGGTATTATTAAAGCTGGAGATATTATTATTTACGAATCAACTGTTTACCCTGGTTGTACAGAAGAAGATTGTGTACCTGTTCTTGAACAAACATCTGGACTTAAATTTAATGTTGATTTCTTTGTTGGATATTCTCCAGAAAGAATTGTTCCAGGTGATAAAGTAAATACATTAACCAGCATAAAAAAGGTAACTTCAGGTTCTACACCAGAAATTGCTGAAGAAATTGATCAGCTTTATAAAACAATTATTAAAGCAGGTACCCATAAAGCTGCCAATATTAAAGTTGCAGAAGCTTCCAAAGCCATTGAAAATGCTCAAAGAGATGTAAATATTTCATTTGTGAATGAGTTGGCTTTGATTTTTGATAGAATTGGAATTGATACTCATGATGTATTAGAAGCTGCAGGAACCAAATTTAACTTTCTTCGTTACTCGCCAGGTCTTGTAGGGGGGCATTGTATTTCAGTAGATCCATATTATTTAGCTTATAAAGCTCAGGAGCTGGGGTATCATCCTCAGGTTATTTTAAGTGGTAGAAGAGTAAATGATATGATGGCACAGTTTATTGCTGGTAAAGTAGTAAAGCTTATGATTAGGAAGAAAATGAATATTCATGGATCTAAGGCTTTAATACTAGGTGTTACCTTTAAGGAAAACTGCCCTGATGTAAGAAATACAAAAGTTGTTGATATTTATAATGAACTTAATCAGTTTGGACTTGATGTAGAAGTCTGTGACCCATGGGCTAGTGCAGAAGAAGTAAAAGATGAGTATGGAATAGGTATTATTAATAATATTCCAGACGTAAGTCTTTATGATGTTGTTGTTTTAGCAGTTTCTCATAATCAGTTTATTAATATTGATTTTTCAAAAATGGATAGGAATACATCCGTTATATTTGACGTAAAAGCGTGTTTAGACAGATCCGTTGTTGATGAGAGACTTTAATGTAAAAGATAGTTTATCTAAGATTAAACTTAGTGTAAAAAATAATAAGACAGTCGTGGAGAATTATATTTTCATGACTGTCTTTCAAATTTTAAACTCTTTTTTCTATATTCTTATCTATCCGTATTTAATACGGGTTTTAGGTCCAACAAATTATGGGGTGTATGTTGTAGGAGTAAATATTGCCACCTATTTTCAAACCGTTATTACATTTGGATTTGATTTTCCTGCTTTAAAGGAGATCTCTTTATCTCGGGACAAACCCAACGAAATTAGTCAGACTTTTTCTGTGGTTTTTTATGCCAAACTCTTATTATTTTTATTGTCACTCATTGTTTTTACAGCGATCATATTTTTAGTGCCTGGCTTACTGGAAAATGGATTAATTTATTTCCTGTGCTTTATTAATATTTTTAGTTTTGTTCTTTATCCTCAATGGTATTTTCAGGGATTGCAACGAATGAGAGTAGTAACAATTGTACAACTTATTTTTAAACTCTTTTCCTTACCTTTTATTTTTATTTTTGTCAAAGAAAAAGATAATATATTAGTGTTTACAGCTATAACTGTAATTTTTAATTTACTATCATCTTTATATTTATTTTATATTATTTTGTATAAAGATAAAGTCAATATTGTTAGACCTAGTATAATTGAAATTAAGAAATGGATTAAGATGTCTTCACCATTTTTCGCTTCAAATTCTGCAAATGCTATTAAACAGCAGAGTACAACTACTTTAATTGCTATTTTCTTTTCAACCAAAGATGTTGCACTTTATGATTTGGCATTAAAAGTATTTCAGGTTCCCACATTGATTACTGCTAATATTAACGGAGCTATTTTTCCAAAGATTGTTGGAAATGCAAAATATAATTTAGTGAAGAAAATCGTTAAATATGAAACTTTAATTGGAATTTTTATTGTTTTATTTTTAGTTGTTTTTGGTAAATCTATTATTACACTTTTGGGTGGAGCAAATATGTTGGATGCCTATTCGTTGTTGGTTGCCATAAGCTTTAGTGTGTTTACCATTTTAACAGTGGGTGCTATCATGAGTTTTGTTTTTGTTCCCCATGGTTTGTATAAAATGGTGGCTTATAATCAAACCATTGCTTTTATTGGGTATTTTATTTTTATTATTTGTGGATTACTTTTGTTTAAAAGTATTGTTATAATGCCCCTTGCGGTGACATTTTCCTCATTTCTGGAAATTGGATTCACCTTTTATATTTTAAATAAATTTCGAAAAAAACTTTACAAGGATGAGTAGACTGTTTTCATATATTAAATCTATAATTGCAATAGTTGTTTTCAAAATTAAATGGAGAAAATTTAATTCACATAACTTCACGACTGCAAAAAGTTTATTTAGTAAAGATAGAGTTAAGGTAGGGCGATTTAGTTATGGACCATTAGAGGTATTTGACTATGGTGAAAAGAATGCTGGTTTAGAAATTGGAAGCTTTTGTTCCATTGCATTGAATGTTAAGTTTATTCTTGGAGGAAATCATTTCATAGATGGATTATTTAGTTATCCAATAAGCCCAATGTTGATTAACGATGGGGAAGGTGGATATTCTAAAGGAAAAATAATTATAGGAGATAATTGTTGGATCGGGTTTGGATCTACTATTGTATCAGGTGTCGAATTAGGAAATGGATGCGTAGTTGCAGCGGGAACAGTGGTAACAAAATCTTTTCCTAGTTATAGTATTATTGGTGGTAGCCCTGCTAAAGTTATAAGAAAAAGATTTGATGATGAAACAATAGAAATGTTAGAAAATAATCCAGATATATATAATAAAGATATTTCTTGGTATAAAGAAAACCATAAAGATCTGGTGAAAACAAAATGTAATATTGACCTAATTACTGAAATTCTAAAACGATAGAATTAAAATTAAATAAGCTTAGTAAAAATAAATGGATATTCCAATTCTAATTGTATATATTTTATCTGTACTTCTTTTGATTTTTTTTAACAAGAGTATCAATAGGTCGTTTGGTGCCTTATATGTTATTCTTGTTTTTTCCTATCTTATAGGAACAAGAACAGATAAAGTACCAGATACTATTATGTATTTGGCCTATTGGGGAGATGAGGATTCGGATCTTAGTGAATACAGAAATATTTCTGGTTTTGAACCAGGTTTCCGTTTCGTGACTAAAGTTATTAAACTTTTCACAGAGGAGAGCAGTGTTTATATGGGAACAGTATGTTTTATCAACATGCTAATAATTTGCTACGCTTCTAAAAAAATTGTAAAAGATTATAATGCTGAATGGGCCCCCGAATTGAAAAAGAAAATTGTATTTTTTTCATCCTTATTCCTCCTTCTTTATATTGCTTTTTTTGGATTATATGCCAATGCAATCTTAATGAGAGTAAGCATCGCATACTCTATTATTTATGCCGCTGCTGCTTTTGCCTTAGATACAAAAAAAAATAAATATTTAAAATATTTAATAGTTGGAAGTTTGTTTGGAATAGCAACCACATTACATACATCAGCTATTTTTGGTGCATTTATTCTTATAACTCTATTGTTTTCAAAACAACTAAAAAAAGAGGTACATATAGGAATACTTGTGGTGGCTTTTCTTATGTATTTTTTGAACTTGTCAGCTCCATTGGGCGTTTTCTTTTTCCAAACTTTAGGATCTGTAGGAATTGAGTCCTCTTTCTTAAGTAAGCTTGGAACCTATTCAACAGGATTTGGAACATTTGAAGCAGAAGGCTTTTCTCTTAAGTTCTTATTCTTTTTTATTATGTGTTTTATATTAGTTTTAAAAAGAGATGAGAATCAAGTATATTATAAACTATTAAATGTTCTAACAATTGGAATTTTAATATATTCTTTATTTAGGTCTGTTTTATTGGTTGAAAGAATTACGGATCATTTTACTATTTATTCTTTCCCACTTTTTTATATATTTTTAAGTAAAAAAAATAACATTTCATTTTGGATATATCTGATTGCAATCATTTTTATACAGATGATCTTTGCTCTTAGAATTATTAACGAAACAATTTTTTAAATGATGAAGTTTGAAAATTATAAAATAATGATTTTTACAAGGTCAATGAATTATGCCTTGTATAAAGCAAGTAATAACACTATTTTAATTCCTTTTGAAAGGAAAAGGCTTACTTATACCTCGGCACACGGTTATTTGTATGACATCTTAAAATATGATATAGATTATGCTATTAACATAGATGAAGACGCATTTGTAATTGATAACAATGCACTACTTGATTTATTGGAATTTGTAATAAAAAATGATTATGTTAATTGTGGAGTAAGAGATGGAGGTGCTTTATCTATCCGTACAGGTAATCCAGTTGTTACAAATCCATTTTTTAATATTTTTAATGTTAAAGAAATCAGAAAGCATTTTTCTTTATCGGAAATAGATCAATATATAAAAAATGGAGTAGATTATCCTAAATTTATACCTGATAATCTGCCACATGAATATAATATTACGGATAACTATGAACCTTTTTATCCTTTTTTTATTTGGCTAAATACAAAGTTTAAAACATTTTATTTAGATGCAGAACAAGATAAGGATGGGTATACTACTATTGTATATAATCAGAATAAAGTTCCAATTATGTATCATTCTTGGTATTCAAGAATGTTTGGAATAGATGAGTTTCATACTCAGAGAATAATGAATCTTTATACTCAATGTACTACCAAAAGTTTAAAATTTTCCTTATTTGAGAAAGGAAAAATTGCAGGTGAAAAATTTGTTAATAATAAACTAATGCCCTCTCTATTACCAATTAGAAGATTTATTTTGTCAAAAATTAAAAAATAATGATTAAATTTTCTTTAATAGTACCAGCATATCAGGTTGAAAACTTTATAAAAAAATGTTTAGATAGTTGCTTTTCACAAGACTTATTATCAGACGAATATGAAGTTTTATTCATTAATGATGGATCAACAGATAAAAGTCTAGAAATTGCTCAAGGATATTCAAGCTCTCATAATAACATTCATATTTTTTCACAAGAAAATAAAGGACTTAGTGAGGCTAGAAATACAGGCATTCGTAATGCTAAAGGAAAGTATGTCTGGTTTATTGATTCTGATGATTGGATAAATACTAATTGTCTCGCAGAAATGTATAATCTTTGTGAAAAAAATGACTTAGATATTTTACATTTTAATGCAACCGATTTTAAAAATGGACATGGGGTTATAAGGGAAGAGGATATAACATTTTATGATCAACTTCTTTCCGGAAAGGAATATATTTTAAATTCCAACTTTATAAGATTTCCTGTATGTCTTAATATTTTTAAAAGATCTTTTTTGGTAGAGAATCAGCTTTTTTTTAAAGCAGGTATTTATCATGAAGATAATGAATTTAGTCCAAGGGCATTTTATTATGCAAAAACCGTTTTTTTTGTTGAAAAGTCATATTATAATGTCTATCATAACCCTCAATCAATCACAAGAACGGCCAATTCAAAAAAATCATTTGATCTTTTACAAGTGATGGAATCAACATATCATTTTTTAAAAGAAAATGTTACTGAGGATAAATTTAAGACTAAGTTTTACAACTATATTGGGCTAGCTTTTAATGGCGCTTTTGATAATATTTTAGAAGCATCATTAGAAGATCGCAGGTTGTTTATAACTGAAATAAAAAAAAATCTGAAATTAATTAATGAAATTTCTAAATCTGAAATTTTAAAATATAGAGTACAGATTTTTATTTTTAATATGAGTATGCCGCTTTATTTGAATGTATTCTCAATATTGAAAAATAAAAAATTAACGAAATGGTAGTTTCTTTTTAAAAAGAAGATTTTTATTTAGAGATCAAATCAAAAATAAATGACTAGATCAAATTTAAAATAATCTTATCAAAGTGCAAAAACAAATGGAAAAAAAACATAACGAAACATCTTTAACAAAGTCAGAAAATCATAAGGCTAAGATAGTACACCTTTGTTTATCATGTTTTTATATTGATGATTTTTCTTATCAGGAAAATATGTTACCAAAGTATCATAAAGAGATGGGATATGATGTTACTGTAATAGCATCATTGGTCTCATTTGATAGTAATGGTAAACCATGCATACTTCCATCCGGAGGAGAATATATGGCAAAAGACGGCTATAAGGTTGTAAGATTAGATTATAAAAAACCATTTCATAAATTGAATAGTTTTATTAGAATCTATGATAACCTCATGAAATATATTGTAGAAGAAGCTCCAGATATTTTATTTATTCATGATTATTCTTTTATGGATATCCTGCCAGTAATGGAATATGCCAAAAAAAATAATGTGACAGTTTATTCTGATTGCCACACAGATTATATTAACAGTGCAAAATCTTGGGTTTCTAAGAATATTTTTCACCACTTAATATGGAGATTGATAGGGAAAAAAATAAAAAATGATATCAAATTTTTCTATGGGGTTACTCCTCTTCGGTGTGATTTCCTGAAAGATGCATATCAGTTACCGGATGAAAAAATAAAGTTCTTAAGAATGGGGGTTGATGACCACAAATTACAGGAACTCATTAATAGCAATGTAGGAGTTAATCTTAGAAAAGAATTACGAATAGAAGATGATGAATTTGTTATTCTAACAGGTGGTAAAATTGACTTCCAGAAAAATATTCATCTTGTTTTAGAAGCGGTAAGGAATATCAAAAATTCGAATAAAAAGTTTAAGCTGGTTGTTTTTGGGGTAATTGCTCCGGAAAGTAAAGAGATGATAGACCAACTTTTGGACTCTGAAAATATAATATTCGTGGGGTGGCTTTCTCAAGAGAAAATCTTAGATTATTTGCTGATGTCTGACTTAATTATTTTTCCGGGAACCCATTCAGTTCTGTGGGAGCAGGCAGTAGGGGCAGGTAAACCTGCTATTTTCAAATATTGGGATGGGATGACCCATGTAGATATTGGTGGAAATTGTCGTTTCTTGAAAAATGAATCCATAGAAGAAATAGAAAAGGTACTTATAGAAATTCTTAATGATCCTGATGTATATGAAAATATGCTAGAGAAAGCTAATTCACCACTAGCAAAAGAATTCTATTATTCTGTAATTTCGAAAAAATCTATTGAATTATGCTAAACAAAATTGAATACTACTGGTCTAAACTTTTGAAAAAAATTAGATTTAAGGCTGTTGTTGATTCTCAGATTCACAAAACGTCTAAGGTGAGTGCTGGCAGCCAGGTTGTAGGTTCTACAATTGGTAAACATTCAGATGTAGGATACGATTGTGTTATTATTAACTCTTCAATAGGAGCTTTTTGTTCACTAGGTGCAAATATCATTATCGGAGGCCCGCCCCATACATTAGATTGGGTTTCTACCTCTCCGGTTTTTAATGAAAATAAAGATCATCTTCCACAAAAATTTGCATATCATAAGTTTTCATTAGATACCTCTACGAAGGTTGGTAATGATGTTTGGATTGGAAATAATGTTCTCATAAAAGCTAATGTTACCATTGGAGACGGAGCTGTTTTAGGTATGGGAAGTGTGGTGACAAAAAATGTAGGACCCTATGAAATATGGGGAGGTAATCCGGCAAGAATGATTAGAAAGAGATTTGATGATGATGTCATAGAGAAATTACTCGATACAAAATGGTGGGAATGGGATGATAAAGCTATAAAGGAATCAGGTCATTTATTTAATGATGTAAAAGCCTTTATAGAAAAAAAAGGTTCTCATTAACGAGAACAATATTAATAAACTATAAGAAAAGTTTCTATTCAATATAAAGGCTTAATATTTTTTGATTCTTTAGAAAGGGAACAGGTTTTGTAGTAAAAAAAAAGAGGTGTTTTTCTATAATTAATTTATAACCTCTTAATGTTTTAGAATTTATAATGTAAATCGCTAATTTTGCAAAAAAATAAATGGAAATAAAAAAGCACGAAGTCCAGGTATGTACCAACTGTATTATGGACAGTACAGACGAATCTATTATCTTTGACGAAAAAGGAATGTGTGACTACTGTCACAATTACTATAATAATATTTTACCTTATTGGCATCCCAACGAACAAGGAGAAGCCGAAATACAAAAAGTTATTGATAAAATAAAAGCAGAAGGAAAAGGCAAGGACCACGATTGTATTATTGGTATTTCCGGAGGTTTGGATAGTTCTTTCCTTGTTCATCTTGCTGTGAAAAAATGGGGATTAAGACCACTTCTTTACCACGTAGATGCCGGTTGGAATTCAGATGTATCAACCAATAATATCAAAAACCTTGTTGACGGACTTGGGGTAGACTTATATACAGATGTTATTAATTGGGAAGAAATGAAAGATCTTCAAAGAGCTTTTATTAAATCTCAGGTTCCAGACATTGATACCCCACAAGACTTGGTGTTTTTCTCATCACTTTATAATTATTGTGCCAAAAATGGTATCAAATATATTCTTACAGGAGGAAACTTTTCTACCGAATGCGTAAGAGAACCTTTAGCTTGGGGTGCTTACTATCAAACTGATATGAAGTATGTGAGTGATATCCATAAAAAGTTTGGAAGCAGAAAACTTAAAACGTTCCCAACATGTGATATCTTCAAGTATAAAATTCAATACAGATTGATCAATGGTGTTAGAGTAGTAAAGCCTTTGGATCATGTTAAGTTTCTTAAGAAAGAAGCGGAAGATCTATTGGAAAATGAATACGGATGGCAACGCTACAAACACAAGCATCACGAGTCTAGATTTACAAGATGGTACGAGGCTTTTTGGTTACCAAGAAAGTTTGGTTTTGACAAAAGAAAGAACCACTTGTCATCTTTAGTTTTAACAGGACAAATGACAAGAGAAGATGCTTTAAAAAGAGTTTCATCTCCAGAATTACCAGAAGATGAGTTGATGAAAGAATTCGAATATGTAGCTAAAAAACTTGATTTTACTACAGAAGAATTATGGTCATACTTCAATGGTCAGAATAAGAACTTTATGGATTATAAGAATAACTATAAACTTATTCAGCTAGGAACAAAGGTAATGCAGATGTTAGGATTAGAAAAAAGAGCATTCAAGTAAAATGGTAACAATAATAGATTATGGTGTAGGTAATATTAATGCTTTTTTAAATATTTTTAAACAGCTTAATATTCCTGCAGCAACAGCCAAAAAAGTAGAAGATCTGGAACAGGCAACTAAACTTATTCTTCCTGGTGTTGGGCATTTTGATTATGCCATGCAACGATTTAATGACTCTGGGATGAAAGATAAGGTAAATGAGTTGGTTCTAGAGAAAAAACTTCCTGTAGTAGGGGTTTGCGTAGGAATGCAAATGATGGCTAAAGGTAGTGATGAAGGAAATTTAGAAGGGCTGGGCTGGGTAGATGCCCATGTTCATAAATTTGATGCGGCACAGGTTTCTGCCAAACTACCATTGCCTCACATGGGATGGAATGATATACAGTTAACCAAAGAAACTCCACTATTACAAGATCTAGATGAAAATCCAAGATATTATTTTCTACATTCATACTATTTTAAATGTGAAAATAATGATGATATCATTGCAGAAACTGATTATGGAATAAAGTTTACAAGTGCTATCAATCATAAAAATATATTTGGTGCTCAGTTTCATCCAGAAAAAAGTCATCATTTTGGCATTCAGTTATTAAAGAATTTCGCAGAAAAATGTTAAGACCACGTATTATACCATGCCTTTTAGTTCATGACAAGGGCCTTGTAAAAACAGAAAACTTCAAAAAACCAAGATATCTTGGAGATCCTATGAACGCAGTAAGGATTTTCAATGAAAAGGAAGTTGATGAAATTATCATTCTAGATATTGATGCCACTGCAGAAGGACGCGGGCCTGATTTCA
The DNA here is from genome assembly GCF_046535285.1 of Chryseobacterium sp. SIMBA_028. Taxonomy (NCBI): domain Bacteria; kingdom Pseudomonadati; phylum Bacteroidota; class Flavobacteriia; order Flavobacteriales; family Weeksellaceae; genus Chryseobacterium; species Chryseobacterium sp. SIMBA_028. The sequence goes on along the minus strand of NZ_JAWRWZ010000013.1, from coordinate 127,942 downwards.
AAATGATAGAACATTGGGCTGAAGAATGCAGAATGCCATTGTGCTATGGAGGAGGAGTAACTACAGTAGAACAGGCTCAAAGAATTTTTTCATTAGGAGTAGAAAAAATAGCATTCAGTAGTGGTGCATTGAAAAACCCTCAACTCATTAAAGAAATTTCAGATAAAGTAGGAAGCCAAAGTGTAGTAGTAGTACTGGATGTTAAGAAAAAACTATTTGGTGGCTATGAAGTTTATACCCATAACGGGAAAAAATCTACAGGAAAATCCCCTTTTGAACTCATTAAAGAATTTGAGAGACTAGGTGCTGGAGAAATCGTTATCAATTCTATTGACAACGACGGTGTTATGAAAGGATATGACATGAAACTGATGGAAACAGCAAGAAAAGAGACTACATTGCCAATGACCGCTATTGGTGGTGCAGGAACAATGGATGATGTGGGACAGCTAATTAATAAATTTGGTATAATAGGAGCTTCTGCAGGTAGTCTTTTTGTTTATAAAGGCAAACTCAAAGCTGTATTGATCAATTATCCAAATTTTAAGGAAAAAGAAGAAATTATAAAGCAGTACTTTTAAGGAATACCGTATGCAAATTCAACATAAAACACTTTTGATTACTGGTGGTACAGGTTCATTTGGAACAGCTGTACTTAATCGCTTTTTAGCGACAGATCATTTCAAGGAAATTCGTATTTTTTCTCGTGACGAAAAGAAGCAGGATGATATGCGAAACCTGTATAAAAATGAAAAAATAAAATACTATATAGGTGATGTCCGTGATTATAATTCTGTAGAACCGGCAATGCGGGGTGTAGATTATATTTTTCATGCGGCAGCACTGAAGCAGGTGCCATCATGTGAATTCTTTCCAATGCAGGCTGTGAAAACCAACGTTGAGGGAACTCAGAATGTTATCCGCGCAGCTGCAGCAAATGGAGTGAAAAAAGTTATCTGTCTTTCTACAGATAAAGCAGCTTACCCCATTAATGCAATGGGAATATCTAAAGCAATGATGGAAAAAGTTGCTGTTGCAGAAGCCAGAAACCTTACAGATACCGTTGTATGTCTTACACGCTATGGAAATGTAATGGCATCCAGAGGTTCTGTTATTCCTTTGTTTTTAAATCAAATTCAAAAAGGAGAACCTATAACAATTACAGATCCTAATATGTCACGTTTCTTCATGTCTCTTGAAGACGCTGTAGACTTGGTATTATTTGCTTTTGAAAATGGAAATCCTGGTGATTTGTTTGTAAATAAAGCACCGGCAGGAAGTATTGGTGATTTGGCTAAAGCTTTAATAGAGCTTACAGGTAAAGAAGTTCCTATCAAGATTATAGGGACTCGTCATGGTGAAAAGTTATATGAAACACTTTGTACCCGTGAAGAAATGCTAAAAGCTGAAGATATGGGAGATTTCTACAGAGTGCCTGCAGATAATCGTGATCTTAACTATGCGAAGTATTTCTCGGAAGGAGAAGAAGATATTTCTAAAGTAGAAGATTATCATTCTCATAATACAGAGCAGCAAGGAGTAGACGGGCTTAAAAAGCTGGTTTCAACTTTGCCGTTAATTAAAAAAGAAGTTTTTGGAGAAGATGTGATGCAATATCCTTACTAGAAGATATACTTATTCTTTCCATAAAATGAAATAAAATAGAGTATTTATGTTTAATAAAGGGAATAAGTTTAAGGATGAAAGAGGAGTTATTAAATTTAATAATGATTTCGATGCTTCAGCTGTAAAAAGAATTTACACAATAGAAAATTCGAATATTGATTTTATAAGAGGATGGCAGGGACATGCTATAGAGCAGCGTTGGTTTGCTTGCACGCAGGGCTGTTTTAGAATAGCCGTTATCTATGTTGATAACTTTGAAAACCCGTCACCTGATTTAGAAATAAAATATTACGATCTCAATGCTGATACTTTAGATTTTCTTCATATAGAACCAGGAGGTATTACTGCGATCAAGGCTATGGAAGAGAATAGTAAATTGTTGGTACTTGCTGATCACGGATTGGGTGAAATTAAAGATGAGTACAGATTTCCGCTCAATCACTTTAATATTAATTTATGAAAAAAATTGGAATAACCGGACAAAATGGATTTGTTGGCCGGCATTTATATAATACCTTAGGATTATTTCCTGAAGAATTTGAACGTGTTGATTTTCAGAAAGAATACTTCGAAAATACAGAAGCTCTGGATGCCTTTGTTGCAACATGTGATGTTATTGTGCATTTAGCTGCAATGAACCGCCACGAAAATGCAGAAGTTATCTACGAAACGAATGTTAGGCTAGCCCAAAATCTTGTTGATGCTTTAAAGAGAACCAACTCCAAAGCACATGTTCTTATTTCATCCTCTACACAAGAAGAGCGTGATAACCTTTATGGCAAATCCAAACGTGAGGGAAGAGAAGCTTTAGTAAATTGGGCAAATGATAATGGAGGCAAAGTTTCAGGATTAATTATTCCTAATGTTTTTGGAGCTTTTGGAAAACCATATTATAATTCATTCATTGCTACATTTTGTTATCAGCTAACCCATGGCGAAGTACCTAATATTGATAACGATGGCGAAGTAAAGCTAATCTATGTTCAGGAGCTGGTTATGAGAATTATTTCTGAAATTCGTTCAGAAGAAAGTCATCCGGAATTATTTGTAGATGCAACTGCTACAAAAAAAGTTTCTGAAGTTTTAGCCTTATTGAATGATTTTAAAATCAAATATTTCGAGGGGGGAGAAATTCCTGCTTTAAAGGATACATTTGAGCATAACTTATTTAATACGTATCGTTCTTATATCAATCATCAAGAACATTATCCTGTAAAGTTTACACAGCATACAGATCCACGTGGAGCCTTTGTTGAAGTAATCCGTCTGGGAATTGGCGGACAATGTTCATTTTCCACAACTGTTCCGGAAATTACAAGAGGAAACCATTATCATACCCGAAAGATAGAACGTTTTGCAGTCATTAAAGGAAAAGCCTTGATTCAATTAAGAAAAATTGATACTGATGAAACATTAGATTTCTATTTAGACGGAACAGAACCAGCTTATGTAGATATGCCTATCTGGTATACTCATAACATCAAAAATATTGGAAACGAAGACTTGTATACTATTTTTTGGATTGATGAACCTTTCAATCCTCAAGATTCAGATACCTACTTTTTGGAAGTATAACAAACCCTAACAGGTTAATAAATACTACAAAAATAAAATATAATAATATCAAATTGCTGAAAGCCCAATGCTGAAAAGCCAAACGCTATTACAATGAAAAAACTAAAAGTGATGACGGTCGTAGGAACCAGACCGGAAATTATAAGACTATCAAGAGTATTATCAGCCTTAGATGCTTCTGAGGCAATAGAACATACTATTGTTCATACCGGACAAAATTACGATTACGAACTAAATCAGATCTTTTTTGAAGATTTAGGTCTTCGTAAACCGGATCATTTTCTTGAGGCTGCCGGAAAAACGGCAACAGAAACAGTAGGAAATATCCTTATTAAAATAGATCCTCTTTTGGAAGAACTACAGCCGGATGCTTTCCTGGTTTTAGGAGATACAAACTCTTGCTTGTGTGCAATTCCTGCAAAGAAACGTCATATTCCAATTTTCCACATGGAAGCAGGAAATAGATGTTTCGATCAACGTGTTCCAGAAGAAACGAACCGTAAAATTGTAGATCACACAGCCGATGTTAACCTAACTTATTCTGATATTGCTCGAGAATACCTCTTACGAGAAGGTCTTCCTGCTGATAGAATTATCAAAACAGGTTCACCAATGTTCGAAGTCTTGAATCATTACTTACCTCAAATAGAGAGCTCTGATGTTTTATCACGCCTGAGCTTAGAAGAAGGGAAATATTTTGTAGTTTCATCTCATAGAGAAGAAAATATTAATTCTGAAAAGAATTTTAGAGGATTGATGGAGTCATTAAATGCCATCGCTGAAAAATATCAATATCCAATTATTGTATCAACGCATCCACGTACCAAAAATATGATTGATAAGATGCAGATTGAAATGCGTCCTGAAATACAATTCCTGAAACCATTAGGATTCCATGATTATAATGCACTTCAGATGAGATCATTTGCAGTACTTTCAGATTCAGGAACTATCTCAGAAGAATCTTCAATCCTGAATTTCAGAGCCCTTAATATTAGACAAGCTCATGAAAGACCAGAGGCTATGGAAGAAACATCTGTAATGATGGTAGGTCTTTCGCCGGAGAGAATTTTACAGGGTATGGTACAGCTTCAACAGCAAACTATTGGTAAAGAAAGGAATTACAGACCCGTATCTGACTATTCTATGCCGAATGTTTCTGAGAAAATGGTACGTATTATTCTTTCATATACAGATTATGTGAGAAGAACTGTTTGGTCACAAGATATATAATGGAAAAAATCTGGATAGCAACGGAGCTCTTTTTCCCCGAAGAAACATCAACATCGTTTATACTCACAAAGGTTGTCAATAAACTATCTTCCAAATATCAGGTAAATGTTATTTGTGGAGAGCCGGTTTATGACAGTGCAAAAAGTAAAAGTGAAGGATTTTCGCTGGATTCCAGAGTAAAAGTATCAAGAATTAAAGGCTTTGCAAATAATAAAAATAGCTTGATCGGAAGAACTTTCAGGTTTATATTTCTTAGCTTTTTAATTTTTTATAAACTACTCGTCAATGTAAGAAAAGGCGAAAAGATTTTTATTGTTACAAATCCCGCCCCTTTAGTTATTCTTGCTGTATTGGTGAAAATAATAAAAAGAAGTCAGCTGATTATTCTGGTTCATGATGTTTTTCCGGAAAATACAATTCCGGCAGGAATTGTTAAGTCAGAATCATCAATTGTTTACAGGGTATTGAAAAAGATTTTTGATAAAGCCTATTCAAAAGCAGACCTCCTGATTGTATTGGGAAGAGATATGAAAGAAGTAATACAATCGAAGATAAAGAATACTAAAGCAAAGATTGTTATTATTGAAAATTGGGGAGATGTTGATCAGATAATTCCGGTACCTAAAGATGATGTCTTAACATTAGATTCGGAGTTAAGAAAAAAGCTAATCATTCAATATGCCGGAAATATTGGAAGGGTACAAGGACTCATGAATTTTTTAGAAACCGTCAGACAAGTTCCAAATGAAAACATAGCCTATTACTTTGTGGGAGAAGGAGCTGTTAAAAATGAGATGAAGAACTATGCAGAGACAAACAAGCTTAATAATGTTTTCTTTGCAGGAGCCTATTCAAGGGCAGAGCAGCAAACAGTGCTTAACCAGTCAGATATAGCCTTGATAACTCTAGCGGAGGGTATGTTTGGATTGGGAGTCCCATCTAAAGTATATAATATACTGGCTGCCGGTAAACCCATTTTATTTATAGGAGACCCTAGAAGTGAAGTGAGCTTGCTGATTAAAGAATACAATATTGGCTACGTATTTACTTCTCATAAAGATCCCGGACTTGTTGAATTTTTAAATTCAATAGATGAAAGAGTTTTAAAGGATATTGAAGAAAAAAGCAGAAAAGCGAGAATGTTGGCTGAAACAAAATTTTCAGAAAAAGCAATCTTAGATAAATTTTATGAAATAATCTGATGAAAATACTTTTTACAGGTTCGAATGGTTTTGTTGGTAAAAATGTTATACCAATTTTAAATGAAAAAGGTTTTGAAGTTAGTACCCTGGGTTCAAAACATGGAGATATCGTGGCTGATTTAAGTAAAGAGATTCCTCGGGTATCTGATCGTTTTGATATTGTTTTTCATGCAGCAGGAAAAGCCCATTCAATACCGGGCTCTTTACAAGATGAAGAACAGTTTTTCAAAGTAAATACTCATGGAACTGAAAATCTTTGCAAGGCATTAGAACTAACCCCTCCGAAAATATTTATCTTTCTTAGTACTGTAGCAGTATATGGAAAGGAGACCGGCGAAAATATTGATGAAGAATATTCTACTTTGGGGACAACGCCTTACGCCAAAAGCAAGCTGTTGGCAGAAAACTATCTGATAAATTGGTCAAAACAACATAATGTAAAGCTTTTCATTTTTCGTCCATCTCTTATTGCCGGACCTAATCCTCCAGGTAATTTAGGAGATATGATTAATGCAATCAATAAAGGACGATATTTTAATATTGGAAAGGGAGACGCTCTTAAAAGTATATTTTGGGTAGATGATTTTGCCCATTTGATTGAACTTTCACCATATAAAAAAGCGGGGATATATAATGTTTGCGATTCACATCCGCCTACTTTTAAAGAGATAGGTGATGCATTGGCAAAAAAGCAGAACAAAAGAGTTTTATCCATTCCTTTTTTTATAGCAAAAAGCTTAGCTTTGTTTGGAGACTTGCTTGGGTCAAAAGCACCAATCAACTCTTTAAAATTAAAAAAAATAACAAAATCTTTAACTTTTTCCAATAAACGACTTATTGAAGAGTTTGGATGTACACTAACAAAATCTATAGATAAATTTTAATCCAGTCTATGCAGTATTTATTCATCATTGTTGTTCTTTTTGCATTAGAACTTTTATATTTTAAGATAGCAGATAAGTTCAATATTATTGATAAGCCTAATCACAGAAGTGCTCATACGCAAATGACACTTAGAGGAGGAGGAATTATTTTTCCACTCACTTTTATTTTGTTTTGTATTTTAAACTTTAATGAGACGCTGGAAGGATATTGGACCTTTGGACTCGGATTACTTGCTATTTGTACGGTAAGCTTTATTGATGATATTAAGACTTTATCCAATAGAATAAGACTTTCCATTCACCTAATAGCCGTTGTATTATTACTATATTTTACAGGAGCTTTTGAAATGGTTCCTTTTTGGGCATGGCCCATTTTATTTGTTATGATTATCGGAACCCTGAATGCCTACAACTTTATGGACGGTATTAATGGTATAACAGGATTGTATAGTCTTGTTACCTTAGGTTCTTTAGCTTATATCAATAAAGAAGTTGTCCAGTTTACAGATTATAACTTTATATATTATCCTATATTGGCATGCCTTGTTTTTCTTTTTTTTAATTTCAGAAAAAAAGCAAAATGCTTTGCTGGAGATGTAGGAAGCATGGGGATAGGCTTTTGGGTAATTGGGCTCATTACCCTTTTAATTATGAGGACAGGAGAGTATAAATATATTCTGCTTCTATCAATCTATGGATTGGAGGTTGTACTGACCATAATGGAAAGGTTATTATTAAAAGAAAATATTTTTGAAGCTCACAGAAGACACTTGTATCAGCTTTTTGCCAATGAAAAAAAGATTTCTCATTTAGTCATTAGTTCTGTGTATGCTCTTTGTCAGCTATTTGTGAATATATTTTTAATTCATTCACAATTGCCAGATTGGGCTATTGCTTTAATTATATTTATCCCTATAGGTTGTATATACCTGGGTCTAAAATTGAAGCTAAAGAAAGAGTATAATTTATAGAAATAGTAAAAATGAAAAAAACGTATACCTTATTTCTCATTTTATTTTTTTTCAAATTAGTATTTTCTCAAACCAACCAGATACAAGTCGTTGCTTGGAATGGAGTTCCGTCTGGTTTTACTAATGCGAATACTTATAAACAGCTTGTGAATGCTGGGATTACAATTAATCATGTTGGTTTTCATTCATTAAATGATGCTATTAAAGCTTTGGATTTGGCAGAAAAGAACGGCGTAAAGTTGCTTCTCAATTGCCCGGAAATGTTTGATGCACCTGAAGAAACTGCAAAAAGGATGATGAATCATCCTGGGTTGGCTGGCTATTTTTTGGCAGATGAACCAGGGGTGAAAGAATTTGAAACGCTGAAGAGAATACACAGGCAGATTAGTTCTATAGACAACAAACATATTTTTTACATTAACTTGTTTCCTATAGACGCACCTGCCAATCTTTTAGGAGCAAACAACTATAAGGACTATCTTGATCAATTTTTTAAAAATTTTAATTTAAAAATTTATTCTTTTGATTTTTATCCAATATATAATGGAGTAGTAAAACCCAATTGGTATAGCAACTTGGAAGTATTTTCAGAATATACCAAAAGTAAAGGGGCTAACTTTTGGGCATTTGCAAAAACGACATCTTATAGTGATCAAAATGAAAAAATCACAATTGAAGATTTAAGATTACAGGCATTTACTAACCTAGCATACGGAGCACAAGGAATACAGTATTTTACCTATTGGATGCCTGAAAAGGATTATTTTAATGGACCCATAAACAGTAGAGGAGTAAAACAGACAGGTTATGATAATGTAAGTGTGATCAGCTCTGAAATTAAAGCCGTTTCACCCGTTTTTTATAATTCAACTGTTGAAAAAGTATACCATACTGAAAAACTTGAAAGAACAACATTGTTCAAAAATGACTTCACAGAACTGAAACTGAATTCAGGTAAAGATCTGTTGATTTCTAGAATTAGAAATGGAAATAGCCGCTATATTGTTTTTGTTAATAAAGACCTTTCTAAGGTAAATAACATAAGTATTTCTTCGAAAAGAGATTTTAATATAATCAACAAAAACCAGAAAGCGGTTCCATTCAAGAAAAATATTTCGAAGTCATTCTCAATAGGAAAAGGTGATTTGCTAATTCTTAAATATTAAAAAGAAGATAATTTCATAAAAATTAATAATGAAAATAAAAGAAACTCCACTTAAAGACTGTTACATTATAGAGCCTACCGTATTCGAAGATGATAGAGGGTACTTTTTTGAAAAATACAACGAAAAAAGGTTTGAGGAACTTACGGGAATGAATGGACATTTTGTTCAGGACAATATTTCTAAATCTTCTTATGGTGTTTTAAGAGGATTACACCTCCAGAAAGGAGAACACGCACAGGCCAAATTGGTATCATGCCTTGAAGGGAGTGTATGGGATGTTGCCGTAGACCTTAGAGAAGACTCTCCAACTTTCGGGAAATGGTTTGGTATTGAACTTACAGCTGAAAATAAGTTACAGCTTTATGTTCCTAGAGGCTTTGGACACGGATTCTCCGTATTGAGTACCCATGCTGTATTTTCTTATAAATGTGATAACTTTTATAACAAAGAATCAGAAGGCAGTGTGAAGTTTAATGACCCGGATATAGGTATTGACTGGAAAATTGATGAAAAAGATGCTGTTTTATCAGAAAAAGATGAAAATGCACCAAGTTTTAAAGAAAAAAACTTTTAAAGTATAATATTGAAAACCACTTTTTTAAGGTGGTTTTTATTTTTATAATCGTTACTATTCAATATTTTGTATCTTTGCAGACTCAAAATCAAAAAGATGCGTACAAAATCTGTAGGGAAGAAGAAAATCAATGTAGTTACTCTTGGATGTTCCAAGAATGTATATGATTCTGAAGTATTAATGAGCCAACTGAAAGCCAATGGCAAGGAAGTGGTTCATGAAGACCGCGGAGATATTGTGGTTATCAATACTTGTGGATTCATAGATAACGCAAAAGAAGAATCTATCAATACGATCCTTGATTATGTTGAAGCCAAAAACAGAGGTGAAGTAGAAAAGGTATTTGTTACAGGCTGCCTTTCCGAAAGATATAAGCCGGATTTGGTGAGAGAAATTCCTGATGTAGACCAGTATTTTGGAACAAGGGATCTTCCTATTTTATTAAAGCATCTTGGTGCAGATTACAAGCATGAATTGGTTGGGGAAAGATTAACCACTACTCCAAAGCATTATGCGTACCTGAAAATTTCTGAAGGTTGTGACAGACCTTGTTCTTTCTGCGCTATTCCATTAATGAGAGGTGGGCATATTTCTACCCCTATCGAAAAGTTGGTAACAGAGGCTCAGAAATTAGCAAAAAAAGGAACAAAAGAATTAATTCTTATTGCACAGGATCTTACTTACTATGGGTTGGATCTTTATAAAAAACGTGCTTTAGGAGACCTATTAAAAGAGTTGGTGAAAGTAGAGGGAGTGGAATGGATCCGTCTTCATTATGCTTTTCCAAGCGGATTTCCAGAAGATGTTTTGGATATTATTCGTGAAGAACCTAAGGTTTGTAACTATATAGATATTCCGCTTCAACACATCAATTCTGACTTGTTGAAATCCATGAAGAGAGGAACAACTCATGAAAAAACAGATGCGCTTTTGGCCAAGTTTAGAGAGAAAGTTCCTGATATGGCTATTAGAACAACCCTTATTGTAGGATATCCGGGTGAAACGGAAGAAAGATTCCAAGAACTTAAGGATTGGGTTAGAGAGCAGAAATTTGACAGATTAGGATGCTTCACTTATTCCCATGAGGAAAATACTACAGCACACGTATTAGAGGATGATATTCCGCAGGAAGTCAAAGAAGCAAGAGTAGAGGAAATCATGGAATTGCAGTCTCAAATTTCTTGGGAAAAGAACCAGGAAAAAGTAGGTAAAACATTCAGATGTGTCTTTGATCGTAAGGAAGGAAATTATTTTATCGGAAGAACAGAGTATGATTCTCCAGATGTAGATAACACAGTTTTAGTATCAGCTGAAGATACCTATATCTCTATTGGAGAGTTTGCGGATGTTAAGATTACTTCAGCAGAAGAATTTGACTTATATGGTGAATTAGCCTAAAATATAAATTCCTATTAATCAGTAATGAAGTGATATTTTTTTAAATGTAAAAATTTGAAATATTACTTGAATTTAACATAAATGGCTTAAATGATTAAATATTTATGTGTTTGATTTTCAGTTATTTGTTATTTTTGTATATTAAGATTTTTTAATTTCTTTTTATAAAGTATATAAATTAAAAAATTATGTCTTAAATTTGCACATAAGCAATGTTTTTAAATCATATGCTTTCAATAAGTTATTTGTTTAAATAGAGCTAAAAACACTAAGAAAATAAGTGATTTTTTTATTTATTTTGGCTTATACTAATAACAAGTTGAGATGTGTCTTCCTCTTTTGGAAATATTGATGAAAAATAATGTAATTAAAATCTTTAAAAACTTATGAAAAAATTTTTATTAACAGCAATTATGCTTGTTGGCCTTTCGGCCCTTTCTAAGGCTCAACAGGGGCGAGTGGGGATTAACACAACCACACCTGCCGCGACTTTAGATGTAGTAGCTAATACTACAGATAATGCTAGACCTGATGCCTTATTAGTCCCTCGTTTGTCAAGAGCTGAATTAGAAGCTAAAAACACAGCTTATGCTGATGGTGCTGCAACCCCAAGTGCTCAGAATGGAGCCCTTGTGTTTGTAACTGCTTTAGGAGGTAATGGAACTGGTAAAACAGTAAATGTTACAGCAACTGGATTTTACTACTATGATGGTACATCTGGTAACAATGTTTGGAAAGCACTAGGAGGCGGAGGCGGAGTAATTTCTGCACCTAACATTAGAATTTCCAGTACTGGAAACGATTTTACAGCTACAGACCTTAATGGTTATGTTTTTCTTACAGGAAACACTGCTGACTTAACCGCTTTCCCTGCAAATGCATCTAATAAAGGGAAAACCTTGACACTTGTTAGAATTGGAACATCAAATATTTCTATTAATGGAATGAGTTCTACTTCTGTAAATGCTATTCAGGCTGCTGGTAGAGGTATTGCTTTTATTTCTGACGGTACAAACTGGCAATCTTTCTCGGCACAATAATTTATCTTAATAACTTTTATACACATTTAAGTCATGAATAAAAAATTTATACTAATAGTTGCCTCTACATTTGCAATGTTCCAATATTCTAATGCTCAGTTAAGAACGAATGGTTTTGCCAGTGGTAATATCCAAGGGCAGGCTCCATTTATGGATGCTTCTGGTGCAACGAATGGATTTAGTGATGATACTAACACTACAGATGGAAAAGGATTAGTTTTTCCTAGAACAAACTTAACAAACTTTACATTTGCATCACCAGTAGGTGATGAAGATAACTTTCCTACTGCCTATGATGGTATGATTGTTTATAATACAGGAACTGGTAACACTCCAGCTGCGGGTTCAGGAGTCGGAGCTCAGGCTGTTACACCTGGATTTTATTATTTCTCTAATCCAACTGCAGGACCTACTTCAGGAAACTTTTCTGTAACAACAGGTAGATGGGTTGCAATTGGTGCTTCTCCAAAAGTAACAATCGGAACTGCTGAAACAACTACAAATACAATTATAAATGTTAGTCCAGGTGTTGATAAGCAAGTTTATGCTATCAAAGGATCTTTTACTGCTAATGGTACATCCACTACAGTGAGTATTCCGTCTCCTTCAGGAATGACTTCTTTATATGGTATTACCATTTATAAGGCTACAGGTACAGGAAATAAAGTAGTTTATTCTAGAGACCTTTATTCTTATAACGTAGGTGCTACAAGTAATGCTGTTACAGGTTCCCCAAGCATGTCTGTAGTTTATCCTCCTGATACTTATGATTATGTATTAGAATACATTAAATAAGATTTATATCTTAATTATATAATGAAAACCAATGATTTACTCATTGGTTTTTTTGTTTTCAATATATTGAAGAGAATCATGAATGCTGTTTAAAAGATTTAAGTACTCTTAAATTCATTATTTCTATGAAACACTTAGAGTGAATAAAATATCTAATTTAAGTCTGTTTTTCAAAGCTATATGATGGAGTATATCAACTCCTTTTATTGTTTTATAATCTGTGGTTTTTTAAAATATATTGAGTGTAAATTTTGCTATATTTTCAATGAAAAACTTTTTAAGTTGATTGTAAAAACTTATTTTTGAAGAATATATTTAGAGAAAATGATCTTTTTTACGATCCTGATGATCTAAATTGACTTTAAAAATTAAGTTGAAATTCAAAAAGTCTATTTTTTGCTGTTAACATTGCTGTTAAAAAAAAATATGAGTTTAGGCTTTATGTCCATAAAAGACTTCTATCAGGGCTTTTAAACATATTGAATGTCTTAAATGTTTTTATTCTTAAAGTCGATTTTATTTATATTCTTATAATTTTGTAAATTTATTAAGACATTGGTTGTTAGTGTTTTATGATATTTATTTTTTTAAATTACGCATAAATTAGTTAAATATATTAACGTTTCGCTTGTTTTTTTAACACTTTTTAACAGTGTGCTTTAAAATCCCTATTCATAGGAGGTTACAAGTTCAATTAACATATGTTTTGGTTTTTGTTAACAGTTTTTAACAATTGAAATAGGGAGTTAATGAGATTCCTGATACTTTTGCCCTGTCAAAACCAATAAAAGTTCAAAATGATGAAAAGATTCATTCTCGTAATCATAATGATGATTTCAACCTTAGGTATTTATTCTTTTACGAATAACGCCTTAGATGCGAAAAAAACAAGTTATGCATCGTACTACCACGATAAATTTAACGGTAGAAAAACTGCTAGCGGAGAAATCTTTGATAACTCAAAGTTTACTGCAGCAAACAGAACGCTTCCTTTTGGAACAAACGTTAAGGTTACTAACCTTAAGAATGGTAAAGAAGTAATAGTGAGGATCAATGACAGAGGACCTTTCCATTCATCAAGATCTTTAGACATGTCTAAAGCTGCGTTCGATGAGATCGGAGATATCAACCATGGTACCATTCCGGTCGAATATGAAATTGTCGATTAATCTTATGATTTAAATTATGAAAAGCCAGCTGATTCAGCTGGCTTTTGCGTTTATAGATGTATGGGGTATTATACATCCAATTCCAATAATGCGGGACAATGATCTGAATGTACCGCTTCCTTTAAAATAACAGCTCTGCTAAGCTTGTCCTTTAAACTATAAGAAGTAAAGTTATAATCCAGTCTCCAGCCTTTGTTTCTAGCCCTTGAATTTTGTCTGTAACTCCACCATGTATAATTGTCAGGATCATTATTGAAAAACCTGAAACTGTCTATTAGTTCACACTCATTCATGAAATTGGTCATCCACTCTCTTTCCATAGGAAGAAACCCTGAAACATTCTTTAACCCCTCAGGATTGTGAATATCGATAGCTTCATGACAAATATTGAAATCTCCGGAAATGATAAGATTCGGAATTTCCTTTTTTAAATTTTTGATATACGTCAGAAAGTCATGGCAAAACTGCATTTTAAATTCAAGCCTTTCAATATTGGAAGCAGAGGGGACATATACTGAAATAACAGAGTATCCGTCAAAATCGGCACGAATGATTCTTCCTTCATTATCATAGCTTTCAATACCACAACCATACTCTATATGGTTAGGTTTTATTTTTGAGGCGATTCCGACCCCGCTATAGCCTTTTCTTACTGCTGAATGCCAATAACTATGATATCCTGATTTTTCAAGACTTTCGATATCTATCTGATCATTTCCGGCCTTGCTTTCCTGAATGCAGATAATATCCGGATCAGCAATTTTTAGCCAGCCCAGAAAATCCTTGGTAAAAGCTGCCCTGATTCCATTGACATTGTAGGTGATTAATTTCATAAAGAATAATAAATTTTTTCAAATGTAGGAAAATAAAAAAGTCGGTTCTGAATTTCAAAACCGACTTTTTTATTTTTTAATAAGATATTTTATTTTTTAAAAACTGTTTTACCGTCTTTTGTCAGTTCAATTTCTTCACCTTTTCCTCTAAGTTCATAATGGTCATTCTTATACCAGATCCCAGATGCAGGCTTTTGCCCCTGTAATTCAATCGTTTCATTATTAAATACTACAGTAGCTGTATTTTTAGTGTTATTGAAAGTCATATCCAATGTTTTTCCACTACTGTCTTTAGATGTACTTTTTACAATTTCATCATTACTGCCGGAAACAGCTCCTGAATCAGATGGTTTTGACGCAATGCTGTCTGTAGTTGCCGATGAAGAATCTATTGCACTCTTTTCTTTATTACATGAAGTTAAAAATAATGCCGTAAGTGTTGCGGTAATAAAAATGGTTCTTTTCATAGGTTTATATTTATTTATGGATGTTTCTTATCATGCAAATTGAATGCCTTAAAAAAGAAGCGGAAAAAATCTATTGATTTTTTCCGCTTTTAAATATAAATTAAATAAACTATTTAGGTTCTAAAACACTGATCGGAATAATACATTCTTCCAGTGAAATTCCACCATGCTGGTAGGTTTCTTTATAGTAATTTACAAAATGATTGTAGTTCTTTGGATAAGCCAGAAATATATTGTTTTTAGCAAAGATATATTTTGAGCTTAGGTTTCCTTTTGGAAGGAAAAGTTTTTCCGGATTGGTAATAGCCCATACATCGCTATCATCATACGTTAAACTTTTACCGGTTTTATATCGGATATTAGTAGAGGTTTCTCTGTCTCCAACAACTTTACTTGGTTTTTTAACGTAAACTGTTCCGTGGTCTGTTGTAATGACTAGTTTATAACCATTTTCAGCGGCTGCTTTAATGATCTTCAGCAATGAAGAATTTTCAAACCAGTTAAAGGTTAATGATCGGAAAGTTTTATCATCACGAATAAGTTGATCTACAATATGATTGTCGGTTTTTGCGTGAGAAAGGATATCGATAAAGTTATATACAATTACCAGCAGGTCATTGTTTTTATGTTGATTAAAATCGTCATATATTTTTCTTTCAAAATCAGCATTCAGTACTTTAAGATACTTCATGGATTTGTTTCCAATGCCAATTCTTTTCATCTGATCTTCCAAGAAATCACGTTCAAACTCATTCTTGTTTCCTTCTTCATTGTCATTAAACCATTTCTCAGGGAAACGTTTTTCAATTTCTGATGGCATTAATCCTGCAAAGAAAGAGTTTCTTGCATATTGTGTAGCAGTAGGAAGAATACTATAGTAATAATCTTCTGAAACCTTATTGTAATATTTCGTAAACAAAGGCTCAATAACTTTCCATTGATCATAACGAAGATTGTCTACCATCAATAAGAGTACTTTATCTTTTTCAACTTCAGGCTTTACCTTTTCCTTGAAAAGTGTGTGGCTCATCATTGGCTTGTCAGAATCAGTCAGCCAATGTTCATAATTTTTTTCAATAAACTTCGCAAACTGAATGTTGGCTTCCTCTTTTTGAGATTGCAGTAGATCTGCAAACTCATTATCTGCAACCTTATCAAACTTAATTTCCCAGCTAAGAATCTTCTTATAATATTCTGCCCATTCCTGGTACGTTCTCAAGTAAGAAAGTTCCATAGAAAGATTTCTGAATTCCTGTTGATATTGTAAAATGGTTTTTTGTTCTACCAAGTTGTCCTCCTGAAGATTCTTCTTTAAGGAAAGTAATATCTGGTTAGGATTGACAGGTTTTAATATATAATCGGCAATCTGTGAGCCGATAGCTTCTTCCATAATGTGTTCCTCTTCACTTTTGGTAACCATTACAATTTTTAAGGAATTATCTTTTTCCTTGATCATAGGGATGGCTTCCAACCCGGAAATGCCAGGCATATTTTCATCAATGAGCGTTAAAGCAAATTTTTCTGAATCCATAAGTTCCAAAGCCTCGTTCACGTTATTAACAGGGGTTACCAGATAACCTTTTTTCTCTAAAAATACGATATGAGGTTTAAGTAAATCTATTTCATCATCGATCCATAATATCTTTTCTGACATAATTTATTTTTTACATGATTATTGTATCAAAATGTTGACCAATTCCTTTTAAAATCTCACAAAATCGAAAGTTTAAAAGTTAAATATTAGTTAAATGAAAATCCGTGAGGGTATTTTCTCTATATCCTCTGTTATTCATTGTTTTTTATATACATCAAAGCTCTTTCCAATACTTCATCCTTTCCATTTTTGATTCCGCCTACGGTAGGCTTTATAAGGATGTCGGGAATAATCCCAATTCTCTGCGTTTCTCTTCCATCTGGATAATAAGCACCAAGACCGGTGAAGCATGTGTCCAGATCCGCAATCTTAAATCTGATAATATCTCCGTTGGCCCCCGAAGTATTACTTCCGATTATCTTTGATTTTGGGTGTTGTTTGAACATCATAGCGGTGGTTTCAGCCTGGCTTTGAGTATTCTCATCTACCAAAACTATGACATTTCCTTTATAATATTCAGGATTTTTTTTTCCTATACTGTTTTTTCTGCTGTAAAATTTACCAGGATAATTGGTTTCCGGGAAATTGAATTGATAATAAGTAGTTGTCTGCGGAAGCAAAAGCCCGCTTAATGGTAGAATGGTAAGCTTAGAATAATTTCTGAGATCAAAAATAATGGAGTTGGTAGACCTTAGATTTCTGTACATTTCATCCAGGTCTTCTTTGGTGATCACCCCCATGTTGACATATCCAATTTTCTTTTCCTGATCCCAAAACTTCCACTTTTGAGGAACTGAAGTCTTCTTAATGACAATATCTTTAATGAAATAGGTTTTAGCCATAACCTCCATGTTCTGTCCATCTCTTTCCAACTTAACGGAAATTGAATCCATATTATTGAAAAGAAGCTTGCTTTTCACCTTATTTACCTTTCCCCAGGAATTGGATGCAGAAATATATTTCCCATAGCTGTTGACCATTTGTGGAATGGTTTTACCATTGATATCATAAATAACATCACCTAAATTGAAAGGTGTTTTCTCATGAAATCGATTGGCATTGATTTTTGTAATGATTAATTTTCCCTCTGCATAAGAATACTCCACAGGAAGTTTTCTGTTCCCATACTGGTTAAGGCTTATGAGTGTTGAAAAAAGAAAGGCGTGGGAATCATCAATTTTTGCCACCAACTCTGCTAAAGTCAAGTGATAATCTTTATCATTTTGAACAGCAAGAAATTTTGGAATCATTTCTCTCAGAACATCATTCCAATTTTGATCCGTTTCATATTTATAAGGAAAGAAATATTCTACATAATTCCAGTATCTGAATAATTCCAATAAACTGATAGGGCTGGAAGTAAATTTTGACCCATAGGAATCTTCATTTTTGAAGTATATTTTTCTTCCACCTTTACCTATGTAATGATTATTTCCAATATTGCGATTCTGTTCAATATAACGAAGCTTTTGAGCAGTAGTCTCGGTAAATATACTGGTATTGTTTATCCAGCTAAGATCAAAATTTTTCAAAAAGTAGGTTTTGTTCTCTACGAGTAAACATTCTTTACACTCATCTACTTTTCCCAGGCTATCAAGCCAGGCAGCATATACATTGTTGAGTTCGGTTTTATCATGAATATTTTCAATCTCATTGATTTTTTTGAGCAGCTGCTTATCCCAGTTTATCTCACCTTTTGCTACATAGGGATGGTAATATTTTAAAAACCCCCAAACCTTGCAGAGGGATTCTAGCTTTTGATTTTCAGATAAAATCTGTGCAGAACAATGTAGACTTAAAAATAATAAAATGAAAAAAAGATATTTTCTCATCAAAAGGTATTGGGTTTTCTCAAAGATAAATTTTAAAAATAACAGATGCAAAGGTTCTTGAAGAATATTTGATGGGATAGATAAGTTAGTGTTAAAAGAGGATAATTTTTGTATACAGTAAGTAATTTTGATTTTGAGCAACTCCCATCTCATGGTAATACCCAGCCTTGCTCTCCACTCTTCCCACTTTTTAATCCCAGCTATTAACACTAATTTAATCATTCCTAAAATTTAAAATCCCTAACTTTGTTTACTAATATTGACGATTCAATGCAGAATAAGCTAAAAATTATCAACGATCCTGTTCACGGATTTATCAAAATTCCACACGAAATTTTATTTGATATTATTGAACATCCTTACTTCCAGAGACTGAGAAGAATAGGACAAACAGGACTTTTGAACCTTATTTTTCCCGGAGCAACGCATACGAGGTTTCATCATGCTTTGGGAGCTATGCATTTGATGTTTACAGCACTGGAAACATTAAGGCAGAAAGGTGTTAAAATCTCTGAAGAAGAGGAAAAAGGAGCAATGTTGGCAATTTTAATGCATGATATAGGACATGGTCCGTTTTCCCACGCATTGGAAAGTATGCTGATGGATGACTGGCACCACGAAAATCTTTCGTTGCTGCTCATGAATAAATTAAACGAAGAATTTGGCGGGCAGCTATCCATGGCCATTGAAATGTTTCAGGGAAAATACCACAGAAAATTCTTTAATCAGCTTATCTCATCTCAATTGGATGTAGACAGGCTGGATTACCTGAATAGAGATAGTTTTTTTACAGGAGTTTCGGAAGGAAATATTAATACCCAAAGAATTATTTCCATGATGAATGTCTGTGAAGAAGGTGAACTGGTTATTGATGCAAAAGGTATATATTCTATTGAAAACTTTTTAACGGCCAGAATGTTTATGTATTGGCAGGTATATTACCATAAGACATCAGCCCTTGCAGAGTTTTTATTGGTTAAGATTCTTGAAAGAGCAAAATATTTGATTTCTCAGGGAGCAGAGCTGCCTGCAACGGATAATCTGAAATACTTTTTATACCGCAGTAAAAGTTCTGCAACCAATGAAGATGTAGAAAGATTTACCCAATTAGACGATAATGACATTATTCAGGCAATGAAAGAATGGCAGAACTCTGATGATTTTGTGTTGTCTTATTGGTGTAAAAGTGTCATTCAGAGAAATCTCCCCAAAACCATTATTTCTTCACATCCTTTTAATGAAGAGATTATTAATGAAAAAGTAAAAAATACCAATGAATTTTTTGGTATCCATAACGGAAAAGAATTGGTTCAGGAGATAAAAAGAAAGCTTTTACCTTATGATACTGAAAAGCAACCAATCTATTTATTGCAAAAAAATGGCAGGAGAATGAAACTTCATGAGTCTGAAGATCAGCTTTTATCAGGATTAATGGTGAATAAAACAACACGCTATATCCTTATGTTTCCGAGAGATATCTCTAACTAGATTCTTAAATAATATTAAAATTTACGATCTGAAACCAAAAAATGTTTGCAAATTATAGAATTTCTTATCTTTGCAGAATATGGAATTTACAGCTTCGCAAATTGCAAGTTTTATTGACGGAAAAATAATAGGTGACGAGACAGCACTTATTACAGGGGTTTCTCCAATTGAAAATGGAGAATCAGGACATCTTTCTTTTATAGCACAAGATAGATTTTCTCATTTTTTGGATACCTCAAAGTGCTCTGTTATCATCGTTTCGGAAAAACTTTTGAATGAAAATAGTTATACCCCTACCTTAATTGTCGTAAAAGATGCCTACTTATCTTTTCAGGTTCTGATGAATTTGTATCAGGAAATGAGAGGAAGAAAAGAGGGTATTGAAGATGGATCATCCATTCATGATTCAGCAGTAATAGGTGATAGAGCTTATATAGGAGCATTTACATATGTTTCGGAAAAAGCTAAAATCGGTGAGGGTTCACAGATCTATCCACATGTATATATAGGAAAAGGAGTGAAAATTGGTAAAAACTGTAAAATTGACAGTGGAGCCAGAATTTACGATTACTGTATTATTGGAGATAATTGTGTGATTCACTCTAATACGGTAGTAGGAGGTGATGGTTTTGGGTTTCAACCGACAGCTGAAGGGTTTAAAAAAATTCCACAGCTTGGAAATGTCATTATTGAAGATGATGTTGAAATTGGTTCAAACTGCAGTATCGACAGAGCTACAATAGGCTCTACCATCATTGGGAAAGGAACAAAAATTGATAACCTGATTCAGATTGCTCACAATGTGAAAATTGGTCAGAATAATGTAATTGCAGCGCAAGCAGGAATAGCAGGTTCTACTACAATCGGGGATTGGAATCAAATTGGAGGTCAGGTAGGAGTTGTTGGACATATCAAAATCGGAAACCAAGTGAAAATTCAGGCTCAGAGTGGCGTGAACTCCAGTGTTAACGATAGAGAAACCTTGTATGGTTCACCAGCAATCAGTTATAATGACTATTTGAGAAGCTATGTTCACTTCAGAAATTTACCCGGAATAGTCAACAGAATAAATAATCTTGAGAATAACTCAAAAGATAATACTAATGAGTGATATGCAAAAAACGCTTCAGGAAGAGGTAACTCTTTCTGGAATAGGCCTTCATACTGGTAAAGAAGTAAAACTTACCATCAAACCCGCAAAGGAAAATACGGGATTTGTATTTGTAAGAACCGATTTGGAGGGACATCCTCAGGTTGAAGCTGATGTTAATTATGTAGTAGCAACAGAGAGAGGTACAACATTAGAAAAGCTTGGCGTAAAAATTACTACCTGTGAGCACCTTTTGGCAGCATTGGTTGGTTGTGATATAGACAACGCAGTGTTGGAAATGGATGCTTCAGAGCCACCTATCCTTGATGGATCTTCAAAATATTTTGTAGAGGCTATCGAAAGTGTAGGGGTTGTGGATCAAAATATTGCCAGAGAATATCTGGTTGTGAAAGAAGTTCTTACGTACAGCGATCCGGCTACAGGTTCAGAAATCACGATCATCCCTTCGGATACTTATGAAGTGACAACAATGGTAGATTTTGGAACTAAAGTTTTAGGAACTCAAAACGCTACTCTTAAAAATATCTCCGAGTTTAAAGACGAAATCTCTTCAGCAAGAACATTCAGTTTCTTACATGAATTGGAAATGCTTTTAGACCACGGATTGATCAAAGGGGGAGATATCTCCAATGCGATCGTGTACGTAGATAAGGATCTTACTCCGGAAACTACAGAAAAATTAAAGAAAGCCTTTGGTAAGGATAATGTTTCCATCAGACCAAATGGTATTCTAGATAATCTTAACCTAAACTATCCTAACGAAGCTGCAAGACATAAATTACTGGATGTAATTGGTGATTTAGCCTTAGCAGGAGTGAAAATAAAAGGTAAGGTTATTGCCAACAAACCAGGACATTTTGTAAATACTCAATTTGCAAAAAAATTAAACCGTCAGTGGAAATTGCAGAAAAAGAAAAACGTTCCGGACTTTGATTTAACTAAAGAGCCGGTATTTGATATCAACGGAATTATGAAGCTTATGCCTCACAGACCTCCGTTCTTATTAATCGATAAGATTCTTGAACTTTCAGACTCTCATGTAGTAGGCCTGAAAAATGTAACAATGAATGAACCTTTCTTCGTGGGACATTTCCCTAAGGAACCTGTAATGCCTGGAGTTCTTCAGGTTGAAGCTTTGGCTCAAACAGGGGGTATCTTAGTCTTGGCAAGTGTTCCCGATCCAGAAAACTATTCTACTTACTTTATTAAAATTGATAAAGTGAAATTCAAGAGAAAAGTAATTCCGGGAGATACGCTTATCTTCAAAATTGAATTGATTGAGCCTATCAGAAGAGGTATCGTTCACATGCAGGGATACGGATATGTAGGAGATACAGTGGCAGTAGAAGCAGAGCTTATGGCTCAAGTTGCAAAAAATAAAGTTGATTAAATGATTCATCAATTAGCAGCCGTAGATAAACGCGCAAAAATCAGCAAAAATGTAATTGTAGAACCTTTTACTACAATTGCAGGGGACGTAGAAATTGGAGAAGGAACATGGATTGGTCCAAATGTTACCATCATGGATGGGGCAAGAATAGGAAAAAATTGCAGGATTTTTCCCGGGACTGTAATCTCTGCAATTCCTCAGGATCTGAAATTTGATGGTGAAGACACCCAGGTAATTATCGGGGATGATACAACGATCAGAGAATGTGTTACAGTAAACAGAGGTACAAAAGCCTTAGGTCATACTAAAATAGGTGCTAACTGCCTTATTATGGCTACTTCACACATTGCACACGACTGCGTAATCGGAGATCACGTTATCATTGTAAACGGTTGTGGTATTGCAGGACATGTGGAGATTGGAGATTACACTGTAATGGGAGGTTTATCGGCTGTTCACCAATTTGGTAAAATTGGGAAACATGTAATGATTTCCGGGGGCACTCTGGTAAGAAAAGATATTCCACCTTACGTGAAAGTTGCTAGAGAACCAATGTCTTATGCAGGGATTAATTCCGTAGGTTTGAGAAGAAGAGGATTTACTAACGAGAAGATTTTCGAAATTCAAAAGATCTACAGAACAATTTTCCAAATGAAAATGAACGTTTCCCAAGCGTTGGCATACATTGAAAAAGAAATGCTTCCTACTGCTGAAAGAGATGAAATTCTACAGTTTATCCAAAACTCTCCAAGAGGTATTGTGAAAGGCTACGGAACCACCAAAGAAAGCAACTAATAAGTTGAAAAGGCAAAAAGGTGAAGAAAGCTGAGAAGCACATTTGCTTATAGGAGCCAATAAAAAACTAAATAAAAGAATAATTATATATTAATGGCAACAAGTAACGATATCAGAAAAGGTCTTTGCATCGAATATAGCAACGATATTTTTAAAGTAATTGAGTTTCTTCACGTAAAACCAGGCAAAGGCCCTGCATTCGTAAGAACAAAATTAAAGTCTGTGACAAATGGAAAGGTATTAGATAATACATTCTCTGCAGGTCACAAGATTGATGAAGTAAAAGTAATCACAAGAAAGTTCCAGTATCTTTATGATGACGAGAATGGTTTCCACTTCATGAATAACGATGATTTTTCTCAGTTATATTTAAATAAAGAAATGATTGAAAACTCAAACTTGATGAAAGCAGGTGAAGAAGTTACAATTATTTTGAAAGAAGCTGATGAAACTCCACTTTCTGCTGAACTTCCTCAATCTGTATACTTAGATGTTATTGAGGCTGATCCGGGAGTAAAAGGAAATACTGCTACAAATGCTCTGAAAAACGCAATCGTTGAAACAGGAGCAAGAGTAATGGTTCCTTTGTTCATTGAGCCGGGAGACAAAATTAAAGTAAGCACTGAAGACGGTAGCTACTTAGAAAGAGTAAAATAATAAATAAAATTTACATAAATTCGGTTTGCATTAGCACTCCGAATTTTGTTTTATAAGAAAATCTATTGTTATGAGATTTCATTCTCCACAAAAGCTTAAAACAATTGCAGATTTAATAGGCTCCAAATTTGTCGGTCCAGAAGATTTTGAGGTACTAGGTTCCAACGAAATCCATATGGTGAAGCCGGGAGAGATTGTGTTTGTCAATCATCCCAAATATTATGACAAAGCATTAAATTCTGCTGCAACCATTATTTTGATTGATAAAGAAGTGGAATGTCCGGAAGGAAAAGCACTTTTAGTTTCTGATGATCCGTTCAGGGATTTTAATAAGATCAATACTCATTTTACAAGAATCTATAACTTTACAGAAGAACTTCACGATGTAGAAATTGGTGAGGGAACAAAAATTCATTCATCTGCTGTTATCGGAAACAATGTGAAAATTGGAAAAAACACATTAATTTTTCCAAACGTTGTCATTGGTGACAGATCAGTTATTGGAGATAATGTCATTATTCAGTCCAATACCGTGTTGGGGGGTGATGCTTTTTATTACAGAAAATTAAATAGGAATTTTGACCGTTTAATCTCAGTAGGAAATGTGGTTATTGAGAACAATGTAGAAATTGGTAATGGGTGTACCATTGATAGAGGGGTTACAGACTCTACGATCATTGGAGAGGGGTCAGTTTTGGATAATCAAATTCAAATCGGACATGATACCATTATTGGAAAAAAATGTCTAATAGCTTCTCAGGTTGGAATTGCAGGATGTTGTGTGATTGGAGATGAAGTAACATTATGGGGACAAGTGGGTATTGCTTCAGGGAACAAAATTGAGAGTGGATCTGTAATTTTAGGGAAAACCGGAGTGAACAGGGACCTTGAAAAAGGAACCTATATCGGGATGTTTGCCGAAGATTTCAAAACATATCTGAAAAAAGAAGTAAAACTGAGAAATCTCAAATAAACAATTCCAAAGGTTTTATCCAAAATCAAAGAAATTTGAGTAAATTTGTGAGCATTAATAAAATAATAAATAAATTAAAACAACAATAAAATGTCAATTTTAGTAAACAAAGATTCTAAAGTAATTGTACAAGGATTTACAGGGAACGAAGGTACTTTCCATGCTAGCCAGATGATTGAATACGGAACCAATGTAGTAGGTGGTGTTACTCCAGGAAAAGGAGGTAGCGAGCACTTAGGAAAGCCGGTATTTAATACAGTAGCTGACGCTGTTGAAAAAGCAGGAGCAAACGTAAGTATTATTTTCGTACCACCAGCATTTGCAGCAGACGCTATCATGGAAGCTGCTGAAGCAGGGATCAAAGTAATTGTATGTATTACTGAAGGTATTCCTGTAGCTGATATGGTAAAAGTAAAATCTTATATTGCTGACAGAGACTGCAGATTAATCGGACCAAACTGCCCTGGAATCATTACTTCTGAAGAAGCTAAAATTGGTATTATGCCAGGTTTCGTTTTCAAAAAAGGAAAAGTAGGTATCGTTTCAAAATCAGGTACCCTTACTTACGAAGCTGCTGATCAGGTAGTAAGAGCAGGTTACGGTATTTCTACTGCAATTGGTATCGGTGGTGACCCAATCATCGGAACGACTACAAGAGAAGCTCTTGAATTGTTCATCAACGATCCTGAAACTGAAGCTGTTGTAATGATTGGAGAAATTGGTGGTGGACTAGAGGCTGAAGCTGCTAGATGGTACAAAGCAAGCGGATCTACTAAGCCGGTTGTTGGATTTATCGCTGGACAAACAGCTCCAAAAGGAAGAACAATGGGACACGCTGGTGCTATCGTAGGTGGTGCAGAAGATACAGCTCAGGCAAAAATGGAAATCATGAGAGAGAATGGTATCAACGTTGTTGATTCTCCTGCTGATATCGGTGCTACTGTAGCTAAGATCCTAGGATAATATAAAACCCAAATCATATGAAAAAACTTTTATTAGCCTCAGCTTTGGCTGTTTCTGCTTTTTCCTTTGCCCAGGTGCAATGGAAGAATACAAGATTTGGTCTTACAGGAGGTTTAAACTATTCCAGAGTAGCAAATGCCCATAATCCTTCAGGCCCTAGATACACTTTTCAAGGTGGTGCTTTGGCTTTAATTCCCGTAGGAAAGGCAAATCAATTTTTTATCCAACCGGAAGTTTTGTACTATGGTGCAGGAGAAACCGGGAAAGATAAGGATGCGAAAGGAAGAGATGGTTATGATGCAGTATATGCAAATAACTATCTAAGTGTACCTTTGTATTTTAAAGGATACTTTTCAGAATCTGAATCAGAGTTTTTTGGTCTATTAGGGCCAAGATTCAATTTTTTGGTAAGTCAGGATGTTAAGAATCCTCCTATAGGCAGATCTTACTATGATCCGGATGTTACTGATCCCGCACAACCACCAGGAGTAAACGGAAAAGCGAAAAGCTTTAACTGGGGACTAGGGCTGGGAGTAGGGTATAGCTATAAGAGACAACTCGAAGTAGCTGTAAAATATGATTTAGGTCTGTCAGATACTTACCCTGGTCTTGCAAAAGAAACTAAGGGTACTGATAAGAAAAAATCAGAGCAGGTCCTTGCACTTACTTTAAGCTACATATTCAAATAAATCATTTATTCAGAATATAAAAACTCCCGGAAATTTTAATTTCCGGGAGTTTTATTTTTTATATAAGCCTGGGTATTTTAAACTCAGTTTTTTTGCAATTTAGCCTTTTTCACTATCATCCTTTAATCCACTTCCAAAGCTCTTTTAAGGTGGCTTTATTGCCATACATCAATATACCTACACGATAGATTTTTCCAGCAAGGAATATCATGAAAACGGTTGTTATCAATAGTAATACTATAGATAAAGCAATTTGCCATGCAGGAACTCCAAATGGTATTCTTGCAATCATGGCAACCGGTGAAGTAAATGGTATGATAGATAACCAAAAGCCCAATGGACCGTCAGGATTGTTCATCAATGAGAAGCTTCCATACATTCCCAGCGTTAAGGGTAAAATAGCAAATAAAGTAAACTGTTGAGTCTCCGTTTCATTATCTACTGCAGAACCAATGGCTGCATAAATGGAGCTGTAGAAAATATATCCTAAAAGGAAGAAAACAATGAATACAAAAATAATCAATGGGAAATTCATTTCCAGTAAACTATGAGAAATCTGAGTGGCAAGTTGTGCCATATCAAGTTTACTTGTTACCTGCTCGCTTCCACCAGGAATGCTTTGCTGGAGTGGAGAGAAGCCTGTATTCAATACCAATGCACCAATGACAGACATGGTAATCCAGATCAGGAATTGTGTCAATGCAACCAATGTTACTCCTAAAATTTTACCCATCATCAGTTCAAAAGGCTTTACCGAAGAGATGATGATCTCTACAACACGGTTGTTTTTTTCCTCCAGAACGCTTCGCATAACTCTTACCCCATAAATAATAATGAACATAAAAGTGACATACATTAATACCATGCTAAGCCCGGATTTTACTCCAAAAGTAAGATCAGAATCTTCCTTGTTATTATCAGCCACATTAATGGTTTTTAAGCTAAAGCTCTTATCAAGATCATTAAGCTGTACTTCCTGTATCCCCAGTTGCTTAATTTTTTCTTTCTTAACAACATTGGTAATGTCAGAAACAATTTTCTGCTTAGTATCGAATCCCATTTTACTGTTGACTACAAGCCTTGTACCTGTCTCAAGCTCATCAAAATTCTGACTTTTTAATTCCGGTAAAATTAAAATCCCATCCAGAGATTCATTACCTTTTAAATTATTAATCTTGGATTTCTCATCAGCCGCAGAAACGAAGACATAGTTCAGTTTATCATTGGATTTTAACTGATTGGTAAACAATCCACTTTTATCCACAACTTCAATAACGCTGTGAGATTCATTGGCTTTGAACATTAATCCGATGACTGCTCCAAAGGCAATAATCATAACAGGAGCCAATAAAGTCAATATGATAAAGGATTTTTTCTTAACCTGAGTAAGAAATTCCCTCTTTGTAATTAAAAAAATATTATTCATAAAATTAAGAGTGGTTACTTACGGCATTAATAAACACCTCATTCATACTAGGAATTCTCTCATCAAATGATCTTACTTTACCCACATGTACAAGATCAAGAAGAATGTTATTCTGATCAGCTTCATTTTTTAGGTCAAAGGACATCAGATTGTTTTCATTGGAAAAATTGAAGATCTCGTATTTGTTTTTAAATCTGTCCAGTTGTTCATTATTAACCTCAGAAAGAGTAATTCCGAAAATATTTTTCTTGAATTTTTCTCTTACATCAAAGACTCTTCCGTCAATGATTTTTTGAGAATTGTTGATTAATGCCACATAATCACACATTTCTTCCACACTTTCCATTCTGTGGGTAGAAAGAATGATTGTGGTTCCATTATTTTTAAGATCAATAATCTGGTCCTTAATTAAGTTGGCATTTACAGGATCGAAGCCTGAGAAAGGTTCATCAAGAATTAAAAGATGAGGTCTGTGCAATACAGTTACTACAAACTGGATTTTTTGTGCCATTCCTTTGGATAGCTCAGAAAGCTTTTTCTTCCACCATTGATCAATGTTGAGTTTATCAAACCATTTTTTTGCTTCATTCAGGGCGTCGTTCTTGCTCATTCCTTTCAGCTCGCCAAAATAAAGAAGCTGATCACCAACAGTCATATTCTTATACAACCCTCGTTCTTCAGGCATATAACCAATATTCTTGATATGGGTTGGATTCAGTTTTTCTCCATTGATAAAGATATCTCCTGAGTCTGCTTGGGTAATTTGGTTGATGATACGGATGAAAGAGGTTTTCCCCGCTCCGTTGGGTCCTAAAAGACCATAAATACTGCCTTTCGGTACATGGATGCTGAAATCATCCAGGGCGACCTTTTTTCCGGCATTATAGGTCTTTTTAATATGTTCAGCTTTTAGCATTCAATTGTTCTTTTTACAATTAGTATAAAAAAGTCCCTAAAGTTACGGAAATATTAAAAGAGATTAATGTAAAAGAAAAAATCCTGATGATTATCAGGATTTTAATTTATTGTTTCACGATTTGAGTAACTTTCTGTGTATTGTCACTTAAAATATAGCGGATCATATATTTTCCGGGTTTTAATTTTTCAATATTAATCTCACCGGAATTCATATTTACAGTATAATTAGCGACCTGCATACCCAAAATAGAATAAAAAGTCACACTTTTGATTCTTAGAGAAGAATCTTTTGCCTTAATAATAAGGAAATCCTTTGCAGGATTTGGATAGGCAAGCAATACACCATCATCCGCCTTTTGAGTGATGGAACTCGGCTCTCTAAGCTGAGCTTGTAAATTGTTGGAAAATCCAACAAAAGTGCCTACGAATAGAAATAAAAGTAAAAGTTTTTTCATCAAATTTATAATTTCTCGAATATATATAACAAATATAACAAATTCTATAATCTCGTACAATAGTTTTTTATAGAACTTATAGTAAATTTGTAGAAACTTATTCAAAAAGTATTCCAAAATGATACATTCAAGAAATAGAAGACTTAGAGTTAATGAATCTATCAGAAGTTTGGTAAGAGAAAATGTGCTTACAACTGATGATTTTGTAATGCCGATCTTCGTAATGGAGGGCGAAAACAAGCAGGAGGCGATCCCGTCTATGCCGGGAATTTTTAGGCGAAGTATAGATTTAACAGTAAAGGAATGTAAGGAGTTATTTTCTTTAGGTGTAAAAGCTGTTAATTTGTATATGAAAGTGTCAGAACACTTGAAAGACAATACAGGAAAAGAAGCATGGAACAAAGATGGATTAATGCAGAACACAATCAAGGCGATTAAAGATGCAGTACCAGGAATGATTGTGATGCCGGATGTAGCTCTGGACCCTTATTCAATATACGGACACGACGGAATTATTGAAAATGGAAAAATTCTAAATGATGCTACCAATGATGCGCTGGCAAGAATGTCAGTATCTCATGCAGAAGCAGGAGCAGACCTTGTGGCACCAAGTGACATGATGGACGGCAGAGTATTGGTGATTCGTGAGGCATTAGAGGAAAGTGGATTTGCGGATGTGGGTATCGTAAGCTACGCTGCAAAATATGCAAGTTCTTTCTATGGACCTTTCAGAAATGCTTTAGATAGCGCTCCAAAGGATGATATTGAAATTCCAAAGGATAAAAAAACATACCAAATGGATTTTCACAACTCCCGAGAAGCATTGAACGAAGTGTATAAAGATATTGAAGAAGGTGCTGATGTCATCATGATCAAACCGGGACTTCCTTATCTGGATATCGTTTCCAAGGTACGTGAAGCTATTGATCTTCCTATTGCTGTTTATAATGTAAGCGGAGAATATGCGATGGTAAAGGCAGCTGTTCAGAACGGTTGGCTGGATAATGATAAAACAATCATTGAAAATCTTACTTGCTTCAAAAGAGCAGGAGCAGATATGATCTTTACTTATTTTGCTAAGGAAGCTGCAATGATTTTAAATAAATAATTAAACGATAAATTATGAATTATGAATGAATTTTCTGATTTGTAAATTTCTATAAACTTAAAGAGGTTGTCATCACGGCAATCTCTTTTTTTTTTAAAAAATTTTGTACACCAAGGTGAAATCAGCGAAGATCAAAAAACTATCTGTATCATTGCATTCCCAATTACAAATAAAAGATTATATTGTACTGTAGTCATCCAATAAAATATATAAAAGTTAATGAATATCATTTTTAAAGAAAACCTTAGAAAACCTTTTCAATACGTGCTGGGTATTTTATCAGTAGTCTATCTTTTCTTTATATGTATCTATAGTATTGATCAATTTGATCTGGGCTTTATTCCATCGATGGTAGGGCGATTGCAGCAAGGGCAGGAAATGTATAAGGATTTTGATTATATCCGTCCCTTTTTTACTCTCATCTTTTGGGATTTTCTACTTAAATGGATTCCCGCCACATCTCCCTATTTTATTTTGATATGCAGGGTTTTATTCATTATACAATGTTTTATTGCGGGATTAATTTTTCAGAAATTACTTTTTGATAAAATCAGATACGAGATTAGTTTCCTTTTTGTAATCTGCTTTGTTAACGTGTTTCCAATTATGCCATGGCATACTGTTGACGGCCTATTTTTCGGGGCAGTCTCTCTTTATTTTTATAAGAAGAAATGGTTGCTGAGTACATTGGTATTTTTAGCGATCACGGCACTTACCAAACAATCTTTTTTTGTTTTTACCGCTATTATGTCTCTTTTTATATTGAAAGATATATTTAAAAAAAATAGCCTTGTCAGAAATGATATTATCGTTTCCGGTGTGTCTTTTTTTGTGTTGGTATTCGCTGTTTTTCAATATCATATTATTGAAAACTTTGCTTCATTTTGGAATCTGGTTTTTAACCTTTCCATAGCTTCGAGTTTTTATGACAGCAGTATTGCTCCTTATTTATTTAAAAGCAAATGGCAATCTGCATTATTGATTGGTTGCCTGCTTATGATCTATCTGATTAAGATTAAAAAGGAAATTATTGAGAATATTTTATTGATCGTTTTTCCTGCTATAATCTTCTATCCACTATTTAATAATGGAGTTTTCATTGGGATTAATACATTATTTCTACTTTTGATGGTTTTGTTTTTAAAATATAATCCATCTGAAAAAAATATATTCTTTTTACTGCTTTTAGGTTGGACTTCCACTATTTCCTGGGGAGCCAATAATCCTACGTTTTTAGTGTTTATTTTACTGATTAAATTTCTGGAAGATAAAACCCGATTTTTTGGAGTTCTATGGTTGTTGTCCTTAAGTTCATTTTTATTGGTCAGATTAAAATACCCCTATTTTTCTGAAAGTATATTTTCTTCTCATTACGTATTCACAAAGAATATTCCTGCCGTTTCCGGATTATTGATTCCTGAAAAGGAATATGACTATATTATGGAAGCCCAAAGTCTCAGTTCCCAATACCCGAACATCGTTTTTTTGCCGGGGTCGCCACTTTTAGATGTAATTCATGGGAAATATCCGGACAGGGCATCATGGGAAATGGATGTAGAATATCCGCAGTGGAAAACAGATATATCAAGACTTAATACCAACGTATTTGCTGTAGACGAAAAGAAATTTACACTCTTCAAAGATGGTTTTTATAAAAGTACGTTTACAGTTGAGGTAATGAAAAAGAAAAAAATAGTAAAGAAAACAGAACATTTTACGATGTATGGAAATTAGTAAATAACAGTAAGTAAAGACTCTATTTACCAGTTTTAATCATAAAAAGTGTAAAAAATTTTATTGATTATCATAAACTAGATATAAAGAGCATAGGGGCATGCCAACTTGTTTGCATTTTTGATATATTTGCCCTATGATTTTACGAGGAGAAAACTTAATCAAAGAATACGGTCCTAAAAAAGTTGTAAAAGGCGTTTCTGTACAGGTTCAGCAGGGAGAAATTGTTGGTTTGCTAGGTCCGAATGGGGCAGGTAAAACCACATCGTTTTATATGATTGTAGGATTGGTTAAGCCTACTTCAGGGAAAATTTTTCTGGATAAGCAGGAAATTACCACTGATGCCATGTATCGGAGAGCCCAAAAAGGAATCGGTTATCTGGCGCAGGAGGCTTCAGTATTCAGAAAATTATCCGTAGAAGAAAATATCATGGGAGTGTTACAGTTGACGAAGCTTTCAAAACGTGAGCAGCAGATCAAGTGTGATGAACTTATTGAAGAATTTTCTTTGCAGCATGTTCGTAAAAACAGAGGAGATCTACTTTCCGGAGGAGAAAGACGTAGAACGGAAATTGCCCGTTGTCTTGCCACAAGCCCGAACTTTATTCTTTTGGATGAGCCTTTTGCTGGAGTTGACCCGATTGCAGTAGAAGATATCCAGAAAATTGTAAGAAGTTTGGTAGATAAAAATATCGGAATTCTGATTACAGACCACAACGTACAGCAGACTTTAGCCATTACCAACAAAACCTACATCATGTTTGAAGGGAAGATCCTGAAAGAAGGGCTTCCAGAAGACCTTGCCAATGACCCGCAGGTAAGAGAGGCGTATCTTGGTGAAAACTTCGTGTATCAAAGCATTCTTGATAAACCGAAAAAGAAAAAATATGCCTATAATATCTGGGCAGGTAATTTCGATTCAAAATCTCAATTGCAAGGATTTGTAAATGAAAACTTCAAGCAATATGATGACTTAAGGCTGATGTATGGCTTTGAGGATATCAGTTTTGCCTCATTAGCTAATTCTGAGATTGAACATATCTTTAATGATATAGTAGATAAGAATGTGAACAATTCATTTGTGTTTCAGAAAAAAGAAATCAATAGCAATTATTCATTGGAGCAGGCAGAAGCTGAATCTAAAGAGGTAAGCAGACCTGAACTGCATTACCTTACGACTTATATGTACGAAGGATAAGGCAAATTTTATAGCAAAAACTTTTTAATGGACTTGTTCAGTTTTTTCTCATGAATTTACAATTGGGAAAAATAAGAATATTGAATGTTAAAGTTATCGTCAGTGCAATAGACCATGCCTCTAACCAGTCATATATAAAATATTCGTTATAAATCTTTTCACTATTGTGTAATGAGCTTAATGTAAAAGTGATGATAGCCGTAATAAACAGGCTTTTAATTATTGTTTGTAGCATTTTTCTGATTGGCAAAGATAATTTCCCAATGGTTAAAAGCGAGGTCAGATAAATGATGCTGGTTCATACTGTCGATAAAAGCTTGGTAAGCAGTATCCAAAAATGATTTTAATTTACAATCATAGGAGACAAACACACAAGATTTTGCAAAACAATTGATGATGGGGGTATCATCTTGTTCCAATAAATGGATGAGACTTCCTAATCCTGTCTTATTAGCTTTTTCAGAAATGGTAATTCCACCATTTTTTCCTCTTTTCGTTATGACTAGTTCTTTTTGAGCTAGAAACTGAACCACTTTAATAAGATGATTACGGAGTATGTTCAGTTTTCCGGACAATTCATCCAAAGAACATGAAGAAGCCTTATCGTTTTGATTTAGATAAATTAATACTCGTAAACTATAGTCGGTAAAATGGTTCAGTTTCATTGATTGTTAATTTAGATGAAGCAGCTGAGGCCCAAATTCCTCATAGAGAATATCTTCTTTGGCAATGCCTAGCTGTAATAAAGAATTATATTGAGCTTTAATAAATGCTTCGGGTCCACAAATATAATACTTTGCCTTATCAATAAGAATTTCCTCTTTAATTTCATGTAAGTCTATTCTCCCTTTTCTGGCAAAATGAGACTCATTTTCAATAGTTTCATAAAAAACATGAGTAGTAAGCCATTGATTATTAGTGTTTAGTTGATTTACATGATCTTTAAACGCATGTACATTTTCATCTCTACAGCTATGAAGCCACACTACGGTGTTATTCTGTAATGTATTTTTTTTAGTTTCCAGCATACTCAATAATGGAGTTACCCCAACGCCACCACTTATTAATACTAATGGATCTTCAGATATTGGGTTGGCATAAAAAACACCAGCAGGAGCGCTGACCCATATTTCATCACCTATCATTTTTTTGTGCAATACATTTGAAACAACCCCATCAGGTAAATTCTGAATGTTTTTTTCTCTCTTCACGGATATTCTGTAATGATCTGGGTTGAAGGCTGATGATAAACTATACTGTCTTGGCTGCTCATGTCCTAATGCAGGAACAAATGTCTTCACTGAAATATATTGACCAGGAAGATAGTCCGCAATAGCCTTATTATCTTTAGGACTTAGATAGAATGATTTAATTTCACTGCTCTCCTCCACAATATCTGCAATTACAAACGCTCTCCATCCTTTCCATCCTCCATCCTTTTGCAGGGTAGATTGGTAAAGTTCATGTTCAATAGAAATCATAATTTGAGCCAATTCATTATAGGCTTGTGTCCAGGCTTCTATCAGTTGATCATTCGCTGCTTCTCCAAGAACCTCTTTTATTGAAGAAATCAAGTGAAGTCCAACGATATCATATTGCTCGGGGGTAATATTTAAGCTTACATGCTTATTTCCGATAGATCTTAGTACATTGATAAGAACTTCAGGATTTTCAATTTGCTCAGCATAGGCTAATACAGCTCCAGCTAAAGCATTCTGCTGTTTTCCGCTTGCCTGGTTACTCATATTGAAAATGTTTTTCAGTTCAGGATTGTGCGTAAACATCCTTGTATAAAAATGTTTTGTTAAATCGGTTCCATTCGTTTTTAAAACGGGTACTGTTGCCTTTACAAGTGCTTTTTGTTCGTTATTCATCAGGTCTTTTTTTATATGATGGTACAAATGTACAAAAAAATATTAATTGTTGTATTTAAAATACAACAATTAAAGAATGTGTATTTCTAAAAAATAAAGTGGAGGAGAATAAACTTCCGAAATGAGGAAAATCATTTTGAATGCGAAGAGATTAAATGGTTTTGGTCCGGAAGGAAAATTAAGCCGGTATTAAGCCTGGTTTTTCTATGAATTGTTTTAAAAAAGGCTTAATTTTACTAAGACCTATACTATGATTCATGGCAAAACCTTTTAACAGAACAGTTACTTTATTTGGAATTTATAAACAACTTGTTCCATTCATCAGACCTTACCGGTTGATGATCTATGGAACCCTATTCCTTACTTTTCTTGGTGCTTTGGCAGCACAGGTAAACCCGATTGTTCTGAAATATACGGTGGATGAGGTTACCAAGCTTACCCACCTTCCACACCCAATGACAGAGGGAATTCATATTTTGATTATCATCTCCATTATCTTACTGGGAAAGGAACTGCTGAATATTTTTATCAACTTCGGACAGAAATTTTATGGAGAAAAAATAAGAATCAATGTCAGTTCTGTATTGGCTCAATCAGCAATTGATAAAATTCTGACCTATAAAGTTGCTTATTTTAATGATGAAAACCATGAATCCGGAAAACTGCAGATCAGGATTGATCGTGGTATTGAAAGTCTGACAAAGCTGGTACAAAATTTTTTCATTGATATTCTTCCGCTTTTCTCCAATGCCATTATTGCGTTGATCATTATGTATATGCAAAATGTATATGTAGGAGCCGTTTCCACGATTATTGTACCCATTTATTTTTATATAAGTTCTTTACAGGCTAAAAAATTAGGTGGAGTACGTCGCCAGTTAAGAAATCAAAGAGAAAAGAAGACTTCAGGTCTTTTAAACCTTATCAATTCTATCATGGTGATTAAAAGTTTTGTCCGTGAAAAATTTGAGGGTAAAAAACAATATGATCTGCAGATGCAGTTGATGGAAAGCCAAATGTTCACCAGGAAAATCAATTTTATTTACGATGGATTAAAAACGTTCATTGAACAGTTTGGAGTAGTTTTAATCATTCTTTTGACTGTTTATCTGGTGCTTGATCAGCAGATGACCATTGGGGCAATTATGCTTCATATTATGCTTTTTAATAATGTTTCAGCGCCAATCCGCCAGTTGCACAGGATTTATGATGATATGAATGATGCTATGATCTATGCTGAAGGGTATTTTGATATTCTCAACGCAGATAATGAAACCGAGCAGAACGGAAACTTTGTAGAAAAAGAAATTAAAGGAACTTTTGAACTTAAAGATGTAGACTTCACGTATCCCAACGGAACAAAAGCGCTCCATAATGTTTCCATGAAAATTGAAAATGGGAAAACAACAGCATTGGTAGGGTTGAGCGGAGCAGGAAAATCAACAGTCATTAATCTTTTATGTAAATTTTATCTTCCCGATTCCGGAGAAATTGTATTGGACGATGTCAACCTGAACGAATATGATAATACTTTTCTAAGAAGTGATCTTGGGCTCGTTCTTCAGAAGAATCATATCTTTCAGGGAAGTATTGAAGATAATATCCGCTACGGAGATATGAATGCAGATTTTGAGCAAATTCAGGATGCTGCAAAAAAAGCATACCTTCATGATCAGATCCTGGATCTCCCGGATGGATATAAGCATGATGCCACTCAGCTTTCAGGAGGACAGCAACAGAGAATTGCCATAGCAAGATTATTTCTAAAGGATCCTCCCATCATCTTTTTGGATGAGCCTACGGCAAGTTTGGATGCCATTGCCACAGAACAGATAAAGAATTCTCTGGATGCCATAAAAGAGGGAAGAACAGTTGTTATTATTTCTCACTCCTTATCCCAGATTTTAGACTCAGATACCATCTATGTAATGAAAAAGGGAAGAGTAGTAGAGAGCGGAACCCATGATGAACTTTATACTAAGGATGGTACGTATCGTGAAATTTTTGACGCTTCGGCACGCAGTTTAAATCTTGATAAACTGGTCAATACTCTTAAAGATAATTAATAATTTTGCGAATTATAAACTTTCAGTCAGCAACGGTACATACATGAACGATCACTATCTTAAAAAACTTGACCGGGTAACGGCTATTCTTACCCAGCTTCAGTCTAAGCCAGTTGTAAGGGCACAGGATCTGGCCGAAAAATTTGATGTCAGCATCAGAACCATTTACCGTGATGTAAAAACATTGGAA
Organism: Chryseobacterium sp. SIMBA_028; assembly: GCF_046535285.1. Lineage (NCBI taxonomy): Bacteria > Pseudomonadati > Bacteroidota > Flavobacteriia > Flavobacteriales > Weeksellaceae > Chryseobacterium > Chryseobacterium sp. SIMBA_028. The sequence goes on along the minus strand of NZ_JAWRWZ010000013.1, from coordinate 90,548 downwards.
AACGCAGGGATTCCAATTGTAGGAGAAGCGGGAAATGGTTATTCCCTCATGGATGGCTATAAACTTCCTCCAGTGATGTTCACAAAAGAAGAAGTTTTGAGTTTCATTACTGCTGAAAAACTTATGCAGAAGTTTTCTCATCAAAGTTTGGGAAATCATTATCAGACGGCAATGGAAAAAGTACGTTCTGTATTACGATATTCAGATAAAAACCTGATTCAGAATATTGAAAAGCAGATTGATGTTTTTAATGTTCATACCCAGAAAGAAGATTCCCTGAAAAATGTAATTCCTATTATTTTAGAAAGTATTGCAGAGAAAACCCAGTTAAATATCGAATATCAGACGGTAGATTCAAAAGTGACGAGCAGAACCATTGAAGCGGTTGGAATCTTCTTCGAATTTAACTTTTGGTATATCATGGCCTATTGTACGCTGAGAAAAGATTTCAGACAGTTTCGGGTAGACAGAATTTTGCAGATTTCCAAGACACAGGTTCCTTTTTTACAGGAATATGGACAGATTAATGATTATAGAAAATCACACGGAAATAAAGTAAGGGCAAAGCTTTTGGTAGATAAAGAAATAATGTCTCATCTGGTGAATTCCAAAAAGTATTATGGCTTAATTGAAGAAGTAGAGACAGATCAAGGCGTAGAACTGACTTTTGAAACAGAATGGATTGAGGGCGGATTTCCACGATGGGTCATCACTTTTGCAGATTATGCTACCGTTTTAGAACCTGAAAGTCTTCGTGTAAAATTGAATGAACTGCTTGTAAAGATGACGGAGAGACATCAATAAAACCTCAACAGTTTGAGTGTTGAGGTGAATTGAGGCAAAAAGATGAAATGGTTAAAAAGTTCAAGAAAGCTAACCCAACGAGACTATATTGAAAATTCAAGATTGTTTCTCAGCCTATCTGCTTTCTTTAATGATTGTATTTTAATTAGAATCTCTCCCAGAAGAATGGAGGTTCAATCCCTAAAGCTCTCAGATAAACATATCCCTGTCCACGGTGATGGATCTCGTTGTCTACAAAATAAAGAATGTTTTCATATACCGGGAACTCATACTCACCAAATAGGTTGAAAGTTTCCTGAAGACGTTCCTCTGAAATCTGATTGAAATAGTGATTGATAACCCCTGTTTCTTCGTCCCATTTTTTAAGAATATCCTCTTTTGTTTTTGGATTAAAGCTTTCTTCAGTATAAGCTTCCGTATTGCTTTCGACAATTCCTTTTAAAGCGACCCCCCCAATGCTGATAAGTTCTACTGCTAATTTAGCAAACGGTCTCATACCCCCTATTGAAAACTCAAATAATTCTTTTTCAGGGAATGCTTCGATCACTCTTCTTGTCAGATTTCTGTGTCCTTGCCAATGCTTTAATAATTGCTCGGTTGACATGAATTGTTGTGTGGCTGTAACTGTAGTTGTCATAATGTATTGTTTTTGTTTGTTATTGTTGATACAAAGGTAAGAGCGGGTGATGACAACAGTTTGTCAGTAGGATTTTTGATGTTGAAAAATATTTTATTTCTTTGCTAAAATATTGAGAGCTACTTTTCCGTTAGAAGAAAAGTATATTAATGAAAAGAAATTGATCCATTAGAATTATGAAGAAGTATATTTTGCCTGTTATGACTACATTTTTATTAGTATCATGTAATAAAATTGAGGAGAAAATTGACCAGACAGTCCAGAAAACAACTGAAACGGTACAACAAAAAGCGCAGGAAGCAGTAGAAGAAACCGTTAAAAAAACAGTTAATGAATCCATTAACTCTTTTACCAACTCTCAGGATGTGAAATTTAATGAGGTTTTTCCTAATTCAGGATCCTTGGTTTCAGAAGATAAAGGAAAGAAGTTTAAGCTTCCTACCGGAACTGAAGGATATATCTTGAAATACAAAGCTGATATTGCAGCATTGATTCCTTTTTTAGAAAAACAGGCGACTTCTGATGAAAGTAAATCGGATAAAGCCGCAAGGAAGATTGATGGACAAAGTATTCTTAGTAAAATAAGTCTTATTTCAAAATTTCTTCCTGAAAATACCTTTGATACAAGTCTTTTAGAAGATATTAAAACGGATAAAAGCATTGAATATTACAAGCTAAAAAGGTTCCCAAACAGTAGTACAATTATCTACAACCCAAAAAATCAGACCATCATACAATACGTAGAGGTAAATAAATAATTTGGATTGGCCGGTTTTTACCGGCCGTTTTTGTTCAGCAGTCATAGCGAGCCATTGGTGAACTAATTTCAATCTTTTGAAAAAAAATCACTTCCCAGAAAGAATAAAATATTGTTTATTGCTAATATTGGCTAATATTTTTCGGATTATTAGCGAGCTAATTTATGTTTTGTAAATTAAGTTTTGTTTTTTTGAGAAATAATATCATTTACACAATATAGAAGTGAAATTTTCATTATATGTATTATTTTTGTGTTTAATATTAATATTTTTACTAGATTTATTGAATAATTAACAATAATGAAAAATAAATTATTTAATAAAAAAATCTATGCATTAGTATTAAGCGGAGTCGGTACTATGGGGTATGCTCAGGAAAAAGTAAAAGAAAATAATATAGATGAAGTTGTGGTTACTACGGGCAGAACTAAGCCTAGAACTATAATTACCTCTGCCATTCCTATTGATAATATTTCGGCAGTACAACTAAAATCTACAGGACAGGTTACTTTTGATAAAGCTTTGACGTATGCTGTGCCATCATTTAATTCATCACAGCAAACCGTTTCTGATGCAACGGCTCACTTTGATCCGGCAGACTTAAGAGGATTAGGTCCTTCCAGAACATTAGTTTTGGTTAATGGTAAAAGAAAAAATCAAAGCGCTTTAATTTATGTAAATGATACACCAGGAAAAGGCGAAGTAGGTACAGATCTTAAAAGTATTCCGTCAGCAGCTTTACAAAACGTAGAGGTATTGAGAGATGGTGCCTCAGCACAATATGGTTCTGATGCTATTGCAGGAGTAATTAATATTATTCTTAAAAACAGTGTTGGAAAAAGCACTGTTAATCTTTTTTCAGGGATTACTTCAAAAGGAGATGGCTTTAATATAGGGGCAGATTTTAATACGGGAATCAGAGTTGCAAAAAATGGAAGTTTGAATCTTACGTTGGGATATTCTTCCCAAAATAAAACTAACCGTGCGGGTTCTATTACAAAAGATGAACTTTTTGGTGTGGATAATGCTTGGACGCAGGCTAATCCTGGTTTGGGAATGATTATAGGGCAGCCGGAGACAAGAGTTGCTAATATGTTTGTAAATTTTGAATTGCCAACAAGTGAAACAGGCAAATTTTATGCTTTTGGTGGTACAACTTACAGGAATGGAACTAGTTTTGGTTTGTATAGAACACCCTATTGGGTAACTTCAGATTTTGGTTTATTAACTCCAAAAGGACAACCTTACAATGGATTTCAGCCGAAATTTAAAACAGATGTTTATGATTATAATTTAACTTCCGGGTGGAAAGGCATGTTTGGAAAATGGAGTTTTGATGGTAGTGCAACCTTTGGATCTAATGCAGTAAATTATGTTGTAGGAAATACCATTAATACATCTTTGGGTGGAAATTCACCAACAAGTTTTAAAGCAGGTGGCCATCAGTTTAGTAATATTATTGGAAACATAGATATCAACCGAAATTTTGGTGCGATAGTTTTAGGAGCTGGCGTTGAAGTACGCAATGAAAACTATCAGGCGAGAGCAGGAGAGGAAGCGTCTTATATAGGAAGTGGTGCAGAATCATTTCCAGGATTGCAGTCTCAAAATGAAGTCAATAAAAATCGTCAAAATATTGGAGCTTATATGAATGCTGAATGGGATGTTACGAAAAACTTGTTACTTGGGGGAACTGTGAGATATGAAAACTTTAGTGATTTTGGAAATAATGTTTCCTGGAAAGGAAATGCAAGATATAAGTTGTTAGATGATAAATTAGTTTTCCGTGGGTCTGTTTCTACAGGATTTCGAGCACCTTCATTACACCAAATTTATTATTCCAACGTTCAAACCAAAATTACAGGAAATACTGTAGCTAATCAGGGTACTTTTAATAATGATTCTCAAATTGTAAGATCTGATCTTGGTGTAGCAAAATTAAATGCTGAAAAAGCCTTTAATATTACTGCGGGATTTGCAGTGAAACCTTTTAAAAACCTTACTATTACAGCCGATTATTATAGAATAAAAATTAAAGACCGAGTACTTTTCTCAGGAGATATTGGTTACAAAACCGGTGCTCCGGGTAATCCGGATACAACAAACCCTGTGGAAGTAATATTAGACAATAATAAAATAACCTCCTTGAAGTTTTTCACCAATGCTGTAAATACAGTTACTGAGGGGGTAGATTTCGTGGCTAATTATTATACATCCGCTATCGGCAAAGGAAGATTGGGAATTATTGCAGCTTTCAATTATAACGAAACTAAAATAGTAGATAATATTGCAGTTCCACCTATTTTGGCTGAAAATGGTTACTCAGAAAACTTTTTTGATAGAAAAGAACAATCTAGAATTACATCTGCAAGGCCAAAAACAAAAACTATTCTTAGTCTTTCGTATGATATTTCAAAGTTTAACTTTAATCTTAATAATACTTACTTTGGTTCTGTTACATGGCAGCACGCAACTGATCCTGCCAAAGATCAGACATTTTCTGGTAAGGTAGTTACGGACATCGTTTTAACATATAAAATCACGAAAGACCTTAAAGTTTCCGGAGTCGTAAATAATTTATTTAATATTTATCCGGATATAATAGATAGTAAAGGAGATATAGTAACAGATCTTGGAGGAAGGTTCAAATATCCTTGGGAGGTGAATCAGTTTGGATTTAACGGAACAATTTTTCAGCTAAATGTTAATTATACTTTTTAATCTATAAATAAAAGAATTGGCATTTGATTTATCATGCTTAACAAAGGGAAAGTAATCTAAAAAGATATAGCACCCACCTATGCAAATATTAGCTGACATTAATTCCTAATGTCAGCTAATTGTTTTTTCAGGAAGAATAGGCAGTTATTGCTACTTTTTGCATTGTACTTTATACAAATTAAAGTATTTTAGTAGTATGAAAATTTATACAAAGACAGGCGATAAAGGTCAGACTGCATTATATGGTGGGACAAGAGTTTCCAAGGCCAGTGCAAGAGTTGACAGCTATGGGAATATAGACGAGTTGAATTCATTCATCGGAATTGCTAAAAGCCATATTGAAGATGAAGAAGTTTTGAAGCAATTGAAGAAAATACAGTTTGATTTATTTACAGTAGGTTCAGAAGCAGCAACACCGGCGGATAAATTGATGTTGGCTAATGGAAAATCACGTCTTCCTATCATTATCTCAGAAACAGAAATTGAAGAATTGGAACAGTGGATGGATGCCTTTGAGGAAAAGCTGGAGCCTCTTCAATATTTTATTCTTCCGGGTGGTGGAAAGCCGGCAACATTTTTACATGCTGCAAGAACCATCTGCAGAAGAGCAGAACGTTCATTGGTATTCCTTAACGAGGCAGAAGAAGTACGTCCGGAATTAATTAAGTATTTAAACAGACTATCAGATTATCTCTTTGTACTAGCAAGATATATTTCAAAAGTAAATAACGAACCGGAAGAATACTGGAACCCGAATGAGAGATAAAGCATTACTTTTCATTAACGGAGACGCTCCAAAATCATTTCCGGATTTAGATAATTATAGCCTTATTGCCTGTACAGACGGTGCTTTTCACTATCTTAAAAGAATGGGATTTCCTCTGGATAAATTGGATTTTATATCCGGTGATTTTGATTCTCATTGTGGATCGGATGAAAGCGTGTATCAGGAAAAGTTTATTCTTACCTTGGATCAGGACAAGACAGATTTTCACAAAGCGTTGGAAATTATTTTAGAAAAAGGAAATTCAGAAGTTGATGTTTTCGGAGGAAGTGGAGGAGAACAAGACCATTTTCTCGGGAACCTTACCGTTGCTTTTGCATTTAAGGACGATATGAACATTAAATTTTATGATGAATTTTCTGAGTACTATTTTATTCCCAACAATTTTACATTGAAAGGAGTAAAGAACAGAATGATTTCTCTTTATCCTTTTCCATCCGCTGATCATATCACAACCACAGGTCTTAATTGGCCTTTAACAAACGGAAACCTAAGTATCACTTCAAGAATAGGAACCCGAAATTTTGCTGTTGAAGATGAGGTTACTGTTCAGTATGAATCTGGAGATTTATTATTTTTTGTAGGAAGTAACGAAATAGAATATCCGAAAATATATTGAAAAAAATAATTAAAATATCAGTTTTTACGATTTCATTATGCTGTGCTTTTTCTTGTAAAACACAGTATTTTGAAACGCCGGAATATGGTAAAAATGAAACGGAAAAAGAAATTAAGATCAAAAAGGTTCATAATTTCCGCGCTGTAGGTAATGTTAAAAATATGGAGGGAAGAAGCTTAAAAGAGGGAGTGTTCTACAGAAGTGCCCATCTTCATAAGCTTAAGAAGGCATCTTTTGACCAGATTGAAAAATTAGGAATAAAAGAAGTTATTGATCTTAGAAATTCAAAGGAGATATCTGGAAAACCGGATCATCTACCCAATGAAATAACATATAAAAAGTATTCTGCTTTTGAGGATGAAAGTGATCAGTTATCACAGGCAAGAAAGCTTGTTCTGAAAGGGAAAGTAAATGCTTCTGACGCAGACAAAAGAATGATAGATTTCTATCGTGAGTATGTTACAGAAAATCCCGAAACAATAAAGACTATTATTACAGAGATTCTGGATTCTAAAGATCCCATTCTTTATCATTGTACCGCAGGTAAAGATAGAACCGGAATTGTTACTGCCCTAATTCTAACAATACTGAAGTTTGATAAGAAAACAATTTATAACGAATATCTTTTGTCTAATAACTTTAGAAAAGATTTGGTAGAGAAAAGACTTCGGCTGGCCAATACCCTGCATTTTCTATATCCAAAGATGGACTTGCAGGTGCTGGAAAAGTTGAGTTGGGTGGAAAAAAGGTATCTTGATGCAGCTTTTGGGGAGATTGATAAAAAATATGGCTCCACAGATGCTTATATTCAGCAGGTTTTGGGGATCTCTGACACCAAAAGAGAGGAATATATCCAAAAGTTTACCTATTGATTATCAGCTATAAATTTCTGTAAGAGGCAATATTGAGGTTTTATTTAAAATTATAATAATTTTAACATCCAAAAATCAAACTTTTTTAGCAATTTTGCATTTCTTAATTCACTTGTTTAGAAATGAAAATAAAGTACTCGGAACTTATTGATCAGACATTATATTTTCCTACTGAGGAGTTTAATGTTTCTGAGAACAATTTGTTGTTTCACGATGTTCCATTGATGGACGTTGTTGAGCAATTTGGCACTCCGCTAAAGATTAGCTACTTGCCGAGAATTTCTCAAAATATTCAGAAAGCCAAAAGCTGGTTTAAAGAAGCTTTTGAGAAAGCCGAATATAAAAAGAATTATACCTACTGTTACTGTACAAAATCCAGTCATTTCAATTTTGTATTGGAAGAGGCTTTGAAGAATGATATTTCGATAGAAACTTCTTCTGCTTATGACATGGATATTGTGAAGTCTCTTTATGAGAAAGAAAAGGTAGATAAAAACATTGAAGTAATCTGTAATGGGTTCAAAACGGATGATTATCTGATGAAAATTTCAGATATGATTAATAATGGTTTTGAAAACATTACTCCAATTTTGGATAATTACCGTGAACTTGATAAGCTTACGGAAAGTATAGACTCTACATTCAATATTGGAATCAGAATTGCGTCTGAAGAGGAACCAAAATTCGAATTTTATACCTCAAGACTTGGAATCGGATATAAGGACATCATCCCTTATTACAGCCAAAAGATTGCCGAGCACCCGAATGCAAGACTGAAAATGCTTCACTTCTTTATCAATACGGGGATTAAAGATACTTCATACTATTGGAATGAATTGTATAAATGTCTTCGTGTGTATGCACGTTTGAAGAAAATTGCTCCGGAAGTAGATTCATTGAATATTGGAGGTGGTTTCCCAATCAAAACTTCATTAAACTTTGATTATGATTACCAATATATGGTAGAGGAAATTGTTTCTCAAATCAAAAAATTCTGTGAAGAGGAGGGGGTAGAAGAACCCAACATTTATACTGAATTCGGAAGTTTTACCGTTGGAGAAAGTGGAGCTAACCTTTATAAGATTATTTCCCAAAAACGTCAGAATGACAGAGAAAAGTGGAATATGATTGATTCTTCTTTCATGACTACACTTCCTGATACCTGGGCAATTTCAAGACACTTTATCATGCTTCCGTTAAACCGTTGGGAAGATACCTATGAAAGAGTGTTTTTGGGAGGATTAACGTGTGATTCGGATGATTATTATAACTCTGAGCAGCATACCAATGCCATTTATTTACCTGTTTTCAGTGATACGAAGCCGTTGTATATTGGTTTCTTCCATACCGGAGCATATCAGGAAACAATTGGAGGATATGGTGGAGTACACCACTGCCTGATGCCTCAGCCTAGACACGTCCTGATCCAGAAAGATGAAAATGGTGAATTACACTATGAAGTTTTTCGCGAGAAGCAGGAACCAGAAGATATCTTGAAACTTTTAGGGTACAAATAAGATCTTAGACAGTTATTTTGAAAGGTAAAAGTAATACAATCATTTTACTTTTACCTGATCAAAAGACTAATGAATATAAAAAGGAAGCTCTCAAATTTGAGAGCTTCCTTTATTTTAAAAGTATTTAGATACCTTATCGAGTTCAAGTTCTTCATAATCTGAAATAACAGTATCCGCTAAAGTATAATCCTGATTTTTTGAATGGGGACTTCTGTAAGCTGCACAGAAAATTTTTGCTCTGTGGGCTGCAAGAATCCCATTGGTAGAATCTTCAATTACCATACAGTTTTCTACAGGTTCTTCTGCCATTTCAGCTGCCAATAAGAATACTTCGGGATGAGGTTTGGACTCCTTTAAATCGGCACCACTAATTTTTCCGCTGAAATATTTTTCAAGTCCGAATTTTTCAAAAACCATATTGATTGTTGTCATGGTTGCGGAAGAAGCTAAAATAAGCTTGACTCCATTTTCATGGTAATGCTCAATCAGTTTTCTAACCCCGGGAATTAAATCAAACTCATCATCATTAAAAAAATAATCCTTGAAGTGAGATCTTTTGATACCGGCAATGGCTTCATGGGTATGGCTCAGGTCATACTTACTGATTAGTGCTTCACAAACCCTTTTGGTAGAAGCACCGGTAAAGGAGGTGTATAAATCTTCGGAAACTGCAATTTCCAATTCATCAAACGTTTTGAAGTAAGCTTTTCTATGCAAGGGTTCTGTGTCTACAATTACCCCATCCATATCGAAAAGAACAGCTTTTAAAGACATATATAAAGTTTTTTGTAAAAATAGTTATTTGATTTTAAAGTTGAAAGAGACAAGACGTAAGATATAGGACTTCATCTATCAGATTTATAGTCTTGAATTTTAATTTGATATTAGTAAATTGTAAATTAGACATTCTCAAAACTCATAACTTTCTTCGTATCTTTGCGACTAATATTTCAATCTTTACAACATTAAAATTTTTAAATAAAGCATGAGAACATACGCAGGAATTCCCGAAGAAAACGCAACGTTAGAGAATTCGAAAGTAATGTTGGTAACAGTTCCTTATGATGGAACTTCAACATGGGGAAAAGGAGCAGATAAAGGTCCTGAATTATTCTTAGACGCTTCTGAAAACATGGAGCTTTATGACATTGAAACAGGTACTGAACCATTTTTGCAAGGAGTATACCTGGCTGGTGAAGTAACTGAAAACTCTAGCCCTGAGGCAATGACTGAAGCTGTTTATCAAAAAACAAAAGAGCTTTTGAACAATGAAGGAAAAGTATTCACTCTTTTCGGTGGTGAGCACTCTGTTTCTATTGGTTCTATCCGTGCGGTAGGTGAGAAATTCGAGAATTTAACGGTTCTTCAATTAGATGCTCATACAGATCTACGTCCTGAGTTCCACGGTTCAACTTCTAACCATGCTTGTGCAGTATTTGAAGCAAATCAAAAGCATAACTTGGTTCAGGTGGGAATCCGTTCTATGGATGCTGAAGAAGCTCAATATCTACCGGAAGGAAGAGTATTCTTTGCTCACGAAATTGCTAACAATGAAAATTGGGTCAATGATGTATTAGAAAAAGTTTCAGGAAACGTATATATTACGATTGACCTTGATGCTTTCGATCCTTCTATTGCCCCTTCTACAGGAACTCCTGAGCCAGGTGGATTACAATGGTACCCAACGTTAGAATTATTAAGAGGAGTATTTGAAAAATGTAATGTAGTGGCATTTGATATTGTAGAATTAATGGATTCTCCAATGGCTAAGCCAACCGCTTTCTTATCAGCGAAGTTATATTACAAAATGCTTGCTTATAACGATATTTATAACAACAACTAATATTCCGCAAGAATCGGATTTTTTCTGCCGTATATTCTTTGGAAATTTGTGAGGTAAAAACAAAGTAAAATGTCCACACAAAGTCAGATAGATTATAATAGAATTGCCAAAGCGATAGAGTATATCCAGAGCAATTTCAGACTTCAGCCAAGTTTGGAGGAAGTGGCAGAGAATATTCACTTGAGTCCGGCCCATTTTCAGAAGATATTTACAGATTGGGCAGGTACAAGTCCGAAGAAATTTTTGCAGTTCATCAGTCTTGAACATGCCAAAAATTTATTAAAGGAAGAAAAAGCAAGTATTTTTGATACCGCTTATGAAACGGGACTTTCCAGTACAAGCAGACTTCATGATCTGTTTGTGAAAATAGAAGGAATGTCTCCCGCAGAATATAAGAATGGAGGAAAAAACCTTGTCATCAACTATAGTTTTTCCGAAAGTCCTTTTGGAAACATTTTGGTAGCATCTACAGAGAAAGGGATCTGCCACATGGCTTTTGAAAACAATAAAGAATCAGCATTAGGAAATTTGAAACATAAATTTCCTAATGCTTCTTTTTTTGAAATACAGGATGCTCTTCAAAAAAATGCATTGTCCATATTTGATAAAGACTGGACAAAGCTCAATACGATCAAACTTCATTTAAAAGGTACCGATTTTCAGCTTAAAGTTTGGGAAAGTCTATTGACAATTCCCATGGGAAAACTATCTACTTACGGTAACTTAGCTGAAAAAATAGGAAATCCGAAAGCATCCAGAGCTGTAGGAACAGCCATCGGGAGCAATCCGGTAGCATTTCTTATTCCGTGTCATCGTGTGATTCAATCTACCGGCCATCTTGGAGGTTACCGATGGGGGAGTGATAGAAAACAGATGATTGTAGGCTGGGAAAGCTCACAAATCTATTCGTAAATTAAGTAACAGCTATTGTGTTATTTGTGAAAATATTAATGAAATTTGTAGTTGTAAATTATTACCCTCACAAAAGAAAGTATTATGCTAAGTCTGTTCGATGAAACACCAGGTTATCCCTTAAGTCTTCTTCCGCATGATGGAACTGTTCATTATTATGGAAAGGTTTTCACAAAAGAAGAATCTGACTTGTATTATGACTATCTATTCAATCAAATTCCCTGGGAAAATGATGAGGCGGTGATCTTCGGAAAACTTATTTTAACCAAACGTAAAGTAGCGTGGTTTGGGGAAAAAGCATTTGAATATACTTATTCAAACAGAACAAAATATGCTAAGTTTTGGACTCCTGAGCTTTTGAAATTAAAACAAAAGTGCGAAGAGATTTCCGGAGAAACATACAATTCCTGTCTGCTTAATTTATACCATGACGGAAGCGAAGGAATGGCCTATCACAGTGATGGAGAAACAGATTTGAAAAAACATGGGGCCATTGCATCCTTAACCTTTGGAGCAGAGAGAAAATTTTTATTTAAACATAAAAGAACAAAGGAAAAAATAGAAATATTCCTTGAAACGGGAAGCTTATTAATCATGAAAGGAGCTACCCAGGATCATTGGCTTCACAGGCTTCCACCCACAACAAAAGTAAAAACTCCAAGAGTAAACCTTACTTTCAGAACCATTGAAGAAGAATAGTAGAAATTAGATTTTCATTAAATGATCTATGATCAGTTTGTCTATCAATAGAAGTGGGATTTAACCAAAACCTAAAAATATAAAAAGCTGTTCGTTGGAACAGCTTTTTCAGTTTATTTTAAAATTTCAGCCTCAATGGAACTGTCATCATATATTTTGATAAATGCCTTAGTGTAATCTTCTTTGGAGGCAAAATTTGGATTCTCCATAAATTTCTGCGGGTTTACAGCAAAAAGAGGGAACCAGGTACTGCTGATCTGGATTTGGATTTTATGCCCTTTTTTAAATGTGTGAACCACATCCTGAAGTCTGAAATTCACTGCTGTTTTTTGATTAGAAACTAAAGCTTCTCCTTTTTCTTTAGAGTTTCTGAACCTAGCCGGCATAATTTCACTTCTTACCATCTGGTGATAATTTCCATAGATCACCCCGTCTTTCTTTTCTGCAGGTTTGAAATCTTCAGGATAAACGTCTATCAGTTTTACCGCAAAGTCAGCATCCGTAGAAGAAGAGGAAATATTAAGTTTAGCTAAAATCTCTCCGGCAAAAGTAATATCATCGGTCAGTACCTCTGTTGTGAACGTGAGTACATCCGGTCTTCCTATTGCAAACCTTTGGTCCTCCGACATATAATTTTTTGGAGTAAATCCATTGAAATCCTTTAAATGATCAGAGCTTAACACAGGATTGTTAGGATCACTATAATACTCAGAATATCCTTGACCGGAAGTCTTTTTTAAAGTTTTATCTGATAAATAAAAATTCACTTTCTGTGCATTTTTAGGGGGGTACGAAGCAAATTCTTTCCATTCTTTAGCTCCCGTATCATACATTAAAGCCTCAGGAAGCCCTGCATCTTCCTTGGTATTTCCTTTCAGATAATGATTAAAGAATTTTGTTTCAACATTTTTCTGGTAATAGGTGGCAATGCTGTCTCCAAAATAAGTTTCACTATGGAAATGCTTCCCTTGCTCCTGAGACCATCCACCGTGAGAGAAAGGTCCCATTACAATTGTATTTTTAGCTTTAGGACTTGTTTTTTCTATTGTCTTATAAATATTTAAAGGTCCGTATAGATCTTCTGAATCAAACCATCCTCCAACAGTCATTACTGCATGGTTAATATTTTTCAGATGAGGAAGAAGGCTTCTTTTCTGCCAGAATTCATCATAGTTTGTATGATTCATAATTTCTGTCATGAAAAAATTATTTTTATAATATTTTTCATAGGCATCTTTCAAAGTACCCAATTCTCTGTAGAATTTCAGACCATCCTCAGATGTTTGTTTAATGAATGAATCCATATACCATGCTTTTTGCTCAGGCTTTGTTTTCTGAACTCCAAAAACAGGGAATGTTCTGAAATATCCCAACATGAATTTTCCGTTGTGAAGAAAATCATCATTCCAGAAATCTGAAATAGGAGCTTGAGGAGAAGAGGCTACCAGGGCCGGGTGTTGTGCCAGTGTTCCTACAGCAGTATAAAATCCGGGATAAGAAGTTCCAAATTGTCCTGCTTTGCCATTGTTATCTTTAACGTTTTTCAAAAGCCATTCAATGGTGTCATAAGTATCTGTACTCTCATCCACATCCTTTTTAGTTTTATGTTCTACTTGTGGAGTCATATTGGTAAAAGTTCCCTCACTCATATACCTTCCACGTACATCCTGATACACAAAAATGTACTTGTCTTTCATTAGAAAGGAATTAGGTCCAATTTTCGTTTTATATTCATTTTCACCATAAGGAGCAATGCTGTAGCAGGTTCTCTGCATGAGGAACGGATATTTGTTTTTGTTGGAAATATCCTTGGGAATATACACTGCAGTGAAAAGCTTAATTCCGTCACGCATGGGGATATAAAATTCTTTCTTGGTGAAATTGTCTTTAACAAAACTATCTTTTTGTTCAGTGTTCTGTGCTTTTCCAAGAATGAAAAAGAGAATAAGTAAAATTGAAAGATGAATCTTCATAAGTAAAATTTGAAGCTAATTTAAAAATAAAAAAACACTGTTATTGTATTTTATAATGAGAATCTTCCTTTAAAATGAATTTGTCTTAGTTTTTATTATGGATAATGGAAATTTACAGACAGATGGTTAAAAAATATTTTGTCAAATCTCAGGATTTCAAAAAAATCTTGTGACTTTAAAATCTTTAAGTATAATGATTATTTTTTCTTCGTTTTTTTACCCGCAAACTTATTAAGCTTCATACTGAGTGAAAACATAATGTATCGCTTTAGAATTAAGTCTTCACGGTCTTCAAAATAAGAATCTGTAATTGTTCTTCTTACACTTTGATTTTGATTCAATACATCATAAACCTTTACCTTAGCTGTAAACTGCTTATTGTAGAATGAATATCCCAAGCTGGTATTCCAGAAATAAAAATCCTTTTTGAAGCCTGGCGCAATATTAGAATTGGTGTTGTACTCAAAGTCATTCCCAAAGACAAGTCTGCTTTGAAACAGGTAATTGGTGAGTTCCAGTTTCAGGGACTGATTGGCTGTATTCACTTGGTCTACCCTGTAATTAGAGTAGTTTGAAAAGCTGTATCCAAGCTTATAGGAGGGTTTTATGGTAAGTTTATCCTTAATCTCATAGCTCAGATTCAGTCCCGGATTGAAGTTGTATGAATTGCTTTTGAAAAGCTGTCCATTGATAAAGCCGTTGTTGTAAGTATAATTCATGCTGAATCTAGGATTAATACTCAATTTATTGTCTTTCCATTTAAAAGTCTTGGTTAAGCCTGAACTGAGATTGAAATTTTTATTTCCGCTTATATTGCTGTAGGTTACAATCTGTTTTCCTGAACTGTCATATTGAGAATATTGTGTAATATCATTGTTTCTATAGGTAAATCCGGCATTGATATAATAGTTGAAATTATTTACAATATTAAAGCTGCTAAAGGAAACATTGCTGCTGTTTGTCCATGTGTTTTTTAAATCAGGATTTCCGGTATAGGTTACTAATGGATCAGCTTCATCTCTGTAAGGAATTAATTTTTCTGCATCAGGAATATTAAAGTTGGAAGAATTCATTAGGGTTAATCTTTTGCGGTCAGAAAAAACGTACTGAAAATTGACCGTATATCTGGGTAGGAAAAAACTTTTCTGAAGATCATACAGCTGTCCATTGAACACAGAATTTACTTTCATATCTGAAATGTCAAAATTAACAGTACTCCAGGTGTTGAATTTCTTTTTGTAAAGGAAAAAAGATAGTTCTGGTGATAGCTGATTGATCTTTTGGTCCATACTGTTAGAAAGACGTGTATTATATTGAGAATATTGTCCGGTAGCAGGGTCAAAATCACTGAAATTCCTTATATCACTGGATAATTTTGAGTTATATTGCAATCCAAAGTTTACCATTGCAGAATCCGAAATAGGCTCTGTATATAAGGCACTGAAAGTATAATTGTTGCTTTGTCCGCGTGTTTTTTGTAATTGATTTCTATTGTCTGTGGTAATATCAGGTTCCTTGTAAAATGTATTTTGGGACTGATTGATATTATCATTTTTTGTTTCAGAGATTGAACTGTTGATGTTGGCAGATATTGATCGTCCTTTTTTCTTTAGATTTTTGGTAAAATAAATATTAGGGGCGAATGTATTGCTTTCTCCGTTGGTTTGGCTAGAAGATGTGCTTTCGTTCAAGAGCTTGTCATCTCTTAAAGTGGAAGATGCTGATCTGTTGAAACTGAAGTTCTCAGACTTTGAAAAAGAGGGCATTATATAAATATTGGTCATTGAGTCCAATTTTATTCTCGCTGAAGCCTCAAAACTATATTGATTCGACTCAGTGTCACCATTACTTTCAGAATTGGTTTTTAGCGTATAATCCGGAAGAAAGGTAGTTTTTGAAACCTTGGAACGGGTTTCCATCTCAGACTTTGAATATTTTAGACTGAGGTTATCAAGATCTGCATCATTGCCAAGTTTATCATTATAATTAAGTCCAATAGTCGTAGATCTTTGAATTCCACTACTGCCATTTTGGGTTCCCGAACCTCTGCCACGCCCCATATTATCAAAAACATCATCCGCAGAAATACTTTTTGAATTAATATTATTAGATGAAGCCAATAGACTGATCTTGGAATCTCCTTTAAAATAACTTAGCAGCCCGCTTCCTTCATAGCGTTTATCTGATCCATAGCCCAATGTGAGTCTTGAAAGAAGACCTTTGTTTTTCTTTTCGTCAATATTAAAATTAATGGTTGTATTTTGAGATTTTGGGGGTTTTCCGCTCAGTTCTTCTTCCTTTGTTTTGGTTGTCGTAAACTGGATATTTTTAATAATGTCGGCAGGGAGGTTTTGCAGGGCGATTTTGCCATCTTTATCAAAAAATGGTTTTCCATTGACCATGATCTGATCTACTTCTTTTCCGTTGGCTGTGATTTTTCCATCATTGCCGATTTCTACCCCTGGAATTTGTTTCAAAAGCTCCTCAATTTTACTGTCAGGACGTACTTTAATGGCCGAAGCGTTGAATTCTATGGTATCATTCTTTACTTTTACTGGAGAAACTGTGATCTTTACCTCATCGATCGTAATCACTTCTTTTTTGCTAAGCTCTATATCTCCAAGGGATAATGATTGTTCTATTTTTTCGAATGCTTTTGAATACGATAATTTTTCAGCATCAATTTTTAATATAGATGGCTCTTTCACTTCATCAATTTTCAAAGAAAATTTACCTTCTTTATTGGTGGCAGTGTAATTGACAATGGAGGAGTCTTTTTGTTTTAAAAGATATATTGTGGCATTTTCCAGCGGTTTCTTTTCAAAATCAGATACTTTCCCGTCAATATACAATTTCTGAGCATGGAGAATCAGGACGTTGAATATCAAGATCAGTAGCAGAATAATTTTCTTCATTAAGTTCTTTTCAAAGCGGTAAAAATAAAAAAAACATCTCCTCATGGAGATGTTTCTTTAAAAATATTTCAAAAATTATTTTTTTTAATGAAATTATGCTTTCAAATATCTTGAATAAGCATATCCTTCCTGTCCGTCAGCATTTTTTACTTTCCACCAGTCATCAGAAGTTTGTTCAATTAAAGTTACTGAAGAACCTTTTGCAGCTTTACCTACAACAGCAGCTTCCGTAGAAGGTTCCTGTCTGATATTTAGGTTAGAATCTTCTGTAGCTACAGTTAAAGAAGCTCCTGAAGCAAGCCCTTCTACCTGTACGTCAATATTGATATCTGAAGCAGAATAGGTAGAGTCAATAGCTCCTAAAGCATTCCATACGGCATCTTTTGCTGCAGAATTGGAAGCTCCACCAGAAACATATAAAATTCCGTCTTGCTCCTGAACCTGAAGATTTGAAATTCCAGCAGACTGAGCTGCTGCAACTACGCTTGAATATTTATCTTGTAATGTACTCATCTTAATTTAATTATTTTACAGTGTAGTTATATTTTACTTTACCTACTTTTAAAGCGTCTACAGACTGCTTAATTTTTTTAGCTTGTTCTTTAGAAACATTTCCTGTAAGAGTAAGCTCATTATTTACTACTTCTACTTTTACGGTAGGGAAATCTTTAACAGCATCCTGAACTTTTTTCTGAATAGCAGGATCTACTGCAGATGTAGTCTCTACAGGTGCAACAACAGGAGCTGCCTCAACTTTAGACATATCCATTACATCCTTTACTCCATTGATTGCCTTTAATTGTGCAATCATTGCATCTTTAGATTGTTGATCAACGAAAGTTCCGCTTAAGTGAGCCACACCTTCTTTTACTTCAACAGAAGCATTGGGATTAGAAGTTACTACAGTTGTAGCTTGGGTCTGAAGATCAGCATCAGAAATTTTCTTTTTACAAGAAACTGCCCCGAAAGATACAGCTACAGCTAATGCAGCCATTGCGATAGTTTTTTTCATATTGTATATTTATTTTAATGTTGTTATACAATCAAATGTAATAATAAAATTTGTACCAAAAGAATAAAAAATCAATAAATGTTTCTTAAATTTTTTACAATATTTTATGAACCAGCGATTTAATTTTTATGTTTCAAAAAATTAATATGGCTTTAAGGTGATTAGAATAAAATACCCTGCCAATTCAAAAACCATTATATTTGCGCAAATTGAACTATATATATGAAAGGACAGAATAAACTTTTTATAGCAATTATCATTGCGCTTATCCTGGGAGTAGGGATTGGAGGAATTGTACACGTGCAGTATCCTGAAAGTGCAGCACCTTTTTCCAAGAATATAAAACTACTTGGAACTGTTTTCATCAGATTGGTACAAATGATTATTGCGCCTTTGGTTTTTACTACCCTGGTAGTGGGGATTGCTAAAATGAGCGACATTAAAATGATTGGAAGAGTGGGAACAAAGGCTATGCTTTGGTTCATCTCTGCTTCTTTGATTTCCCTTTTCATAGGATTGATACTCGTGAACTGGCTGGAGCCGGGGCATGTTACCAAATTGCCTATTCAGGATGTTGCTTCGGCTGATGAACTTCTTAAAAGCAGCAAGAGCTTTTCTCTGGAAGACTTTGTAAAGCATATGATCCCTAAAAGTTTATTTGAAGCCTTTGCTACGAATGAAGTATTGCAGATTGTAGTATTTGCTATTATGTTTGGAGTGGCTTTGGCTAATTTGGGTGAAGAATATTCCAAGCCTGTTGTTAAGCTTTTCGATATTATGGCGCATGGTATCCTTAAAATGGTAGGATATATTATGTGGTTTGCTCCACTTGGGGTATTAGGGGCTATTGCAGCGGTGGTTGCTACCAATGGTTTTGAAATATTTAAAGTATATGCAATCTATCTAAGAGACTTCTTCTTTGCACTGGGTGTACTTTGGTTGGTCCTTTTATTGGTAGGATATTTTATTTTAGGAAACCGTTTATTTGATTTATTAAAAAGAATTAAAGAGCCATTATTGATTGCTTTTTCTACAACGAGTTCAGAAGCTGTATTCCCGAAATTGGTGGAAGAGCTTGAAAAATTCGGTTGTAACAGCAGAGTAGTGTCTTTTATTTTACCTTTAGGATACTCTTTCAACCTGGATGGAAGTATGATGTATATGACATTTGCTTCTATCTTCATTGCACAGATCTACGGTATTGAAATGACTATCGGACAGCAGATCACGATGCTTTTAGTGCTGATGCTTACCTCTAAGGGAATTGCGGGAGTTCCAAGAGCTTCACTGGTCATTATTGTAGCCACTTGTTCCATGTTCGGAATTCCACCGGAAGGAATTGCTTTAATCCTGCCTATTGACCATTTCTGCGATATGGGAAGAAGTATGACTAACGTGTTAGGAAATACACTGGCTACTTCTGCGGTATCAAAATGGGAAGGACAGTTAACCGAACCTTTGGATAAAATTTAAATATCAATGAGTTTAAAAAACTTAGAAACTTATAAAAGCCATATTCAAGAATATGGCTTTTCCATTATAAATGATGTTTTTTCAGCCGATGAAGTAGAAAAAATAATCGGTGTTTTGAATGGTATAGATACTTCGCGGGAGAATTTTAGGAAGTCTGAAGACCTGTTTGCGATAAGGCAGTTTTTAAAGGAAATACCGGAGATAAAGGATCTTATCTTTAATGATAACATAAAACGAATCATTACAGAGGTATTTGGAGAAAAATATTTTGTCGTAAAAAGCATCTATTTTGATAAGCCTGAAACATCCAATTGGTATGTTGCTTATCATCAGGATCTGACCATTTCTGTAGATAAAAAGCTGGAACTTCCCAATTTTGGACCGTGGACTACAAAACAAAATCAGTTTGCCGTACAACCTCCCTTGAATATTTTAGAGAATATTTACACCATCAGGATTCATTTAGATGACACAGATGAAAATAATGGAGCTTTAAAAGTAGTTCCAAAATCCCATTCCAAGGGAGTTTATAGGCCGGAAACCATAGATTGGTCAATAGAAACAGAAAATATCTGCAATGTAGAAAAAGGTGGAATTATGCTGATGAAACCTCTCACGCTACATGGCTCAAACAGAACAACTAATGGAAAGAAAAGAAGAGTAATCCATATTGAATTTTCAGATATGGAACTTCCGGAAGTTCTTCAATGGGCTGAAAGAATGAATTCAAATATGGGGTAAATCAAAAGACAGCCTCTTCATTTTTGAAGAGGCTGTCTTTTTAGTGCCAGGTATCAGATATTAACTCTCTGTTCTCTTTATTGATGTTTTGCTTATTGTAAAAGAGCAATACTAAATATTCTTCTTTTTTCGAAGTATCTTTAAACATAGGGGTTTCAATGGTCAGATTTTTTTTCATTATGGCTTCAATGGTTTTGTCTTTGCTTCCAAAACTTGTAATAGGCGAAATTTCAGTAATTTTAAAAGAATCATTTATTTTCACTTGGTAGATCGCAAATGGCTGCTTAGGGTTGAAATTACTGATTTTTGACAATTCGGATTTGGTATTATCTCCCAGTGTTTCATCGTAATAATAAGTAAACTGAGATCCTATAAATTTGAATTTATTTTTGTCTAAATAGGAAAAAGCTTTGGCTAAAGTTTCCAGTTGAGAATCTTCGTCTTTTGTTGGTTTGTTGTTTAATCTAGACATAGGTGAGCAGGACGAAATTGAAAAACTGCCATTTGATCCGCTTAAGAGAACCAAATATCTTTCATGGGGTTGTACATCTTTTTCGCACGCCCCGGATGATGCGTAGCCAATCAGTCCTCTTACGTTTAATGTCGTGAATTTTGTTCCTTTGTATACTTTCTCAAATTCAACGTCAGCTTTATAGGTTCTTTGTTGGGGATCTTCATCATATACTTTCAGAATCTTTATAACGCCTGCAACATCTGCAGTCAAATAATTTTCTGCTAAGGTATTCATGACACATTTGCATGCTGATACTTTTATGATACTTAAGAATAAAAAAAGAATGAGTAATCGTTTTTTCATTGATTATAATGGTTTTATTGTACAGAAATTTCATCAATAAAGATATAGGTTTCACCGCTATTTCCCTGATGCAATTTTGTAAGTTTCCCAAAGTAGTAGGCTTTTACCTTTAGGTATCTTGCTTCTGTAGGTAGAATTTCTGTGGTGAAATCCTTGATTTGTATTTTTTGATCTTTAGGATCAATGTCATTGTCAATTGTTTTTAAAAGGATAAAATCTTTTCCGTTCATTGAAGCATAATATTCTACTTTTTTAGGCATCAGAATCAATGCTTTGCTGTCCTGAAGATACGTAGAGGATAGTGTTGTAAGCTGTTGTGGAGATTTAAAATCAATAATTGTTTCAAAATTTTGCCCCTGATATCCTTGCCATTCCCCTTTTTGCCAATTTATATCACCTCTTATTCCGTCGATTAATGCAAGCTTTCCGCTGGCTGTATATTGAGGGCTGGCTTTTGAAGAGGTATTGATATCCCAGTAGTTAGGTCTTCTATTGAAGCTGGCTGTGGCCACTAAGCTTTTTTTACCTTTTCTTTCAGCATAGGCCATGACCTGAGTGGTCTTACTGATCATAAATGGTCTTTTGTAGGCCGTGAATGTTTTTCTTTTGTTAGCATCATTGGCATCTATGGTCATATAGTAGATTTTATCGCGAGGATTCAGTGACGTAATTTCAACCTTGGTAGAAAAATCAAAGAGCCTGTCTGCTGAGATTACTGGAGAGTCTGTCTGCTGAGTATATTTGAAATCTTCAACGGGTTGTGTATTTTCAAAGCCTGTTTTTTTTAGTTCTGTCTTCCTGATATTTTGGATAATGGGCCTTGTCGTTCCGTTTTTAATATCCTTACAATAAGGAGCTGAGGTTTCCCATTCTGACAGCCTTGGAGTGGCAGAATAAATTGCTATAGAGCTTCCATCAATTTTTGTATCCGGAGATAACTGTACCATTCCAAATGCAATGGCAGCTCTGGAAAAGGGATGTCCGTGCCCTCCAGTACCAATAAAAGGATTTGCATATTGAGAATAGTTGTGAGCATAAATGATTTGGGTAATGAATAAAGAGAATACAGCGAGTCTTCTTTTCATATTCTATGATTTTATAATAACGGATACATTGAAAATACCGGGCCAAAAACTAAGAATACAAATTATCCAAAGTCAGATGTGCGTGTTCTAAGAATATGTGATAAAAAAAGGACGTAGAATCCGTTTTATTCCATTATAAGGATCTAATAACCAATTAATCAATCGTTTTTAGAGTGAAAATAATACATCATATTTTGTTACTGTAATTTAATAAATAATAGAAAAGTGATTTTAATAATTAAAATATGAATTATAAATTAAAATAACATGTAATATGGTTGTTTTGTATTTTTATGTTATAAAAACAGTTAATTTTATAAGTAATTGATAAAATAAGTATTAACTTAAAAAACATAAGATGAAAAAGATCTATCTCGGTGCATTTACCTTGTGCGCTGTGCTGGGGGTATCTGCCCAGGAAGTTCTATGGCAACGGGACATCAAGTCCTCTACACAGGACTTTCTAAGCCAGGTGACCACCACCATCGATCAGCAGTACCTGATTACAGGAAGCTCCATTCAGGGCGATAAAATCCAACAAAACAGCAGGCAAAACAACGGCTACGACTTCCATCTGGTAAAACTGGACCAGCAGGGAGAACCGGTTTTTGAAAAATACTTCTCAGGAAACAACCACGACTACCTTTCAGCAACGGTAACCACCCAGGATGGTGGATTTCTTTTGGCAGGAACCTCCTATTCAGGCAAGGGACTGGATAAAAAGGATGACTCCAGGGGAGGTTCAGATATCTGGCTGATCCGCATCAATGAATTTGGGGATGAGCTGTGGCAGAAAACCCTGGGAAGCTCCTCGGATGAGGAAGCAAGGTCCGTGATCCAAACCACGGACCAGGGATTCATTGTGGCAGGAAACATTCAAAACTCCCCCAAGGGACATGGCTCCAAGGATGTTTGGATTGTTAAACTCGACAAAAATGGCAAGGAAATTTCCCAACTCATTTTGGGTGGAAGAGGTCTTGACGAGGTTGAAAAAATGATTCCCACAAGGGATGGCGGCGCATTATTGGGCATCTATTCCAGAAGTGGTGTTCTCAATAATAATGGACAATCAACATCCGTTGGCAATATTTCAAATGACAAACCCGCTAGCACCAATCAATTATCTACAACCTCCAAGCAAAGCGAAAACTTTGGTGAGGGAGATTATTGGATCATTAAGCTCGACAAGAACGGCAAGGTTGAATGGGAAAGGAACCTTGGCGGAAAGGGAGATGACCACATCAGAACCCTTGCATTGACTTCCAATGGCTACATTATTGGCGGGGAATCCAGGTCGGAAAGATCAGGAAACAAGACCGTGGGAATTGAAAAGGGAACAGACCTTTGGATCGTGTCCTTGAATGAGCGTGGGGATGAGCAGTGGCAGAAGTCCTACACCTTTGGAAACAGGGATATCCTGATGGGAATGAATGTTATTCAGAATCAAGGCCTAACCAAGGGCATTTTGCTGGGTGGCTATACGCAGGCTGAGGGAAGAATGGAAGAGAAAGATGAAACATTTTGGTTACTATACCTGGACGGAGCTGGAAATGAGCAGTGGAGAAAGCACATCAAGGGAGAATCCAAGAAGCGTGAGGAAAGACTTTCAGATGTAAGACTCAACAAGGATGGCTCCATCATCTTGGCAGGAACGAGTGCCGAGGAACTGGGCAAGGAAAACTGGAAGATTGTCAAGCTGGGTGATAAGCAGGTGAATGACTTGATTGAAAAATATGATATTAAGATCTATCCAAACCCGGTATCTGATTATGCCTATGTTGAAATAGGCTTTGACTTCAAGGAGGCTGATATTCTGGTCTATGACATGAGCGGAAGACAACTGCAAAACCTGAAGACCAAAAACAGGGTAACTAAAATTAATACCCAGGCTTTGGTTCAGGGAGCTTATCTGGTGACCATCAAGACTGATAACAACAAGACCGCAAATGCTAAACTGATTAAGAAATAATTACGATGAAAAGAAAGATTATAATGTTAGGTACCATTTTATTCTTAAATTCAATGGTACAGGCACAATATACACCAAAAATATTACCTCCATCTCCCAATGCAACTTCACTTGCAAAGTTTGTAGAGAGTCCGGTTTCCTACTATAGAGGAACAGCAAATGTTAACATTCCTATATTCAATATAGATACAGGGGATATTCCTTTAAATGTATCCCTGCAATATGATACAAAGGGAATTATGGTGGGTGAAACAGCCTCTACTATTGGGGCCGGATGGAGTCTAAATGCGGGAGGAATAATAACCCGACAGGTAAGGCAACGTCCAGATGAAAATCCTCAGGGCTATTTAACCTATAACTATAATGCTAATTATCAAACTAGTTACGACGTACGCAAAACTCTAGGTGATCTTAATATTAACTACGGTGGTTCAGATCAACCTGTGGATGAAGATCCAGATCTATTCTTCATTAATTTTCTGGGAAGATCTGGGAAGTTTATTATTGACAACGTTACCAAAAAGGCAGTTGTTCAAGGTTTTGATGACTGGAAAATAGACATAGACTATGTGAGCTTGAATACTTCTCAATTTACGATTAATAGAATCACCATTACCGATGAGTCCGGAGTTGAATATTACTTTGGCCAGGACTCTCTCAAAGCTAATTCAACATATGATTTGGTTACCGGTATGAACTCAGGACCTGTAAATGAAAATCCGGCTGATCTTGAAGTTGGCTATAGAACAGCTTGGCATCTTATGGAGATCAAGACTCCCAAGAATAGTTATACATTTAATTATACCAAAGAAATTGTTCGTACTTTTTCAAAAACAGATACAAAAGGAAGTATATGGAGGAAATCTGAATCAGGAGGGAATGTTCAATATTTGAACCCTATTTCATTGAGTTCAACAGCAACAGACCAATACATGCTTATGAAAATCTCCTTTCCTGAAGGAACAGTGGACTTGGTATACAATACCGCTTTACGTCAAGATCTAAAAGGAAGTAGAGCGCTAAATAGTCTTATACTTAAAGATAAGAAGCTTAATCAAATTAAAAAAATTGACCTTATACAAAGTTATCGTATAGGAAACCTTGATCATTCAAAGATCCACCCAGCTGTTCTAGTGAAAGATCAACTTTCGGACAAGCGATTATTTTTAAATCAAGTCAATGAAGTGGATGTACTGGGTAACATAATAGCATCCTATAAACTTGATTATAATCCCAAAGAACTTCCTAACCGTCATTCCAACTCTATTGATCAATGGGGATATTACAACGGAAAACCCAATGATATGAATATATTCGTTCCTCCCACTGACAGGAATGTATATGCTGCTGAGGCTGAGGCTGGGATTCTGACAAAGATTACCTATCCTACAGGGGGAACTGAAAGCTTTTTTTATGAAGATAATAGTGTAATCATCCCCACACACTTATTCAATGCAATATATCCTGTTCCCCCATCAGTAAATATTGTAGGAGGAGGAAGAAGGATCTCTAGAATTGAAACCAATGACAGCAATGGAAAGATTACCAAAAGAAAATTCACCTATACTCTGAATAATGGAACATCTTCCGGAAAACTTCTGGGTATTCCTGACTATCTGTCCATTATTTCACAAGAAGGAAAAACATTTAAGGTACATGGGACATTATCAAACGGGATACAGCCTATGTCAAGTTTTAATAATGCAGGGCAGGTAGGTTATTCACAGGTAAAAGAGTCTTTTCTATCAGCAGATGATTCTGTATTATGGGCTAAGACCTATACTTTTACCAATTATTTGGATGGGGGAGAATATTACAAATACCCTTATCACATTCCTGATGATATGGGTTGGGCAAGGGGGTTAACCCTAGGGGTAGTATCTTCTGATTCTAGTGGAAAAACTGTAGAATCATTACAAAATCAGTATAGTTTTTCAGGAGAAGAAATATACCCCTATAGATTTTACGAAAAATATGACGGTACAGTGATAAGCAATGTTTATAAATATGGACCACTTCCAGGAATGCCACCATCTCAGGCTGAACCCAATTATCTTCTGTCTCATAATATAAAAAGTATACCCATGTACAAGCCTGGAAGATATTGGGCTGATTCCAAGACATCTCCTTCAGCATCAGAGCTTACTGATGTCAATATATACAGAACAGCCTTTTTTTATGGTGGCGTCATTAAAAATTACCAGAAGATCAAAACAGAATATGAGAATGGAATTCCTGTAAAGACAACTACTACAGATACAGTCAATGAAAGCCTGAACCACCATCAGGTAACCTCTGAGAATACTACTTATTCAGATGGTACAAGCCAGGAGACTTCCTACCAATATGCCCACGAAAAAGGGAATATAAAATTGATCAATGCCAATATGGTAGGTGTTCCCCTGGAGACCAAGGTTATAAAAAGGCAGAATTCTAATGATATGTCAGGTAAGATAATATCAAGGGTAGAGACAAGGTATGACTATCCTTTAAAATTGTTTCCAATTTCAGTATCCTCCTATGATCTTCAGAGTCCCAATACTAAAAACCTGGAAATCTTCTATGATCTATATGACTCCAAGGGTAATTTGCAACAGTACACCATTAGCAATGGAGTATCAACGGTCATCATTTGGGGATATGGCAAAACCAAGCCCATTGCCAAGATTGAAAATGCAAAGCTGGAAGATATTCCTGACTCATTGATCAGTGTCATAGTAACAGCATCTGATACAGATGGACAAGATGTCCCAGGTAATAATGAAACAGCATTTCTGGCCGCTCTTGACACCTTTAGAAACAGCCTGCCCAACTATCAGGTCACAACCTACAGCTATGACCCTTTGATTGGGGTAAGAAGCATCACCCAACCATCAGGAATCAGGGAGGTTTATCTGTATGACTCCGCCAATAGACTTAAGGAAATCCGAGAAGACAACCAGACAGGTAAACTATTAAAGGAATTCAACTACAAATACAAAAACTAATATTGATGAAAAAAATAATTATACCTATTGGTGCCCTTTTAATGATGAGCACGGTACATGCACAGATGCAATTGCCAAGTGGTCTTACCGGGGTAACCAATGAAAACTATATCTACACAAGAACCTATCTTGAGGCAAAAACACAGAGTGATGCCAATGCCAGGCAGGTAGAAACCGTTCAGTATTTTGATGGCTTGGGACGTCCAAAACAAGTGGTGAATGTAAAAGCCTCTCCGCTGGGCAGAGATGTTGTCACCAAGATTGAATACGATGGCTTTGGAAGACAGGTGTTGGATTACCTGCCTGTTCCACAGGCCAATACCATGAATGGGGCCATTGTTACAGACCCATTGTCCAATGCTAGCCAGCCAGGTATTTATGGCTCAGAAAAGATTTATTCAGAAAAGATCCTGGAAAGCTCTCCATTGAGCAGAATCCAGCAGCAGATCCAGGTGGGTACTGACTGGGCCAACAAACCCGTCAAGTTCCAGTATGAAGCCAATACCACAGGAGAGGTGAAAAAGCTTGTAGCCAGTACCTCATGGGTGAACGGAGCCACCCAATCAATCGTCAGCCCAGCCACGGATCCTGACTCTGAAAATGGATTCTACAAAAGCGGACAGCTCTACAAGAATATAGTTACTGATGAAGATAACAACAAAACCATCGAGTTTAAGAATGGCAAGGGACAAACCATTTTGGTAAGAAAAGTATTAAGCGCCACAGAAAACGCAGATACCTACTATGTCTACAATGAGTACGACCAATTGGCCTTTGTTATTCCTCCATTGGCATCGGTCTCCGGATCATTATCTCCCTCCACACTAGACAATTTATGCTACCAGTACCGCTATGATGGCAAGAACCGTTTGGTTGAAAAGAAACTTCCCGGCAAGGGCTGGGAATACATGGTGTATGATAAGCAGGATAGGCTCGTTATGACACAGGATACCAATCTCAAAATCAAAAGTCAATGGCTTCTTACCAAATATGATCAGTTCAGCAGAGTGGTTTACACAGGTATTACCAATAACCCGTCATTAAGGAATGACTTGCAGGAATATATTAATAACAGCATGGGTAGCCCAATAAATAATGAACAGAGGACTTCATCCTATTTTACAGTAAAAGGGATGAATGTATATTATACCAATTTAGTGTCTCCATCAGTAATTGACACTTTATTAAGTGTTAGCTACTATGATACCTATCCACAAGGTTCACCTGCGGCCAATAATCAATTTTCACAGGAATTGCTTACCGACAACCCGTCCCAGCCTAAAACAACCAAGGGACTTCCTGTTGCCTCTTATATAAAAAACATTGAGGATGACAACTGGACCAAGGCCTACACCTATTATGACACCAAGGGAAGGGCTATTGGAACCCATTCCATCAATCATTTGGGAGGATATACCAGGACGGAGTCCAAGCTGGACTTTGTCGGGGTTGCACAGAATACAGTAACCCAACATCTAAGGAGAGCAGGTGAACCGGAGGTAACGGTAAAGGAACGTTTTGAATATGATAACCAAAACAGGCTTTTGAAGCACTATCATCAGGTAGATTACTGGCCGGAGCAGCTATTGGTGGAAAACTCCTACAATGAATTGTCACAGCTTAAGAACAAGGTGGTTGGAAATAACCTGCAAAGCATTGACTATGCCTACAATATCAGGGGATGGATGACTGATATTAACCCGGCGCAGATGTCATTATCTGACCTGGGAGGGAAGTTATTTTCCTACAAGATCAAGTATAACCAAAAGAATGGAACCACCAATCCTGACACCAGCCTTTTTGTGGGCAAGAATGTAAGGCCCATGTACAATGGAAACATTACCGAGGTGGACTGGCGTGCCGTGGAATCCCTGGGGGCCAATCCTCCCCTGGAACCGAAGAGATACGGCTATGCCTATGATGGGCTGAACAGGCTTACGGCCGGATACTACCAGAACCCCAGCAACCCATGGAGCAAGGAGCATACGGAGGCAATGGACTATGACCTTAATGGAAACATCACCAATCTATACCGAACCTCCGTCATGAATGGAACCACTGCCGAGGTTATCGATGAGCTGGTGTATAATTATGGTCCCCCGACAAGTCTTGGGAACCGTCTTTTGGATGTCAGGGACAACCGACATAACAAGGCCGGATATGAGGGCGGAGGAAATACCATTTCCTATGACCCCAACGGAAATATGATGAATATGCTGGATAAGCAGATTACAGGCATCAGCTACAACTTTCTAAACCTGCCCCGCACCCTGGATATAGGCCATGATCCCATTACCACCCAGGTAAAGACCAACTACCGTGCTGACGGGGTAAAGCTGAGAAAGGAGAACATGCAAACCTCCATTGGCGTTGCGGGTACAAGCTGGACCAAGGAGATTACGGATTATCTTGATGGCTTTCAGTATCTGAACAAGACTTCCTCAGGGGCTGCCGAAATGTTTTCCCGAGAAACCACCTTTGCACTGGAACAACAGGCATTCAGTGTAGCGAGTCGTGTGGTTATCCCTCCAACAGGTGGTGATGGAGGGGGAATCATCAAGAATCCCCACAACCCTGAACTGCAGTTTTTTCCAACAGCAGAGGGCTTTTATGATTACCAGAAAAAGATGTATATTTACCAGTACAGGGATCATCTAGGAAATGTGAGGGTAAGCTTTGATAGAAATAATGTAGGAGCTCTGGAAATTACAGATGCCAACGACTATTATCCTTTTGGAATGAATCACTTAAAAACTGGGAATGCGTTCTTTGGAGTGGGCAGCTACAAGAATTACAAGTACAACGGAAAGGAATTGCAGGAGACTGGAATGTATGACTACGGAGCAAGGATGTATATGGCGGATATTGGAAGATGGGGGGTGATTGATGAAAAAGCAGAAAAGTATCATAGGTGGTCACCTTATACTTATGCTGTAAATACACCTATTAATGCAATCGATCCAGATGGAAAAGAGATTATATTTGTTACAAAAGATGGAACAAGTCTTCAATATAGGAATGGAAATTTTTATTTTACAAGTGGTAATTTAAAGGGACAAATATATGATGGGCGCAATCAATCTGTAAGCAAAACGTTATTCAAATTAGCAAAAGCATATCGAAAAATTGAAAATTCTGGTGATAAAGTATTAATAGGAATGTTGCATCAGCTGGAAAAAAGTAAAAATATTCATCAAATACAAGAGGGTAATAGAAATAATGTTTTTATTAACAGACAGAATTCTGCTAAAAATTATGAGGGAGATGGAACTATAACCCAATATGATTTTAACCAATCTGCAAAAGAATCATTTAAAGAATCAGAAAAAGTTCCCAGTTCTGATTTCTCAACAGTTGTACATGAAATGCAACATCAATATGATTATGAAATAGAAAATGCTTTTGACACAAAAGATTCTGATAAACAATCAGCAAGAGATCCTTTAGAACAAAGGGCTGTTAAAACAGAAAATAGAGCAAGAGAAATAGAAGGTTTACCAAAACGTACAAATTATGGAAAAGGTAAAGTTAATCCTAATCCTTTAAATTATATTTTGCCTGGTGACAAAAGCAGGGAAGAAAGAAAAAAAACAGGTTTACCTCAAGATAATACAATACATTAAAAATAATATGAAATCCACATTAAAAATTAATATTAAAATAATTTTGTTATTTTTTGTGTTTATTTTGAATTCTTGTTCCAAATCAAAAATTCATATTAATGATACATTGATTAAAGAAATATCAAGCATTGATAAAAGTAATAAAGGCGATCTTACTCTATCCTATATTACAGAGAAAGCAACTCTTTTATTATACTTGAAATTAGAGAATAACAAAATGTTATGTATAAACGCTTTAGAATTACAAGATATTTATAGTAATTATTATAAAAATAACTATAAAACTTTTTATGATTTTTTGTATGATGCTTTAAATCAAAAAATTAATTTAAAAATTAATCAAATAACTAAATATGAAACAATAATATTTAGTTTAGATAGTAAAATAATTCAAGTTTCTAATCATCATGTAGAAAAACAATATTTGAAAAAAGTAAATGAAGAAACTTTCTATTTTTATCCAAAAGATAATGCCTTGAACCAAGTTCAAACAATATTATATAAAATGTATTTGGATAATTATTTAATTTCATTTGATGATTACACAGGTAAATATGTCATTACAAAGTTTAAATAATACCCTATTGCACAAAGTCTGTGAATTTGATTTGATAACTAGTCCTGAAAAATATTGATTAGTTTTATAACACAATACACTTAAATCAGAGTAGGAAAATTCCTACTCTGATTTTTGTTTTTATAGTTTTTTGATTATAAATTACTTTTCAGGTGTACTTGGCTTAGAATATTATAATTCAAAGAAAAATGTATATTTACCAGTACAAGGATCACCTTGGAAACGTGAGGGTAAGCTTTGGTAGAAATAATGTAGGAGCTCTGGAAATTACAGATGCCAACGACTATTATCCTTTTGGGATGAACCATTTGAAGACAGGTAATGCATTCTTTGGAGTGGGTAGCTATAAGAATTATAAGTATAATGGCAAGGAGCTACAGGAGACAGGAATGTATGATTATGGAGCAAGAATGTATATGCCGGATTTGGGAAGATGGGGTGTACACGATCCTCTATCTGAAACGACTTTACAACCCTATAGTTATGCAGATAATAATCCTATTTTTTATAATGACCCGACAGGGATGATTGCCCAACAACCTGAAACAATTGCAACAATTTATAAGCATAAAAGAACAGGAGAAGAGGTAAATATTAATGATGGAGTTAATGAAACTGTTTTAGTTAATGGACATGACTTTGCAAAAGCAAAAACTTATGCTAGATACTATGATTCTAATAAAGCTATTTTAGATGGAAATTCTAATTATGAAGTAAACCAGGGATATGTAGATTTTTATTACAATACTAGATATGGTAATGGTTTTAGTTTTGCTTCTTTATTTGATTCGGGGCCAAACAAACGAAAGATGCCGACAAGTGATGAAGATACTATGATATTGCTTGAAATGCCGGATATAGGTAGAGGCCCATTAAAAAGTTCTTTGAGGGCAGTAGGAAAAAATGTTGGAAAATCATTTGCAGAAAAAGAAGCTAAAAAAACGTCTGGCTGGATTGTAAGAAAAGTTTTTAATTCCTTAGACCCTTTATTACAAGCAAAATTTAAGCACGCACTAACAAAAGGAATTGTTGCTCCAAAAGGTAATATAGGAATAATAAAATTAACAGAAAGCGAAGCTAAATCTACAGGATATACATATAAACTTAAAATATTGGATAAAGGAGGAGATATAAGAATTTATGGAAACCCATTAGAAAATGGGCATATTGTATTTGATAAAATAATGAGACACTAACCAGATTATGATAAGTAAAATAGATATCAAGAAATTTTTTAAGTATGCCTTAAAGAATGTTAACGAAATTCTTAAAAATGAGGATTTAGATACTGAATTAAAAGAACTATATAATAATGGTAGCTTACATTTTATAGAAAAATCAGTTTGCTATGTTTTGTATAATAGACATAATTATTTTACCAATACATATAAAATAGATATAGATGTTGAAGATAATCACAATAGACGTATTTGCTCTTATATTCTATATTTAGATGAAGATGAAAATTTTATTGACGAATTTTTATTATAAATAACTAATCCTGAAAAAGGCTAAATAGTTTACTAACTCAAAAACACTTAAATCGGAATAAGAATTTTCCTATTCTGATTTTTATAGGTTTTGATTGTAAAACAACTTTTAACAAATAATATTAATGTATACAGAAATAGAGCAAGAAACTTTAGATATTGATTGTTTTTTTACAGATGGTAAATATATAGGATTTATGACTTCTTGTGGTGGAAAATTACCCGATTCGGTAGCAGGATCTAAAGAAGAACATCATGTATTAGTCAATTATTTTAGGAGTTTACCTGAAATCTCAGAGGTTTTGGTCAATTCCGAATTAGACCGTTTATTAATTAAGATAGTTGGTTCAGGAGTTGATGAAAGATATTTAGAAGACTACGTTTCTATGACGAAAAAAGGTCTTTATTCTTATGATAAAACAGGTTTAAATAATTCTTTAGATTCTCATTATCATTTAGTGGCCAGTCCTAATGAACCATTGAAATTAGAAAGTCTTCCAAAAGATATATTAAATATTCTTTCAAAAACTAGATTTCTAAATCATATTGAAAATTTCCGAGAAATAAATTTATTGGAAATAGATTAAAATAACAAAGCCATAGATTTTAGTGGCTTTGCTATTTTATAAACTACTTTTAAAAGGTGATTTAAGAACCTATAATGGACAAATGATTTACCTCCAAAACTATATATGAGAAATCATGACAATCGCATCATGAGTATTCACAATTCTATTATTTTCCTCACCTGTAGAACGTGTTTTTTCTATAATAATATGATCTGGATATGCCTGTATCGCTGCTAAAATCCTCGGATTATCTCTGGCTGCACATAGCGCTGTATCGCAACCTTTTAATTCAAGTTCCTCAAGTAAGCTTTTTAAGCTCTTGCCTGCTCCATTGATATAATCACCCATTCCTACAAAGCCAACTTTCTTACCCTCTTTTTCCAAAATATCGGTAAAGTCTTTATTAT
Organism: Chryseobacterium sp. SIMBA_028; assembly: GCF_046535285.1. Taxonomy (NCBI): domain Bacteria; kingdom Pseudomonadati; phylum Bacteroidota; class Flavobacteriia; order Flavobacteriales; family Weeksellaceae; genus Chryseobacterium; species Chryseobacterium sp. SIMBA_028. The sequence continues at coordinate 56,744 of NZ_JAWRWZ010000013.1, read as the reverse complement.
TAGAATTTCCCAAAACCCTGAAATTCCCGGGGACCTGTACATATCCATCCCTAAGCAGAAAAGAGTATGCAATATTAATTGTATGTGACTTTCCAGTGTCTTCTGCTCCTGATAAAGCTATAACTTTCATATGTTTTATTTAAATTTTTTCAGTCAATCATTCCTATCACTTTAAACAAAGCGAATTGCCTATAAAGATACATTTATCTAGAGCATATTTACAAGAAGTTTAGGGATTGTAGAATAACTATAGAATTGGTTCTAACCTTAAAAATAGATGATGCCATGTAACAAATAAAAGCCGTGGATTGTTCTATTAAAAACAACCATAGAAATGAAGAGAACACTACTTTCAGCGATGATATTGTTGCCAATGGCCTTATTTTCTCAGACGGTGACCGGAAAAATTACTCAAGCTGGAAGTTCAGTGTCCTATGTTGAGGTGATAGCAGTAAAGGATCAGAAAAAGCAGACTGCCATTTCAGATGAAAAGGGAAATTACGCGCTGAAGCTTCTTGAAAATGGGAATTACAATATAAAATTAATACAGGAGGGTACGGAAATATCCAGCATGGATGTTATGGTAAATGGTGATGTAAAGCATGATTTTTTTATCGAGAGAAAAAATGAAAAACAGATTGAAGGGGTTACCCTTACTGCCAGAAAAAAACTGATCGAGAGAAAAGCAGACAGGCTGGTTTTTAATGTGAGCAATTCCGTGGCATCACAAGGGATGGATGGAGCAGATGCCCTTGCAACAACCCCCTTGGTAAAGGTAGACGATAACGCAGGCGTCTCAATTGCCGGAAAAAGTGGAGTATCAGTAATGATTAACGAAAGAATCCTGAACCTCTCAGCCTCCGAACTTGTTACCTATCTTAAAAGCCTCCGATCAGAAAATATAGAAAAAATTGAAGTGATTACCACACCTCCGGCCAAGTATGAAGCGCAGGGGAACAGCGGGCTTATCAATATTGTTCTTAAGAAAAATCAAAACCTTGGATGGAGTGGAAGCCTGACAACAAGTCTTCAACAGCAGACCTACACCGCATTTTCAAACAGTGCAACGGTCAATTATCAAAATGAAAAACTGCGTTCTTCCCTGAAATTAAGACAAAATAAATACGAAAGACATTCCTTTGAAAACTATTGGATAGAAGGAGCAGAGGGACTTAAAAGTCATGATGACAGAAGAGATTTTGGGGATGGTCTGGGAGCTAACCTAAGTATTGATTATCAGTTGGGGGAAAAATCCAATGTCGGATTTATTTATGACTATGGCTTTGGACATTCCAATATGGATATTGAGAATACCTCAGACTATTTTCAGAATAAAATATATAGCAGTACTTTATCTACCGATGCGGAACACAGAGGAAAAACCATTCAGCATACGGTAAGTGGATATTACGACCTTAAATTTGGAAAACAGGATAATAAACTAAGCATCACAGGAAATTATTTTTCCAACAACCCTAAGAACATCATTGATTTTACCACAACGGAAAATTCAGGGAATAGTTTTGTGGTAAAGTCCCCATCCATGGTGGATTATAAAATATATTCTGGGCAGGCAGATCTTACGCTGCCTTATCAGTTTGTAAAGACAGAAGCAGGGGTGAAGTTCACCAATTTTGATAATAATTCAAGTATTTTTTATCAGAATCTGAATAATGGAAGTTATGGTACAGACCCTTTAAAGAGTAATGAGTTTGAGTATAATGAGAAAAACTATGCAGCCTACATAAGCTTTGAAAAATCATTCAACGAAAAATGGTCAGCAAAAGCCGGACTTCGTTATGAGTATTCTACAGTCAATGGAAACTCTCTAACATCGGGGCAACAAACAGAAAACTCCTATGGGAAATTCTTTCCTACCGCTTATATAGCCTATAAAAGTGACGAAAATAATACATTTAACCTGAACTATTCCAAAAGGATCGACAGACCGGGATTCCGTGCCATCAATCCGTATCGCTGGTATATCAATATTAATTCTTACTTCACCGGAAATCCTTTATTGAAGCCATTAATCAATCATAATTTTGAATTTTCACACGTTTATAAAGGGAAGTTATCGACTTCTGTTTATTTCCAGAGAACGCTGGATGCATTTGGTCAGGTAGCAAGCCTGTCCGGAGAGAGCAGAACCAGTACATTCTTCAATTTTTATAATCAGAATAATATTGGGATTACCCTGAATTATTCGGATACATTCCTGAAATTTTGGGAAGCCAATTACTCTGCGGATGTGTCCTATATGAGCACTGAGGTCTTTGCAACCGATGCTTTGTCAAAAAAAGGATACGCCTATGATTTTAATTTTCAGAATAATCTCTCCCTGAATAAAAGTAAAACAATTCAATTGATTCTTAACTATTGGTTCCGTTTGCCATCTAACTCCGGAAATGTGTATATGGATTTTGCAGGAAACTTTACCTCTGGCCTTAAAATAAGCCTTATGGACAAAAATCTCCAGATCAATGCAACAGTGTCTGATATTTTCAAGCAATCAAGAAGTATAGGGGAAATTTATTATTCCACAGGCACTCACTCCTACAACAATTATTATGACGCCAGAAGATTTACCTTATCTGCAACCTATACTTTTGGAAATAAAAAAGTGAAAGGAGCCGGCAGAAATGTAGACTTCGATGAAAAATACAGGGCGAATTGATTCGTGAAATCAGATCTCACCTTCAAAAAAGTTATTAAGATATTCCACCTTATGACTTTCATACCTTGCAGTTCCCAGGTACTTTTTCCATGCCTGGGACTCATGGTAAACTATTCCCATTTCCCAGACACAATACGTCGGGAGATGGGTTTTATTTCTATCCCATACCTTAAAATTACCTGAGCCGTCATAGTAAACGCTTTCCCATAATTCATTGTCATTGCGCCATGTGCAGACCAAAAGCAGATAGTTTTCCCCACATCGATGCATGATGATAAATCCAAGATCATCCCTATTTTGAAAATTTTCCTGGGCATTTTCAATACATATTTTAGCATGATGAATATCCTGTGAAGAAACCTCAGCAGGATCTTTTGCCAGATTATACCATTTAAATCTTGTTTTCCCAACAGTGAAGATTCCTTTGGGAGAAGCGTATTTGGATGGATAAGCAGTGGGTTCCATAGATTTTGTTTTGGAGGTTGATTATAAGTCAGGATAAAAAATAGAATAAACAAAATTTTTAACGATCTGATTTATCACCTGATATTATAGATTTTATTGATTCTAAATTATCGAAAAAATCCGTAAATTTGTAAACAATTTATATTTATATGTTGACGAAAGAAAAGGTTCAAGATTTCCTTAAAGAAATAGAAGTAGACGATTTGGTGAATAATCTTCAGATAATGGGTAATGATGTTTATATTGACATGACTGCTCATTCGCCAGCAATGCACGAAAAGAAAAAACTGGAAGCTGCAATGAAGCAGGCTTTTGCCAGTGAGTTTGGAGAAGATATTCATTTAAAACTTAAAATTTCTTCCCCAGAACCTAGTGAAATTCAGCAAAGTCAGATCAAGGGTAAACAAATTCCCGGAATTCAAAATATTATCGCTATTGCTTCCGGTAAAGGAGGAGTAGGGAAGTCTACCGTTTCTGCAAATATGGCAGTAACATTGGCTAAAATGGGCTTTAAAGTAGGATTATTGGATGCTGATATCTATGGTCCTTCAGTTCCTACCATGTTTGATACAGAAGGTGAAAAACCGGTTTCTGTAGAAGTAAACGGAAAGAGCCTGATGAAGCCTATTGAGAATTATGGTGTGAAAATGCTTTCAATAGGATATTTTTCCGGAGCAAACCAGGCAGTAGTTTGGAGAGGCCCAATGGCTTCAAAAGCATTGAATCAAATGATCAGAGATGCGGCTTGGGGTGAATTGGATTTCCTATTAATAGATCTTCCTCCGGGTACAGGTGATATCCATTTGTCAATCATTCAGGAGGTGCCTGTAACAGGTGCGGTGATCGTAAGTACCCCTCAGCATGTTGCCTTGGCAGATGTAAGAAAAGGGATTGCAATGTTCCAGATGGAAAGCATCAATATTCCGGTTCTTGGATTAATCGAAAATATGGCGTATTTTACACCGGAAGAACTTCCTGAGAATAAATATTATATCTTTGGAAATCAGGGAGCACAATATCTTGCAGAAGATCTTGGAATTCCGGTATTAGGAGAGATTCCTTTGATCCAAAGCATCAGAGAAGCAGGAGATGTGGGAAGACCGGCAGCGCTTCAGGAAGGTTCTAAAATTTCAGAAATCTACACTGAAACTGCAAGAAAGATGGTAGAAAGCCTGGTAGAAAGAAATAAAAGTCTTCCGCCCACTGAAGCAGTAAAGATCTCTACAATGGCAGGATGCTCACCAAAAGCAAAATAATAATAACTTTCAATCAAATTTGAAAAAACCGAATTGAACTGAAAAAATATGGAAACAAACATAACGCACGAAGATACAGTAACAAGAGTAATGGAGGCTTTAGAAAGCATCAGACCGTTTTTGAATAAAGACGGAGGTGATATAGAGCTTATTGACGTGAAAGATAATCAGGTTTTTGTAAAACTTCTGGGTAACTGTTCTGGATGCTCGTTAAATTTTTCAACCCTAAAGCTAGGCGTGGAAAATACAATTAAACAACATGCACCGGAAATTGAAAAGGTAGTAAACGTAGAATAAATTATATCTGAGATATTTTTAGAGACAGGCTTTTATACAAGGCCTGTCTTTTTTGTTTCCTATAAAAAGAGCCTGATAACCATAAGTTACCAAGCCCTAAAACAATTAACCTGAAAAATATAATTATGAATTTTGAGTCAGAAATTTATTATAGTTCTCTTCATTTTCAAAATAAGCCACTTCGCCCTCATCACTGATCATTACAATATAGGCATCCGCCTTATCCACTGTTTTTCCACTATACGGATCAATAGCTTCTCGGGCAGTTTTATCCGTTGGAATCTTTTTTACACACATCTCACAGCAACCATAGTACATTTTGCCGTTGTGAGGAACTTCCATTTGTTTTTTGCCCATATAGGCATTATTCACCATGCAGACAGTTTCATTCGGAACATGGCTGCCTTTTGCATACTGTCCGGAAGCTGTAGGTTGAGGTTTCTGTGTGGTCATAGGTTCCACATTTTTTATTGTCTCCTTTTCTTTATTACAAGCAAACAAAACGGTTGCACTGAAAAGAATGATACATGGGTTTCTAAATACTGCTTTCATTATTGATATTATTTAATTAAACTTCCCTCTAAAATTTCTTCATTTCCTTTTTTAATGATGTGGTCTCCTTCTGACAATTCTCCGAACACTTCGATGGTATCATTCAGGATTCTGCCCTTTTTGACAGGGATAAACTTTGCTTTTCCATTTTCTTTTTTGATGATATAAACTCCCATATTGCTTTCTACCACAGAAGATCTTGGAATGAAAAATGTTGCTTCCTTATTCTGTAAAGGAATCATGGACTCTGCTATCATAAATGGTTTTAATTCCTTAGAATGATTCACGAAATCGGCTTCTATCTTCTCTGAACGCAGTTTAAGATCCAAAGAACCCGATTTTCTGGAGATCTTGGCTTTAAAGCTTTTTTCAGGAATCGCATTTACCCTGAATGAAATGGTATCTCCCACATTAAGGTAAGGAACACTAGCCTCGGAAACAGATAAACTCAATCGTAGCTTTGATGTATTCTGAATAACCATGAGCGGAGTTCCTCCCATAGGTCCTACATAGGCTCCCAGATCTACATTTCGTTCCGTAATGACTCCACTAAAAGGAGCGCGGATCACCAGATAACGGTTGATATCCTGAAGTTCGTGATACGCTGATTTTGCTGCGTTTACCTGAGCAGCCTCGGAGAGTTTTCGGGCTGTAATCTGGTCCAGCGCATCCTTTGCAATGGCACCCTTGGTCTCGTTGGCCCTATTCATTCTTTCATAACTTGCCTTTGTTGAGGTATATATTGCTTCCTGTGCCTGCCATTTGGCTTTGGCATTGGCTGCCTGAGATTGTATTTCCGGAGCTTCCAAAACCATAAGAACCTGCCCTGCACTTACATAGGTTCCAATGTCTACATTAATCTTCTTTACGTAGCTCTGCACTTTAGCAAATAATGCTGTTTCCTGATCGGGAACCAGCTCTCCGGGAAGTTTAAGTTCCACTTTTGGATTGCTTTTTTTAATGGTTATCGTTTCCATGGGGTTCATCATCATGGGCTTCATTTCTTGTTTGGGAGCGGTTTTTTCTTTGCTGCAGGATGCCGGGATCATCATAAGGCTCAGGATGGTGGCGGTATATAATAGGTTTTTCATTGAATGTAAAAATTATAAGTTGGAATTAGAATAATGGATGCTTTCTTCGTCTTCAGGATCTAAAGAAGGGGAAATGATACTGGCATTGTTTTGTATCCATCCGAAAACAAGCGGAAGAATAACCAGAACAGAGAACGTTGAGAAAATAAGTCCTCCAATTACGGCACGTCCCAGCGGTGATACCTGATCTCCGCCTTCCCCGAAACCTATCGCCATGGGAAGCATTCCGGCAGCCATAGCCAATGTCGTCATAATGATGGGTCGGATACGGAGTTTTGCCGCTTCAATAGCAGACTCTAATGCATTTCCTGTTGATTTTCGAATGGACTCTGCATTACTGATCAATAGAACAGCATTGGCAATGGAAACTCCAACGGACATGATTAATCCCATGTACGACTGAAGATTCAGGGTAGAGCCTGTAAGCTTCAATAATGTCAGTGATCCTACAATAACAAACGGTACCGTTGTTAAAATAACCAGTGAAACACGGAAAGACTGAAAAGTGGCTGCCAGCATCAGAAAAATTACCGCTGCTGCAATGAGAAGTCCGGAAGAAAGGCTGTTCATGGTTTCATCCAATACAGGAGCCATTCCGGAAACCTCAATGTTTATTCCTTTCGGAAGTTCACCAAGGGATTCAATGGCTTTCTTTACATCCTTGGAAGCCTGTTCCAGATCCGTCTTATGGAGATTGGCTGTAACCGTGGTGTACCCCATTGTTCCCAGATTGTAGCTTTCTCCCAATTCCTTTGATGAAGTGATGGTGGCAACATCTCCCAAAACAGGTCTGTCAGAGTTTTTGGACAACGGAATATTGGCCAATTCTTCTTTACTGTTCAGAATATTTTGAGGAGTCTGTACCTGCACATCATAGGCAATACCCATCATTCCTCCCACCCAGAAGTTCTTATTGGTATAGCGGGTAGAAGCAGTGGCCGTTACCAAAGATTTGGCAATATCCTGAGCATCCAGTCCCAATTGGGCCGCTTTTACCCTGTCAATATTAATCTGTAAGCCAGGATAGTTCATAGATTGTGGGATTTGCTGATCCCGCATGTATTCAATTTCTTTGATTTTGGCTAAAAGCTTTTCTGCATACATACGGTTCATCTTTTTCATCATTCCTGAAATCCTTATTTCGACAGGATTGTTTGTTCCCTGACTTAGAATTTTTTCAGTTAATTCAATAGGTTCAAAAGAAATCTGAACATCAGGCATCTTTTCCTTGTAATACGTTCGCAGTTCATCCTTTAGTTCATCGGAATTACCATTAAATTTCTTCAGGGCAACCTGCATTAAAGCTTCATGAGGACCTGCATTATAAAGGTAGATGGGGCTTACGGCAAACGTAGATGGATGTTGTCCGATAAATACAGAAGAAATGGCAATATTGTCTTTTCCAACCTTATTTTTCAGATGTTCAAGGAATTTTTTGACTTTTATTTCAGTGACTTCAATACGGGTTCCTTCCGCTGCTTTTATACGAACCTGAAACTGTCGTGAGTTTACAGTAGGTAATACATCTTTTCCGGTCACTTGATACAGTCCGAATCCAATGCACAAAACAGTGACGAGGCTTAGGCTTACAATACCCTTTCTGCGTTTCATGAGAGAAGATAGAAATTCAGTGAAGCGGTCACGGAAACGGGTAAACCAATTCGGTTTATGATTTTCACAGGTTTTAGGATCATGCTTCATCATCCAGTTGGCCATTACCGGTACAAAAGTTTGTGACAAAATAAAGGATACAATCATCGAAAAACCTATTGCCATTGCCAACGGCATAAATAATGACCCCGGAATACCACTCATCATGAATGCCGGAGCAAATACAGCGAGAATACAAAGCATGATCAGCAATTTCGGGAAAGCGATTTCCTTACAAGCATCCCAAATGGCCTGTGCGCGGGTCTTCTTCATTGCAAAATGCTGGTGAATATTTTCAATGGTCACTGTACTTTCATCCACCAGAATTCCTATGGCAAGAGCAAGTCCGGATAAGGACATAATGTTAATCGATTGTCCGAACAGTTTCAGAAATAATACCCCCGAAATAATGGAGATAGGAATGGTCATAATAACAATCAATGCAGCTCTGCGGTCATTTAGAAAAAGCATCACCATAAGCCCGGTCAGTAAAGCTCCCAAAACTCCTTCAACAGCTAAGCTTTTCAGAGCACTTGAAATATAAACCGATTGGTCAAATTCATAGGAAATCTGTACATCATCAGGCATATTTCTCTGAATTTTCGGCAATGATTCTTTCAGCTTATTAACGACTTCAAGAGTAGAGGCATTGCTGGCTTTGGCAATATTGATATATACAGAACGTTTTCCATCGATCAATGCATAGCCGGTGGCAACATCTGCTCCGTCCTTTACAGTAGCTACATCCCGAACATAAACATTATCCGCTGTTCCTTTAAAAAGAGGAATATCTCCAAGTTCTTCAACCTTTTTTACTGTATTGTTCGTAGGAGTGAGATAATTAGTTTCTCCTATATACACATTTCCTGAAGGGGAAGTGATGTTATTCCTGCTGATGGCTTCTACTACCTGCTCAGGAGATAGATTATGGGCACGCAGTTTAATGGGATTCACGTTGACCTCTATGGTACGCGGGCTTCCTCCAAACGGTGGAGCAGTAGTCAATCCCGGAATGGCAATCAGGAAAGGGCGGGCATTGAAATTGGCAATATCCTGTAGTTCATTATTTGTTTTTGTATTGCTTCGGAAAACAAGTTGTCCTACCGGTTGTGAAGAAGAATCAAAACGAATAATAAAGGGAGGCGGTGCTCCAGGAGGTAAAAATACCTGCGAACGGGTAGATAGCGCATTGATTTGTGCAATGGCCTCTCCCATATTGGTTCCCTCATAAAAATTGACTTTCATCAGGGTAAGTCCCTGGGTATTTTTAGATTCAATACTTTTGATTCCGTTGGTAAACAGAAGCATATTCACATACATTTTGGTGAAATATCCTTCCATCTGCTGAGGAGTATATCCATTAAAGGAATGGGCAACATACACTACAGGAAGATCCATCTCAGGAAGGATATCTACCTTAACTTCTTTAGCAGCCTTGATTCCGAAAAACAACAGCCCTAATACCAATACCATTACAGATATTGGTCTGCGTAATGCAAACTTTATAAGATTCATGTGTAAATTTTTGGTTAGTGGGTAATTGCTTTTGTAATCATGGAAATATCTCCTTTAGAGGCTGCAATAAGTACGATAGCCTGCCAGGAATTATTCTGGGCAATTTCATAATTAATTTCAGCACGGTTCAGAAGATACAAAGCCTGTGTAAAGTCTACAATCGTGGTTAATCCGTTTTCATACAGCGCTTTTTGTTGATGAAAGGCATCTGTAGCAGCCTGTAGTTGTATTTTGGATTCAGCTACTTTTGTTACCGCATTTTTATACTTCAACTCCGAAAGGTTCTGTTGATTATGAAGTTCCTGCTGGAGCTGCTGATAATCAAAATCCAATGCTTTTGTAAGTAATTTCTGCTCATTTACTCTGGAATTGTTTCTGTAAAAGTCAGTAAGGTTCCAGCTAAGGTTAAACCCTACAATATAATTCATTCGGTCAACTCCAATTCCTTTCAAATAAGATGATGAGTAGGCGGAATTATCCTGAACATAATTTGACGCAAAACCAGATCCACGTCCCTGAAATGTACCAAAAAGAGAAATAGAAGGTAAGCTTGCTGTGTGTAAATAAGCTTCCTGCTGTTTACTTTTATTGATTTTCTGAGCCACAAAAAGAGTGCTGGGATGGCTATCTAAGGATGAGGTTTCCGGAATCAAGTAAGGCATATTCTTACTGAAATAATGATCTAATTGATAATCACTAAAATTTTCTGCCAGCAGGTCTGCCAGTTTTTTATTGTATTCCAGCACATGATCATTGGCATTGATGATCGCCGTTTGAGCGCCAGACATTTCTGCTTTTGCCAGAGAGGCATCTACTTCAGGGATCAATCCGCTGTTGGCCCTTGCCTGAGCAATGGAATAAATGACCTCTGAACGTTTATGATTTTCGTGCTGTACATTTTCAAGACGCTGGCTTACCAAAAGATTAAAATATGCCGCCGCCGCCTTTATCTGGTGTTGAAATACCTCCTGTTTTAAGTCTGCTTTTTGTAGTTCTGTATCAGCTATTTCTACATTTTCTTTTGTGGTAAGCTTTCCAAAAGTGTAGACATTCCAATTGATATTGGCCAGATATAAACTTCCGAATCCGGCATTCCAGTTTTGTTCTGCCAAAGGCATGGAAGTAGAGGCAATTCCAGATCCTCCCATATTGTACATGGGACCGTTTTGAGCATTGATGGTCCCAAAACTCTGCTGAGCCATTAGGGTAACCTCCGGAAGATAATAGGTTTTTTGAAGTTGAAGCCTTTCATTGGAGGCCTTTATATTGATTTCTTTTTTTTGAATGGACTGGTAATTTTTTTCGGCCCTGAGAAGTACATCCTCTAAGCTCGTGAATTGAGCAAAGGATAGGGCAGGGCAGCCCAGCCATAAGATGAGTGCTCTGAATGATAAATTCATAGAATATTTTTAGAATTAAAATTGAAAAATAGTTGTCCCCATCGGGATCAGAGTATGATTCAATGTATTCTAAATTCTATAAACGCAATGAAGAATGAAAAGGGAGGGGTAATTGAGGTGATATTTTGAGGGATCAAAATAGGAAGGATTGTTTTCAGGATCAATAGCTACTGCCTGATCAAATACGGTCCCCAGATTATAATACGGAATGGATGCTGATAAGAACTTTACCGGTGAATTTTTGTAAGAATGAGGAAGATTATCTTCTTTACAGATTTTTTTTACTTCCAGCTTACAGCATTTGCCATGATTTCTTTCTTTGTTGGCACTGCATTTCGGGCAGTCCAGATCAGAAAGTTTTTTAAGACCCAGATGTATTTCACTTGAGTTTCCCTTGCAAACATGTCTGCTGGTAGTGAACCCTGAGGAAACTACGATGTAAAGGAGGATAAACAGTATGTGAAAGACTCTTTTCATTTCGCGGGATAAAATTAGAATGAATAAGAGCGAACGTGTTATATAATTATGGAGGAAGTTTATATTTTTAAGGAAAAAGCTTCTCCACAAAATGAAATGATAATGTATTTAAAAAATAAAGGCCTGGATGAATACAAAATCCAAGCCTTGTTTTTACTGATTTTTTTATTGTTTCACGACCTTATTTCCTACACCAGTAAGGGCACTTTCAGGTTTTCCTGTTTTTGTTCCCGCAGATTTGTAGTACACTGTATTGTTCCCACCTTCGATGGCCACTTTGTCTACTTTATCAATATATACTTTGTTTCCGGTTCCTGAAACAGAAATCTTTTTTGCACTTCCCTTGATGATTACGGTATTATCACCTCCTTCTACCTCAACTGTTCCTCCATTCAGGGTATAATTGAGTTTATGACCTACTCCTTCTACCTGTATTTTTTTGTTGTCAGACTGTTCTACGCCTTTGGTAGATTCTGTCTTTCTGGATTGTGAAAAAGCTTTACCAGTTCCTAAGAATAGTAGGGCTAAAATAGCAGCCGTCTTAATATTTTTCATTTTTGAATTTGGTTTTTGTTCGGGATAAATATAGATATAAAATAATTTTCTCCTTGTTAATCAAAAGTTAAATGATGATAATTTTGAACAAAAAATCTTCGTATAATAAGACCGAATAACAAAAAAGCCCCCAAAAGGGAGCTTCAATTAAATAGTAAAATATAACCTACTTTACAATAATTCTCTTCAGGTGTCCTTCCGAGGTTTTTACAAGATAAACTCCTGTAGAAAGGGTTGAAGTAGATATTGTTAAAGCATTTTTCTCTTTTCCGATCAGTTTTCCTGACATATCGTATAATTCGTAGTCCTGTTTTCTATTGAAATATAATGTATTTCCTTTGTTCACAGGATTTGGGAACACATTGAAAGTTGCTTTTTCTGAGGTTATTTCATCGGTTCCTAACGTAGGAGGAATAGCCACTTCATACATAGATAAGGTTCCGCTCAATTCATTGGCAATGATGACATACCCTTTATTGGTTGTGGTATTTTCAGGGGCGATATAAATAATTCCTTCAGGGCCGTTGTCGCCTCCATATGCTGAAGTTAAACGGGAATGTTTATAATCTGTAAAAGTAGGATTACCTGGATCTGTGATATTGTAGACCATTACTCCTCCTGTTCTTTCCAATGTGATGAAAGCATACGTTTGTCCGTTAATGACTCCCAACGCTACTCCTTCCGGCTCTGGGCCTTTTGCACGGCTTCTGCTTTTAACCGTGTTGGATTCATTATCAGCATTGAAAATTAAGGGGTGATTGGCTGCAATATATCTTTCAAACTGGTCTCCACTGTCATAAACCTGTTGTCTTGTATCCGCATTAAAGATGGAGAATGAACGTGCTCCCAAGGCTGCAATTTCCTCAAAATCTGCATCCCCATCAGTATTTCCGGTAGCTGATGATACCCTGAATCGTCCAAGATTATGTGAAGCTTTTAATAGGCTGGCATTAGGGAAAATAACAGGGTCTAATGTATAGTTGTTGGCACCTACCGTTGTTCTTTCACTATATCCGGAAAGATCCTTTTCATCTCCCTCATTGGCGGTTACGATATAATTGGTATTTCCAACCTTATAGTTTTGTATGGCATCAGGAATATAATAAGCTTTTACGGGCCAGTTGGCAATAAGAACCTCTCCATTATTGTCTGAAGCATCAAAACCGTTACCCGGAAGACTCATATCCTTTTTACCTAACCCCCAGATGCCGGCTATAGTCTTGGTCATAAGATCAACCTCAGCGATGGCATTATTTTCCTGAAGGGTAACCCATGCTTTTTTGCTGTCTGGATTTATCGTAACATATTCCGGTTCCAGATCCTGAGATAAAGTATTATTTGTTCTTACCTTTCTTAAGCCGGTAGCTGTTAAGGCAGCAACCTGAGAATCAAAGCTGTTAAAGTTTAAGGTGGTCACATCAGTTTGAGCAAGGTTGTTAATTCCTCCCGAAATATCAATAATACTGATCGTCCCTTCAGGATCTACAGTGTAAGCATCATTAGGCTCTCCTTCATTGGCTGTAACGATTTTTGTTCCGTCAGGAGTAAAAGTAATCATGTCCGGTAAAGCACCTACAGTAACCTGTTTCAGAAAGTTTCCGTTAATATCAAAGAAAACAACCGATCCATTTTGCTGCGGATTGGCATTAGGAGAAGCTGCCGCAATAATTCCATCTTTTACGGCAATACTTGTGATGCCTCCATAAGGTGCCATATTTACAGTTTTAATAACGGATGGTGTTGCAGGGCTGCTAAAATCAATAATATCAAAAACGTCTGTAATAGAACTGATGGTAAACAGTCGCTGCGTAGCCTTATCATGAACCACAATTTCCGTAGAGCTGTTATTATTTCCGGATGGATCAAAGCTTCCGATATAGTTCAATTGTATCTGATTGGATGGAACAGGAGCTGGTTTATCATTATCAACAATATAAACCGTTGCTGAATGATCCCCCGAAATTGTTGCTCCTGTTGGATTTTCAAGGCTTACCACAAAATATTCCGCTTTTTGTTCCTCCAATGTGTCATCGATAATAGGAATATTAACCGTATAACTTGTTGTAGACGAATTGATATTGATGGTTTGATTGGCTAAAGTAAAGTCATTACTGTCCGCAGTACTAAAGGGTGCAGGTTTCACAACTAAATTCACTGTCGCTGTTGAGGGATTGGCTACATTAATCTTAAAGGCCAGATTTCCTATATTTTCATTAACTTTTATAAAGTTTTTATCAAGAGAAATGGATGTTCCGGCAGTGGTAAACGTGCTTGAACTTATTGTAGCTACTGCATTGTCACTGAAATCTTCTACAGTATTGGGTTTAAGTGCAAGATAATAAGTTTGGCCCGAAATTAAGCCGGAAGTAGGGATTACAGTGATGACGTTATTACTGAAAGAGGTGGTAAAGGGAACTGGTGTACCTGTAGAACTCCCCAGACGAAGTTCAACAAGATTTTGTGCATTAGAATCGTTAATCGCAGAATTATCTATAAGTCTTACATTTTCATTAAAGGAAATAGTAGGATTTGCAGTAGTAGAGGCATTATTGGTATTGTTTGAGGGAAGATAGGTTGTGGTAGGCGGAGTGGTGTCAATACCTCCGGCAGGATTGGCGTCCACCGTAAAATTATCAAAACGATTATTACCTCCGGCTCCTCCTCCTGTTGCCGAGAATTCCACCCTTAATTTAAAGTTGGGATTATTGGAAACTCCGGCAACGGCAGAAAAATCAAAAGTAATTAATTGAGGATTGGCATCCTGCGGGGTAACCGTTTGATAGGGCACAAAAGTTGTTCCATCCGTGGTATAAGACCAGGATTGTGTTCCGGCACCCTGCGTTGATTTTCTGGTGGTAAACTTTACGACAACATTATTATATCCTGTGGTCGGCAAATTGAACTGTAATGCTCCGCCTATCGGATTGTTGAATCGTAAATGAGTTCCTGACGCATCGCCGTTTCTGGCATTTAAATTATCAATATTAAAATTTTGTCCGGTACCGTTGGCAAAATCTATCACACTTGTACCTCCTGCTATGGCTGCAAGGGAACCATTCGCCAACGTAGATGATGGTGTAGTGATGGAGGCTGAGGATGTATTATTGTTAAAATTCCAGTAATGAATCAGTGTCTGTCCGAAAAGTCCGCTCTGTAAAAAGAACGCAGCTATAACAGACCCTTTTAATAAGTAGTTGTTGATCATTTTTTACTTCAGTTAGATGAATACAAAAATGAACTTTATGTTTCGCAACTATTTTAATGGAATTTTAAGAAATGTTTAAAAAATAGGTTTGTTTCTGATAAAATATAAAATTACTGATAGACTCATGTATTTTTAGGATTCAGTTATTTTGCAGGCTTACCGGAAAAATTTAAAATTGCTCCTGATTTTCCACCTTCCAGGGGATGTTTCTGCATATAGAGAAATCCTGAAACGGCAGTCAGAAGTAAGAGTACAAAAATAACCAGAACAATTCTTTTTAACATGTCTCTCATATCGCTAAATTTTTAATATCTCGAATTTCTAAAGTTGAGGTAGGATATCCTTTATTCACAGCATTAATCATTGCTCTACCCACTTCGTGTAAAGTTAATGATTTTGACGGTAAAAAAATAGGAAAAATCCAAATAAAAGGTTTAAAAAACCATTTTACATTCAATTGGCCATCAACAGGTTTCATAAATCCGGGACGGAAATTGTAAGCGCCTCTGAAATTCATTTTTTTTAAGGCATTTTCAGTTCTGCCTTTTACTCTTGCCCACATCACCTTGCCACTTTCTGTACTGTCTGTGCTGGCCCCTGAAACATAGTTGAAAACCATTTCAGGATTTTGGTGTAGAACAACTTCGGCAAAATGTATGGTGGTATCGTAGGTAATTTTGGTGTAATCTTCTTCATTCATTCCTACGCTGCTTATTCCGGCACAAAAGAAGCAGGCGTTATAACCTTTTAGATTTTCATCATTGGAGTTAATGGATAAGAAATCAGAAACAAGGTATTCTTTAAGTTTAGGGTGCTTTTTTCCGGATGGTTTTCTGCTGATGCTAAGGATTTCAGAGATATTGGGATTCTCAAGACATTCCATTAAAACACCTTCGCCCACCATTCCTGTAGCCCCTGTAAGAATTATTTTGATTGGGTTCATTGTTTTGCTATTGATAATTGTAAGACGTTTGGTAAGGAGATTTTACTTTAAATTTTCATTAAAAAAGTAAATTCAATTCAATAGGAGCAAACTTCAGTCCGCTTTCACTATCATCTTTAAAAAGAAAACCGAACAATAGATTGTCCGGTTTTGAAATAATTATGTTTTTAAAATTATATTTTATGCTGTAACTGGCTGTAGATGTTCTGAATTAAACCATCTGCAACAGAAATCTTCGGAACAAATATTCTGTTGATATCCGACCAGAACATCACATTATTAAAAATATTCAAGGCATGTACCAATACATCAGCTCTATCTTCTCTAAGGCTATGCTTTGTCATTCTTTCCTCTACAGAAAGCTCGTTGAACTCTTTGTACACTTTTTTCAAATGAGAAGAGGACATGGGTTTTCCATCCTTGGTTTTACTCATAGAGAATACTTTATTGATATTTCCTCCTGACCCAATGGCTACAATTGGTTTTTTGCTGACAATATTTTCTTTGATTTCATCTTTCATCTCTTTCCAATTATCTTCGGTGACAAGATTGTTAAGAAGACGGATGGTTCCTATATTGAAAGATCTTTCGTACACCATTTTACCGTTTTCATAAAATGTAAGTTCGGTAGATCCACCTCCTACGTCAATGTATAAATAAGCAAAATCTTTGTCAAGTCCCTCTGCTACATGATTTTCATAAATAAGGGTGGCTTCTTCGTCTCCGGTGATAATTTCAATATTAATTCCGGAGGCTTCCTTTACCCTTTCTATGATTTCATTTCCGTTGGTGGCATCACGCATGGCACTGGTGGCACAGGCTCTGTAATGATCTACTTTATAGATTTTCATCAGATCACTGAATATCTTCATAGAATCAATGACCATTTTCTCTCTTTCTTCGCCGATCTTTCCGATGGTGAAGACATCCATTCCCAGTCTCAGAGGGATCCTCAGGAGATTGAGTTTAATGAATTCGGTTTTTTTATTATTTATTTTTACCTCATTAATCAGAAGTCTGGCTGCATTACTTCCTATGTCTATTGCTGCTATCTTCATTTTTTGCTCGTTTTAGCCTTTAAATATTTATAGGTTTCTATTTGTGAACGACATTCCTTTTTGTCGTTTCTTATGTACTCATTGCTTAGTTTTTTGTCCAGTATTCTTGCTTTTACATTATCCCTAAGCTGGATATCAAGAATATCCTTTAGTTCCTTTTTAAGATTTTTATCTGTGATCTTGGCAGCCGCTTCAATTCTGTAATCAAGGTTTCTGGTCATCCAGTCGGCAGAGGAAATATACATATCTTCCGCACCTTTATTATAGAAATACATTACCCTGGCATGTTCCAGATATTCATCCACGATGCTTATACCCTTAATTTTTTCCTTAAAATCTTTCTGGTTAATGACACAGTAGATTCCTCGTACAATCAATTTTACGATCACTCCGGCCTTGGCTGCATCGTATAGTTTTTCAATCAATAGTCTGTCACTTAAGGAATTGGCCTTTACGATAATTTCGGCTCTTCTTCCCCCTTTAGCCTCTTCAATTTCCTTGTCAATATGATGAACGATCTTCTCACGCATAAACTGCGGACAAACCATTAAATTTTTACAAGTTTTCAATACCGGAAGATAATCATCCTTTGGTTTTTTCAGTACATTGAATACTTTATTAATGTCTGCCATGATCCCGCGATCTGCAGTAAGGAGCAAGTGATCTCCATAGATTCTGGCGGTTTTTTCATTAAAATTTCCGGTACTTACAAACCCATACTGAATAGTCTTGTTATGTGCTCTTTTTTTAATGATACAAAGTTTGGCGTGAACTTTTTTGTTGGGAAGACCTACAAGAACAGTAATTCCCTCCGGTTCCAGCATATCTTTCCATTCCAGGTTGGACTCTTCATCAAATCTTGCCTGAAGTTCAAGCATTACAGTAACTTCCTTACCGTTTCTTGCTGCATAGATTAATGCATTGATAATCTTTGAACTGCTCGCCAGTCGATAAGCCGTGATTTGTATGGATTTTACATCCGGATCCATTGCTGCTTCACGTAGAAGGTCAATAACAGGATTGTATTTATGGTAAGGGAATGTAAGCAGTACATCTTCTTTTAAAATAACGTCTGTTACTCTTTCCCCATGTTCAAATGCCTGATGGGTAAAAGAAGTCCTTTCCACGGGTCGTGCATAGGTTTCAAAAACATCAGGAAAATCCATGAAATGTTTGAAATTATGAATTTTTCCCCCAGGAATAATACTGTCTTTTTTTGTTAAATTCAATTTTCGGATAAGAAGTTCCAGTAAGGCTTTATCCATATCCTTGTCAAAAACAAATCGGGTAGGTTTTCCCTTTCTTCGGTTTTTGAGTCCTTTTTCTATCTTTTCTGCAAAGTTGGTACGGATGTCATTATCCAGATCCAGTTCAGCATCTTTTGTTACTTTAAATGCATTTGCTGCAAATTCATCATACCCGAAATAAGAGAAAATATGGGGTAGGTTGAATGTAATTACATCTTCCAGAAGCATTACATTTTTTTCTTCAGGATCTTCAGTAGGCAGCAGTACAAATCTTCCTACGAAACGTGACGGAATTTCAATAATGGCGTAGTTACTGGAATACTGCCAGTCTTTTTTTCTCATGGCAACACCCAGATAGAGACTTTTATCTCTCATGTAGGGCATTGGGGTATTTTCGTGAAGAAGAATAGGAATTACGTTGGATTCCACTACCTCATCGAAATATCTTCTTACAAATTCCTTTTGATTTGCGGTTAGGTTTTTAGAATTTTTGATGAAGACCTTATGGTCAGCCATTTCAGCCTGAATATTTTTCCAGGTTTTGTCAAAATTCAACTGCTGCCTCATTACAATTTCATTGATTCTCTGAAGAATCTTGGAAGGAGGCTGATAAAAAGACTCTGCAATGACTTTTTCCTTAAAATCCATGGCACGCTTTAATCCGGCAACACGCACTCTGAAAAACTCATCCAGATTATTGGAGAAAATTCCAAGAAAGCGTATTCTTAAATGCAAGGGAACCTTTTCGTCCATGGCTTCCTGTAAAACCCTTTCATTAAAGGCAAGCCATGTAATATCTCGTGGATTAAAGTGTAATGACATTCTAAATGTATATATTTTATCAAAAATAATAATTCGTAAAGTTTCTGACTCTATTTATTAGGTTAAACTTTGATTAATTTTAACAATTCCGGAGCCTGTGTTATTTCAATGAACAGATCCCTTTATGAATGATGATAGCTCTGCAGCATCTTTTTTATTTCCTCTACTTTTTTATACATTTTGTTGAAGAAAATATATCTGGCTTTATTGTTGGAAGAAAGGAGTTCTGAGTTCTTCAAAATCAATTCAAGGCTTTTTTCATAGTTTCCGCAGACTCTCTCATCCAGTGTGTAATAATAGCTCAGAATATTGTAAGGTAAAAAGAGCATTTTCTGGTCAGAAAACCTTATAAATACACTATTATTCATAATCAGAAGATCATTCTGGTATAATTTGAGTGATCCTTTTTTCTCACTAATGACTTCTTCTTCTATTTGACTAAGCATCTCTGTAATTTCTTCACAAATCTTTTGAGCATTCTCCGTATTGATGAGTTCCAACTGATGAAAATAAATAATCTGCTCAAGAAGAGTATAAATGGTAACATTGCTCCATATTTCCGTGGAGTTTACATCATTGTAGACCTCAGATAAAAGAATGGCTTTCTGACTAATTTTTTCAGGAATTTCGAAGTCTTCGAAACTTATTCTCTGAGCAAAAAAAACAACATCCATAAGCTTTAGCCATGCATAGATTTTGAATTTTCTCAGATTCTCAAACCTCATAAAATAAAAAAGCGGAATATCCTTGGCAGCGTAGATAAACTCTACATCCGGGGTGTTTTTTACTTTTTGTAGGTTTCGGATGGAGGAGTCAAAGTACATTTCCAGATCGTCAATATTATAAATATCATGAATTTTGTTCAAAACAGCATTATTAGGTGCCGAGTTGTGAATCAAATCCAATGAAACCCCAAAATGAGAAGCCAGTGAAATGCCTTCATTAAGGGTGATATGGCTTCTTCCGCTGATTCTTCTGTAAGCTGTATCATTGGAAAGTGCCAGTTTGTCAATCATGATATCTACCAGGTTCTTTTTTCCTCCAGATTCCTTTAATAATAATTCAAAAAGGTTTTTCTGATAATTTTTCATGGTAATTAGTGTTTTTTTATCAAAAATATCTAAAAAAAACAAATAATGGTTAATTTTTAGACATTTAATCTTATTTATATCCCTGATCTATGATACATTGTCCTTTCGCAGCTGATTTGTTTTCTGGACTTTTGTAAATACTAAGATATTGTTTATGAGAAAAAATTTACTACTAATTCTTTTCTTATTGATTTCAATAGAGGGAATTAAATCACAGTCATTATCATTTGAGTATGATAGCGGAGGAAATCAAATCGTAAGACGATATTGTGCTTTATGCTTAATTGCAGATAAAAATGCACTCGTCGATGAACAGCTCGGTAAAAAGGAATTTCCTCCTCCAGAGTATCAGGTTAAAATTTACCCGAACCCAACGAAAGATAAGGCGACCCTTGTGTGGTCTCCTGAATTTGGTGCTATGATCCAAAAAGTGGAATATATAGCCTACAACTTTACCCAGTACCGGGAGCTTGCCTTTGATAAAAGAGAAAATAAAGTAGTATTGGACCTTTCGGATAAGCCGATAGGAATGTATGTGGTTGTTTTCCATTTGAATACCGGAGAAAAACTCACCTACAAGATTTTAAAACAATAACCCAAACTACCAACCATGAGAATCAAAATTTACTTTTTATTAGCTCTACTCTCAGTAGTGGGGCTATTGAATGGGCAGTCTGTAGGACAGACATCGGGTGAGTTATCAGTATCTCCAAATGGAGGTGCCAACTATACAATACCTATTGCCAATCTTCCAGGAATTAAGAATGTTGCTCCGAGTATTTCTTTGGCTTATTCCAGCCAGGCAGGAAATGGGGTTGCAGGATGGGGTTGGAATATTGGCGGAATATCCTCCATTACCAGAGTGGCTTCTACAAAGTTCCATGATGGAGTGATTGATGGAGTGAACTATAATGATACAGACAGGTTTGCCTTTGATGGGCAGCGATTACTTCTGAAATCCGGTACGTATGGTGCAGACGGCGCAGAATATCAGACAGAGCAGTATTCTAACGTTAAGATTGTTTCCCACGGAAATATTGCCAACGGGCCGGAATATTTTATGGTATACTATCCTGATGGTAAAACCACAAAATATGGAGGCGGAAGTGGCTTTCTGGGATCCAATAGTTATGAATGGAAGATCAATTATATTGAAGATGCCCAGCAAAACAGGATTAAATTTACATATGACAGCTTTAATAACTATATCTACGTTAAAACGATAGAATATGGTAATAATTCGTCGGTTAATCCTGATAACAGTCCCAATAAAATACAGTTTTATTACAAAGATGCTGCCCGCACAGATCAGGCCTATATTTATGGTGCTCGGGATATCTATTCGCACAGAAAACTGGATAAGGTAGAGGTTACGGGAAATGACCAGCTTTTCAGAAAATATCAATTGACTTATGACGTAACTTCATTAAATTATCAGAGACTTGTTGGAGTTCAGCAATATAACGGCAGTGGTGAAGCGGTAAAGCCTGTTATTTTTGAATATGATAATACAGAGAATGGGATCAGCAATAACTCCAAAACGATAACAGGGGTTTCTCCCGCCTATGACAGAAGCAATTGGCAGTATACTTCAGGATATTTTGATAGTGATAGCTCACTGGATTTTATGACTTATCCTAATTCCAGAGATCAGCTCTATAGATTCAATTCCAGCCAGTTGATAAATTCTACTTCCAATGTGGCAGGTGCGATGACTAGTGTTGAAAAGTTTAAGGAAATTTTTTCAACGAAATTAGTGCTGCCTAATAACAAGTTTTACAACCTTGATGCTGTTTCTACCATTGTAAATAATGACAGCGATCCTGTTACGAATGAGGAAGTGGTTAAAATAAATAATTATATTCCTAACTCAACTAATTCTCTTGATCTTTCGTTTATCAATTCTTATAGGTTTTCTACTATATTGAACCAGAGATGCATAGTTATTAATGGGAGTAATACCTATCGTTCTAAAATCCCAAAGGATTACTTAGTAGGTGATTTTGATGGAGATGGTGTTTCAGATATTTTGGCTGTGATTAGGCCTTATACTGTAGAACAGACCTATTATTGTGGACCAACCAAGAATAGTGATACAAATAGACCTCCTGCAGATTGTTGCTCACAGGATGTTACAATTAATATTTCTAGTTTTTACCTATTAAAATTGGATCCGAATAATTCTGCTGTTCAAAACCCGCTCATGTTGGGATCTAATGGGGTGATTACAGGAGAGTCTAGAATATATTCGGCAGATTTTGAAGGGGATGGTGTTTCAGATCTATATGTATTTAACCCTGGTCAATTATATGTATTTGGAACAAAAAACGGGACCTTTGTTCAAAAGGCATCTTATTCTCATAATCTGATTAAAAAAGATTTACCATGTTATCTGGCTGATTTTAATGGAGATGGAAAAACAGATGTTATTTTTCCTATAGATAATGCCAATACCAATTGGTTTGTTATCATCAGTTCCGGAGAATCATTTGCAGGAAATGTAAGAGATATAGGAACCAATTATTTCAAGCCTCAGATTCAAAACACCTGTTATCCGGGACCGTCAGGATCCAATATTTGTGGGCATATGCTTCAGACGTTCTATTATTCTTTTACAGATATAAATGGAGACGGAAAAGCGGATTTGTTTTACCATGACATTTTGACTCCTCATAATGTACCTGACTTTGGTACCAGTGCCAATGGAGCTTATCTGACTTATGGGGACAACTATAGTATCAGAGACAGGGGTGGTATTAAGTATAATATGGGAAGTAATCTAAACGGAATGCCTATTTTTTCATCCTATATAGACGGCTGGCAAAATAATTATACCTATGGAGGAGCCATTAATAAAGGGACACCTATATTTTTAAGTAATTCTAATATCACAAACCAGAATCTGGATTATGCATTTTTCGGTGGGGATAAAATAAAATATGTCTCATTCAAAAAAGACAACCGTAAAGATGTTACCCTAAAGAGAATTAAAGAAAATGATCTGATAACAGATATTTCATATGATGCGGCCATAGATACAGGAAGTGGTTCCGGTACCTATACAGCAGATAATTCTGAGCAGTATCCTTATATCAACCTTAATATTGCTCCCTCTATAAAACTTGTGAAAAAAGTTGAGAAAAGCTTTAATGGAGAAACCAAAATACAGGAATACAGATATAAAGGAATTGTAATGAACATGGAAGGCTTAGGCCTTGTAGGTTTGAAAGGGGTAGCTACATCATCCGTATATGGAGGAACTGTAACACAACCTTTTTGGACAGTTTCTTTACAGGATTCGCAGAAAAGAGGAGCGGTGAAAGAAACGTATCTCAATTCAAGTCCCGATTTTAACTCTCCGGGTACCTTTGTTTCGAAAACCATTAACAGTTATACAACTTCCTTGCTACCGAACAAGGTTTTTGTGAATCTGCCATCACAGGTACAACAAATTGATAACTTGGCAGGAACTACTATCAATCAGTATTACGACCTCTATGATTCCTATAATAATCCTAAAAAAACAAGAACAGTAGCCAACGGCGGCGAAAAAACAACTTTGGTAGATTATGAAGATAATCCATCAGGAACCGGAAGTCAGTACTATGTGGGAAGGCCGGTGAAAAAGGTTGAAACACAGGTATTGGGTAACGACTCTTTTTCTACGGAGTTACTTTTTACTTATGCCAACGGACTCCTTACGCAGAATAGGAAAAAAGGAAACAATACCGATTATATCACTGAAGATTTTATATATGATGTATTTGGAAATAATATTCAGAAAACTCTTTCTACCAACGGTATTACACCAAGAGTTGAAAAGGTTCAGTATGATACTTCTGGCAGATTTGCAATTAAGACTATTGATATTTTAGGGGCATCCTCTCTATTTACCTATGATTCTAATTTTGGAACATTAATTTCCAGAACAAATAATCTCAATCAAACCGTATCCTATGTTTATGATACCTGGCAGAGAAAAGCACAGGAAAAGGATATTTATAATAATGTTACTCAATATTTTTACGAGTGGCTTACTTCAGGAGATTTTATTAATGGAACAAAGCTTAGGGTAGTTGATGCCACGGGAGCAATAAAGGAAACATTTACAGATAATTGGGGACGAACACGTGTTGAAAAGGCATTATCTCTTAATGATAAATGGATAGAAAAAAGAACAGATTATGATGTTCTAGATAGGCCATACAAGGTGAGTGAGCCTTACTTCTCCACAACTTCACCAAGTAAATGGACCATCACTGAATATGATGTATATGGAAGAGTGGTCAAGAGCAGCTTACCCACCGGAAAAATTATTATCTCTTCTTACAATGCATTAACGGCAACAGTTACAGATGGACAACAAACACAATCCGTCACTAAAGACGAGTGGGGTAATAAAATTAAAATGAATGATAATGGGGGTACCATTAACTATACTTATTATGCCAATGGAGCACTGAAATCATCAAACTATGCAGGGCATGTTGTAAATATAGAGCAAGATGGATGGGGAAGAAAAACAAAAATGTCCGATCCTTCTGTGGGAGGAGATTACACCTATTTATACGATGGTTTGGGGCAGCTTCTGAAAGAGGAAAACCCTAAAGGCAAAACAATATATGCCTATGATCAGTATGGAAGAGTTGCCAAAAAAGATGTTATAGGGGATAATACAGATATAAAAATTGTCTATAATTATAATGCCCAGGGACTTCTGGATTCAGAAACTGGAACTTCTAACGGGGTAAATAATTCCTATACCTATCAATATGATAACTATTACCGAGTAGCCCAAAGTGAAGAGAATAACGGAACAGCGATCTTCAAAAAATATTTTATCTATGATGGTTTTGGAAGAGTAAAAAGAGAAACTAAGCACACCATCTATGGTACACTTTCCAGCGAAGTGGCGATGGAAAATGTGTATGCTTCTTGTGGGATGCTGACAGGAATTAATGATCCCAACGGAAATGTACTCTGGAAATTAAGCAGTATCAACGAAAAAGGACAGGTGATTTCTGCCAATTTTGGTAACGGAACAGATATCGCCAATTCCTATGATGCCAATTATTTCTTAAAAGGAGTAAGACATAAGAATAGCTCCGGTTTGATTCTCTCCAATGAGTATACATTTGAAGGAAATACAGGATTATTGAAAAAAAGAAATAATGCAGCAATCACCAATGGTTGGCAGGAAAGCTTTGAATACGATAATATGCAGCAGTTAATCTCCTGGAAGAATCCTAACGGGATTCAATCACAAACTTATGATACCTATGGAAGAATCAATACCAATAGCGAAGTTGGAGATTATAAATATACAGATGGTAACAGGTATGCAAAAAAAGGGATTAATCTGAATCCTATCGGGGATGCTTATTATAAGGTAAACCAACTGCAGACCATTTCATATAATGCCTACAAAAATCCTGTAAGTATTATGCAGGATGGAGATGAAATGGCCAAATTCACCTACAATATTCATCAGACAAGAGCATCTTCAGAATATAATTATAACAGTTATTTCACATATTATGCAAAGAACAAACTTTATTCTGATGATAATACAGTGGAAATTATTGAGAATCGCTTCCCGGGAAGAGCCCCTGCTCAATTTATAAAAACAAGGATTATTACATATATCGCAGGAGATCCTTATTCAGCTCCCGTTATTCATGTCAAAGATTTTGACATATATGATGAATACCTGAGTGAGGGAATTCACTATATTCACAGAGATTACCAGGGAACTATCTTAGCCATTTCCGGCAAGGATGGGAAAGCTGAAGAAAGAAGACAATTTGATCCTTGGGGAAATCTGACATATCTGGAAAAGGATGGGAAGAAAATAGATTTCAAAAAAGGAGCAGCAGATCTGTTTATTGAAAGAGGGTACACAGGACATGAACATTTTATGCAGGTCGGGCTTATTCATATGAATGGAAGAATGTATGATCCTAAGCTGCATACTTTCCTATCTGTGGATAATAATATACAGGATCCCTTTAATACACAGAATTATAATAGATTCGGGTATGTACTGAATAATCCATTGATGTATATGGATCCTAGTGGAGAAATTATTTGGGCTTTGGTAATTGCCGGTGCAATTATAGGAGCTGCCACTGGTGCGGTAAGCTATATAGGGCAAGCCATACAAACTGGAGACTGGAGTTGGGGTAAATTTGGAATGTCTATCTTGGGCGGAGCAATTCAAGGGGCCATTATGGGAGCCATAGGAGTGCCGTCGGGCTCCTGGGGACAGCAGCTGACATCAGCATTTATAGGTTCCTTTATGCCGAGCTTTAGCATGAACCTGGGAGGGGGATTTAGTTTTTCCATATCGCCATCCATTGCTTTTGGACAAGGTGTCAGTGCTGGTTTCAACTTTAGTTTATCCTATAAAAACGGAGATTTCGGAATGTCTTTCGGATATGGAGTTACCTATCAAACCTCACATGCAGGAAGCGGCTTGAGCGGTTGGGAGTACAGAACCTCTGTAATGGCAGGAACACTGGGAACCGAAGGGAATCTTGGAATGATGGTGGGTACCAATATATGGAGCGGTTTACATGCTCAACAGACAGGAATTGTAAAACTGGTAAGCGGAGATTTCTCCCTGAGCTATGAAAATGATGGAAGCCCGTTTGATAAATTAGGTAAAGGAATTCTAGGCGATGGTAATGACAGATATAGAACGGCAGCTATGTCTTTAAGTATTGGAGATTTTCATGCAGGGTTTAATCTTTTCACAGGATCAAGAATGAAAGATACCTACGAAGAAAATGATTACAACGCAAAAAATTATTTAAATGATTATGCAGAAATGAGAAAATTCGGAAAAGATGATTATTTAGGTGGAGCTTATGGAGAAAAATATACCCATGGCTTGGTTGTAGAAACAGGACCTAAATACCGACTAGGTGCAGCCTACATTGGATGGGGTAATTACAGAGTTGGCGTAAACTCGGAGTGGGTAAGGCATGCCATTCAAAATGTAGCCGCTCACCGCTGGATTTCTCCACAGCCAGCATTTCAAATGATGTCAAATTCCTGGTTGCCTTATTTCCAATATCAAACAATAAATCAATTTACATCATGGTAAAACATAAAAAATATATGATTTTTTTAACTTTTTTTTCGTTCTTCTCACAAGCGGGCTGCCAAAAGATAGACCGTGTTCAGAACAAACTGTTAAAAGAAGTCGAAAATTTTAATGTTAAAGATTTTCCAGAGATAGCATTTGATAAGACATACATATTAGAAGGAATGTATATAGCAAAAGGAAAATTTGGAATTGTTCCTCCCAAGCTTGAGACACAGAGAGGTTCTGATAGTAAACACTACGACGATTTTTTAGTTTTTAATAGCAATGGAAGAGTTGATAAATTTTATGCTGAAAATATCAAAGCAGCTAAATTATTGATCAGTAAACAACCCTCAAATACCATTTATGGCATATTGGCTAAGAAAAAGGAGGAATGGGTTATTAAAACTATTCAAGCCTATAAAATGGGAGGGTATGGTACCTACAATCAACATGTAAAAGCTATTGATCATAAAGTATATGTTCAGAGTGATGGATATTGCTCAGTTTATTTACCTACTGAATAATAAGCGAATCATTTTGACATGATAGAAACTGACAAGAATATGAAAACCCGTAGTTTTAATTCAGGATGTTCAGAGAGTATGCCATTTGATCTTGGATATCACTAGGCCACATATTCTAAAACATGGAGAGCAGAATAATATGTAAATTATGATTCCATAGTATGAAAAAATTTCCATATTAATGAATGTAAAACCTCGATTAAATCGAGGTTTTATTTTTGTTGTGTCATTTTGTCACTATTTTTTAAATGGTACAGATGTTGTGAAATAGAGAGTGTAAATAAAATTAAAAATAGAAAAAATATAAAATATTATGAGTAAAATAATTGGAATTGACTTAGGAACAACCAACTCTTGTGTTGCTGTAATGGAGGGGAAAGACCCTGTTGTTATTCCTAACGCAGAAGGGAAAAGAACAACTCCTTCTATCGTAGCATTTACAGAGGATGGAGAAAGAAAAGTAGGAGATCCTGCAAAAAGACAGGCTGTAACGAATCCAAAGAAAACAGTATACTCTATCAAAAGATTTATCGGAACTCACTTTAAAGAAGATGCAAAGGAAATCTCAAGAGTACCATACGAAGTAGTAAGCGGACCAAACGATACAGTAAAAGTAAAAATCGACGACAGAGAATATACTCCACAGGAAATTTCTGCAATGACGCTTCAGAAAATGAAGAAAACTGCTGAAGATTATCTTGGACAAGAAGTAACAAGAGCAGTAATTACTGTTCCTGCATACTTCAACGATGCACAAAGACAAGCGACTAAAGAAGCTGGTGAAATTGCAGGTCTTAAAGTAGAAAGAATTATCAACGAGCCTACAGCTGCAGCGTTAGCTTACGGTCTTGATAAGAGCCACAAAGATCAAAAAATCGCAGTATATGACCTTGGTGGTGGTACTTTTGATATCTCTATCCTTGATTTAGGAGATGGTGTATTTGAAGTATTGGCTACAAACGGTGATACGCACTTAGGAGGTGATGACTTTGATGATGTAATCATCAACTGGATGGCTGACGAGTTTAAAGCTGAAGAAGGAGTAGAATTAAAAACAGATGCTATCGCTCTTCAAAGATTAAAAGAAGCTGCTGAAAAAGCAAAAATCGAGTTATCTTCTTCTCCACAGACTGAAATCAACTTACCTTATATCACAGCTACAGCTACAGGTCCTAAACACTTAGTGAAGACTTTAACTAAAGCTAAATTCGAACAATTATCTGCTGATCTTGTAAGAAGATCTATGGAGCCGGTTGCTAAAGCATTAAAAGATGCAGGTTTATCAACTTCTGATATCGATGAGGTAATCTTGGTAGGAGGTTCTACAAGAATTCCTATTATTCAGGAAGAAGTAGAAAAATTCTTCGGTAAAAAACCATCTAAAGGAGTTAACCCGGATGAGGTTGTAGCTATTGGTGCAGCTATTCAGGGAGGTGTATTAACAGGAGACGTAAAAGACGTATTACTTCTAGACGTTACCCCACTTTCTTTAGGAATCGAAACGATGGGTTCTGTATTCACAAAACTAATTGATGCAAACACTACCATCCCAACTAAAAAATCTGAGGTATTCTCTACAGCTTCTGACAACCAGCCGGCTGTAAGCATCAGAGTAGGACAGGGTGAAAGAGCAATGTTCAACGATAACAAGGAAATCGGTAGATTTGATCTTCAGGATATTCCACCAGCACCAAGAGGAGTTCCTCAAATTGAAGTAACTTTCGATATTGATGCTAACGGTATCCTAAGTGTATCTGCTAAAGATAAAGGAACTGGTAAAGAGCAGACTATCAAAATCCAGGCTTCTTCAGGTCTTTCTGACGAAGAAATCGAAAGAATGAAAAAAGAAGCTCAGGAAAATTCTGCAGCTGATGCGAAGAGAAAAGAAGAAGTTGAAATCTTCAACAAAGCTGATGGATTGATCTTCCAGACTGAAAAGCAATTAAAAGAATTCGGTGAGAAACTTTCTGCTGACAAAAAAGCAGCCATTGAAACAGCTCACGCTGAATTGAAAACAGCTTTCGAAGCTAAAAATTCTGATGATATTAAAGCTAAAACTGAGGCATTAGATGCAGCATGGATGGCAGCTTCTGAAGAATTGTATGCAGCGGGTCAACAACCTGGTGCTGATGCTGGAGCTCAAAATGCTGGAGGTAGCAATGCCGGAGCAGAAGACGTACAGGATGCAGACTTCGAAGAAGTAAAATAAGTAACAATTATCATCGATTAATATCGATTGAAATAAATTAGCAAATCGCTGTAAATGTAATGTTTACAGCGATTTTTTTTGTTTTAAGAATTTTTATTATTGGTTGATTTTAATCAATTTTTGTTGTATTTTTGTCTCCTATTTGTACCGCATCTTAGTTACGGACAATGTGGCTCTTATCGTGTCTTAATTGTACTAATGCATATTCTTAAATTTAAATGAGTTGAATTATGGGCTTCAGTAATCTTAAAATACCGAAACTTTGTGAATTTTGTCAGAAGCCATTTGAAGCAAAAACTGTTGCCACCAGATTTTGTAGTAAGTATTGCTCGGAAAAATTAGGAAAAAGGCAAAAACAATTGGCAAAAGAAATCGAAGCAAAAAAGACACTGTTAGAAAACTCAGTTTCTAAAATTGCTGAATTGCAAACACGACCTTATATATCTGTGAGTGAAGCGGAAATGCTTTTTGGGATTTCAAAAAACACGATTCATAGATTAATTAAAAGTAAAAAAATACCTGCCATCAATTTGGGCGAGCGACTCACTCGTGTAAGCAAAATTGATATAGAACAAATGTTTACAGCAGTTGAAATGCCAGCTAAGTCAGAGGAAATTCCTGAGAAACCCAATTTTGAAGTTGGTAATTGTTATACAATTTCTGAAATTGGTTCAAAATTCTACGCTGATCCAGGAACTGTAACAAACCTAATTAAAAGAAACAAAATTCCGACAAAGAAAGTTGGGAGTTTCGTTTATGTCCCTAAAAATCTAATTGATAAAATTTTTGAAGGAAAATGAAAGAATTATTGAAAACTAAAGTTACAGTAAGACTGCGAAAAGCCGAGTTCCGAAAAGAATGGTTTATTTATTTGGAAAGTTATCCTGTAATGGTTCCCGGAAAAGATTGCGCTCAAAGGATTCGGGAATACTTGAACCGAAGCGTAACCACCGTAGATTTTGATAAGAAGAGACCTGCAAGAACAACGCAAGAATCCGTTTCATTTAAACCTAAAAGAGATGACAATGGTATTATCGTTTGCAAAAGCGAAAATGATCGGGAGACAATGTTCTATGCAGATTCTCTGCGAAAATTACGTCAAAAGGAATATGATAATATAGAACTCTACAGTGAGCTTGAAGCAATAAAGGCTGAAGAAAAAGAAAGGTCTCAGGAGGATTTTGTCAGATATTTTGATTTGCTAGTCACTAAGAGGCATAAAAACAGTTCTAAATCTATACAAATAAATTGGTATCGCTCCATTAAATTTCTCAAAGATTTTGGAGGTGAAAAAATTATGTTTTCACAGATCAATACAAAATTCTGTGATAAATTTAAATCATATCTTCTGACTGCAAAAAGTGGAAATAATAAGGAAAATACTATTTCTCAGAATACCGCTTCAACTTATTTTTCTGTTTTCAAAGCCGCATTGAAAGAAGCTTTTATTGATGGTTTCTTTACCTCTGACATTTCTTCAAAAATAAAAGCGATTCCGCACGAGGAATCGAGACGAGAATATTTAACACTTGATGAGCTTAATACTTTAGTTGAAACGCCGTGCGAACTTGAAGTTCTTAAAAGAGCTGCACTTTTTTCAGCATTAACAGGATTGCGTCATTCCGATATTCAAAAACTAACGTGGAAAGAAATAACAATTGAAAATGAGCAGGCAAAAATAAACTTCACTCAAAAAAAGACCAAAGGTGTAGAATATATGCCGATTTCTCAGCAAGCATTGCAGCTGTGTGGTGAAATTGGTCTTCCGCTTGAGTTGGTATTTAAAAATTTGACCAATCCAGCTTGGATTTCTCGACCACTTAAAAAGTGGATTGAAAATGCAGGAATTACCAAAAAAATAACTTTTCACAATTTTAGACATACTTTTGCTACTCTACAACTTTCAAGTGGAACTGATATTTACACAGTAAGTAAAATGCTCGGTCATACGAACGTAAAAACTACGCAGGTTTATGCAAAAGTTGTTGATGAGAAAAAAAATAAGGCTGCACAGGCGATACAGCTCAATTCTTTGAAAAAATAATTTCAATAAAAAATTATGAATATCAAATTCTTAGATTCTGTTTTGAAATATTTTACCGTTATCATTTGTTGCGCAGTGGTTGGTCTTTTTGTACAAGAAGTTTATTCTAAAAACAATCCCCATATTTCTGGCAACATCGTTTTTTGGATTGCTTCTGGTAGCGCATTTATAGTGTATGCCATCATCATTGTTCTTTTAAATGAAATTCTTCCGAAACTAAATATCGGCAAATTTTTCAAGAATAAAAACTCTCTTAATGAGGCAATACAAAATGAAGTGAAAACAA
Organism: Chryseobacterium sp. SIMBA_028; assembly: GCF_046535285.1. Taxonomy (NCBI): domain Bacteria; kingdom Pseudomonadati; phylum Bacteroidota; class Flavobacteriia; order Flavobacteriales; family Weeksellaceae; genus Chryseobacterium; species Chryseobacterium sp. SIMBA_028. The sequence goes on along the minus strand of NZ_JAWRWZ010000013.1, from coordinate 24,287 downwards.
AAAATAACTTCTCCGATACGCTTCCAGAAAAATATGATATGGATGTTCTTCGGAATATGCAAAAGGAAAAAAAGCTTCATAATGATAATGTGAAACTGCAAGTTGCGCTAGAATATACCCGGAATCAATTTGCACTATATGTGACAGATGAAGGTCTTGATGCACTTTGTAATGCCGTAAGTTTGTATTCGAAAAAAGAAGAGATTCCTAATGATATTTCTGTCCACACCAAAGGATTAACTAATCTAGACCTTTATCATTTCGGTTGGAATATTTGGAATTATTTTAAACCAATAAAACAGGAAGGAATTTCAAAATTATTAAAAACTGTTTTCGTTTCGCTTGATGATATTGATTTAGATAGTATCAAGTCACATTTGAAAGATGAACCCAAAAAAGGTAATATCAAAATTCAAGAAGACTTGACATACTACCAACGAACATAAAAAATTACAAAATGAAGTGTATGTTTAGTGATTCCTCTGTGATTGCGTATTTATAGCAATCACAGAGGAATCACTTTTTTTCTTTGCACCATAACAATCAAAAACAATAGTTATGGATAGCAATGACATTTCATTTGAAAACCTGCCAAGAGCAGTTGCGCATCTGGTTAGCGAAATAGCCGAAATTAAATTTCTGGTAGAAAGGAAAGAAGCTCCGATAATTCCCGTAAAAAGAATTCCGATTGATATTGCAGAAGCTTGCCAAATTATAGGTAAGGCAAAACCTACTGTATATACTCTTGTGCGGAAAAGATTGATTCCTTGTTACAAAAATGGCAAGAAACTTTACTTTTTTGAGGACGAACTATTGGATTGGATTTCTAAAGGAAAGAAGAAAACACTACAAGAAATTCAATCTGAAGCGGAAGCAAATTTTAGAAAAAATTCGAGAAAGGCAAATGTGGATTCTAACCAAAATCTACAAAGATGAGCCAAAAAATTCCTTACATCCGAGTTGGAACCACCTATTATAAAGTGATAGAAAAGCCATTAATTTCTGGCGATAAAACTTCAGTTTTGGTTCGTTGGAATCGAGAAACAATCGTGAGCGATCACGGAAAAATGTATGTTTCAAGTGTTCCAAAATTTGATGGTTTCTGTTGCATTCCGGAGCATCTAAATTATAAGCAAATCGTTCAGGGTTTCTATAATATTTACAATGAAATTCCATTTGCTCCTTCATCAGAAAAGGAAAATTTAAAAAATAATATTCCATTTTCTTTAAATTTTGTAGCGCACATTTTCGGTGAACAACTGGAAATGGGTTTGGATTATTTGAAAATTCTCCTGCAATTTCCAACACAAATTCTACCGATTCTATGTTTGGTGTCCAAAGAAAGAGCAACCGGGAAATCAACTTTTATAAAGTGGCTGAGAGAGATTTTCGGGTTGAATATGACCTACATCAAAGGCGATTCGTTCGGAAGTCAATTCAACAGCGATTGGGCAGCAATGTTATTAGTAGCAATCGATGAAGTTTTTTTCGACAAAAAGGAAATCACCGAAAGATTGAAATATCTATCAACAACTAATAAAGATAAACTCGAAGCCAAAGGTAAAGACAGAGAAGAAATCGATTTTTTCGCCAAGTTTATTCTTTGTTCCAATAACGAAGAGAATTTTATTCAAATCGATGAAAACGAAATCCGATTTTGGATTTTGAAAATCAATCCGATCAAAACGGAAAACACCGAGTTTTTGAATAACCTCATTTCCGAAATCCCCTATTTTCTGCGGTATTTAATAGAAAGACCATTTTCAACAGAAAAGAAAACACGAATGTGGTTTTCCGCCGATGAGATCAGAACAAAAGCACTTCAGAAACTAGTTTTCAAAAACAACAATAAGCTCGAATCTAAGATCATTGAATTGCTTTACGAGTTTTTCGAAAGCAATAATGATGAAGAAATAAATGTCGTTCCGCAAGACTTGCTGAATATGATAATTAGAATGTTTCGACTTACTTATTGGACGAGAAATGATATTCGAAATCTTTTAAAGGAAACTTGGAACTTGAATCCACAAAATAATGGTTTGACTTACATCCGATACGACCTTGATTTTGCAGGAATTTTCTATCAAAACAATTCAGTTGGTCGCTATTTCACCATAAAAAAAGATTTTATTCTTAATAAACGTGTTGAAATGTTGAATTGATTGCTAATGAAAAGAAAATCAAACACTTTGAACTCAACAAACTACTCAACAAACTTTTAAACTTCAATTTTTGTTGAATATTTGTTGAGGGTAAAACCTCTAGTTTGTTGAATTGTTGAGCATTTGTTGAGTGGTTAAATATTATTAAATCAATAGGTTACAAATTTTTCTCAACAACTCAACAAAAAATATCTCACCCAAAACAAGGAAAATTTACAGCTATGAATTGCAAACAATTAAATACAATCCCGTTGGAAGAAGTCCTCCTTTCTCTCGGACACCTTCCAACTAAACAAAATGAAAAAGAAGCTTGGTATCTCAATCCTTTCGCCAACGAATCCCAAGCCTCTTTTAAAATTAATAAAAGTCTAAACTATTGGTACTTATTTTCAGAAGGGGTTAGCGGAACTAACGTAGATCTGTTGAAAAAATATCTGAACAAAACTACAAGTGAAATTTTAATTTGGGCAGAAGATCAGAACTTTTCTTCTTTTCAAAAGCAAATTATTCCTAATCAGAAGTTTCAAGACCTAAGAAAAAATTATGAGATTCTTGACTCAAAAGAGATTAAGCATCCAGCCCTTTTAGAATACTTAAATGAAAGAAAAGTTGCGAATCAAACTGAATTTTTAAAGGAAATCCATTATCAGATGAATGACAAAAACTACTTCGGAATTGGTTTCAAGAACGATTCAGGCGGTTATGAAATTCGTAATAAATATTCTAAAATTTGCTTAGGTAAAAAAGACATCACTAGTATAGAGAGCGACTCAAATTCACTTCGAATTTTCGAAGGCGTTTTCGATTTTCTTTCCTTTAAAAATGTAGAAATCTTTTTAGAAAAAAGACCTTCCGATTACATCATTTTGAATTCAGTTTCGATGATTTCTAATATTAAGAATTCACTCAAAGATTACGAGAATATTGAACTTTATTTTGACAATGATGAAGCTGGAAATCGTGCAGTTGAAATGATTAAAAGTGAAAATAAAAACTCAGAAGATTGTCGGGTTTTGTATTCAGATTTTAAAGACCTGAATGATTGGTTGATTCATAAAAATCCATCCAATGAAAGACAGGTAAAGCTTAGAAGAAGGTGAGTGAAATAACACAAGGTTGTCTTTTAAATACCTGAGTAAAATAGATACAGGTATTCAGAGACTAACCTTGGTAAAATAAACATAGGTAAAATACGGTGGGTAGTTAGTGCAAAAAGTACCCAAAGTTTACAATAAGCGTACCCGCTGATTGCAAAATTGGGATTTTTGATTTCTTCCTATCGTCAGAAATGTTTTTTAAATACTTTTAAATTAATGAAATGGAAAAAGATTTTTTACAAGAATTTATAAACCAAGCCACCAAAGAAAATGAAGCAAAGATTGCTCGGGAAAATAGAAAAAAATATTTTCAGGATTTGGGCAGAAAAGGTGGTTTGAAAACTAAAGAAAACAAAAAAATGGATAAAGTAATTTCAATCAGAATGACCAATGCTGAATATGATATTTTAGTTCAAAATCAAGAAAAATATCCGCTAAAATTGTCCACGTATATCCGGAATGTTTTATTAGAAAAAGAGCTAAAAATTAATGAATTTCAAACTGATGAAGTGTTACTTCAATATGGAATGTATTTCAAAAAAATAACCAATCTTTTGCGAAATCGGGAATGGAATGTTTTTGAAAATAAGAAAGAAATTTTATTGAGAATTGAAAATCTTATCGAATTAATTCATCAATATTTATATTCTAAAACTCAGAAAAATGAATAATTCCGCAACTACAAGAGCTATATCAAAAATCGCTTTGGAATATAATGGAAACGACAAAGGAACAGCGGAGATGGTGGCTTCGAATTATCTTCTAAGCAATACTTCTGAAGGTCAGTTTAACGAAATGAAAACCGTAGCTGAGCGAAATCCTAAAGTGAAGAAATGGGCATTGACAGGCTACATTTCTCAACCGGACGAAATTGGCAGAAAATTGAAAGATGAAGAACTCGCAGAAATTGCGACCAGAGCTTTAGGAAAAATTGGAGTTACAAACAAAAATCAGTACCGATTGGATATTCACAACAGTACGAAACATAAGCATATTCATTTTGTAGTAAACAGAATTGATATTTCGGGGAAGTGCACCGTGAAAGCACACGATATCGGAAAGAAATTTGGTGAAGCTGTCAGAGAAGTTTGCAAAGAGAAAGGATTATTGACCGATGTCGAAATTGGAATTCAGAAAAAAGAACAAATGCTGAAAAGCTTAACCGAAGTTATTAGGTCAGAAGATAATTTTGATAATCTGATTGTAGCAATGAAGAAAAGAGGTTTTGAAATTCAATTGTCTTCAAATATCAAAGACGGAATTTCGGGAATGCGAATTGTGATGCAAAAAGACAAAAATCATCAAACAAAAAGAATTTATAAAGCGGGATATAAATTGTCTGAAATTTCAAATCAATTGAAAATTTCTGAAATAAAATCTGTGTTTGAAATGAAAAGAGTCGTCAGGGAAGCACAAAAACACGCTGACAATTTAAAGGAATTTCGGGAAAATCTACAGCAAAAAGGATTTTCTGTAAAGATCCAATATAAAGGAGAATTTAAAGCCGGTAAAAAAAATGAAATTCAAGACTTCTGGATAAATAAAATTGATAGTAGTCAAGAGAAAAACGGATTCTTCTTCCGGAAAAATGTCGGGTTCTCTCTGTCGGCAATAGATTCTGATCTTGGTGATGCGGTAAAAGCATTGAGTCAGAATGGTGTCATAAATTATGCAAGTAGTCATCTAAAATCAGAAATTAATGAAAGCCTAATAGAAATTGCAAGAGGGTTACTAAGTGACTTTCTTAATCCGACCTATGTTACTCAGGACGAAGACGAACTCTGGAAAAAGAAGCGAAAATTTAGAAGGTAATTAATAATTAAAAAAATAAATATGGAAAATGAAAATAAAGAATCTAAAAGTAACGGAATGGAAATTTTAGAAAATGTCATCAAATCAAATATGGAGAATATTGAACAAAATATTAAACTTCAATTTGCCATTGAAAACCATACTACGCTGTTAAACGAGATACAAATGAGTTTGCAAGAGATACATTCAATCTATGATGATGCAGTTCGATTTTCAAAATTAGAGGAAGCCAAGAGAACTGAATTTCTTGCCAGTATTCCTACTCAGATAGAGACAGTTCTCTCAAAAGAAACTAAAGATGATTTGAAAGGTTTTGGAAAGGATATAAAATGGAAGAAGATATTTATTTGGAGCGGAATTGGAGTTTTTGTCTTTTCAGTTTTAGTATTTATCGCCTCAATCAACTTCTCTACCAATTGGTACAGAGAAAGCATCAAAGCGAAAAGTGAACTACGTCAAGATATTTTAAATGAAATTGCTGATGAAGGAAAAAATATCTACGATGAAAATGAGATTAAAATCTTGAGCGAAAATACTCAAATAATGCAGTCATGGATTAAGAGTAATCCAAAGAAAGCAGAAGATTTTTTGAGGTTTAAAGATGGATTTGAAGCGAGTATGAAATCAAAATAATTTAATAGAACGTGGATAGTGAATCCAAATAAATCTTAAGAAATATAGTTCTAAAAATGCTGATTCTTTCAAAAAACAAAATCGTGAGCCGATTAAAAACATTAATCGGCTCATATATTTTAGTATATTTGAGCCAAATAAATTATTTAATCAGCTCATGGAATATATTTGGCAATCAGAAGATTTCCCGAAATTCATATTTAATAAGCGAGAAATCATTCCGCTGATTCAACAGTTTGCGCACGATTTGGGCGAAATATCTGGAATTGTGATGGGCTTTTCTGAAGAAAATAAAGAAGATTTATTTGCTGAAATTATGCTTTCTGAAGCACTGAAAACATCAGAAATTGAAGGCGAATATTTTAGTCGGGAAGATGTGATGTCCTCACTGAAAGCCAATTTAGGTATAAAAGATTACCATCAAAACAACCGGAACAAAAAGGCAAATGCCATTGCACATTTGATGATAGAGGTTCAAAACAGCTATCACAAGGCAATTTCCGAAAAAATACTTTTGGACTGGCACCATATCCTGATGGAAAATGAAAAAGGAATTAATGCCGGACAATTTCGAACAGGAATAGAGCCTATGCAAGTGGTCTCCGGTAAATTTGGTGATTTCGTCATCCATTATGAAGCCCCACCTTCTGAGGATTTGCCACTGATGATACCGCAATTTTTGAAATGGTATAATGACTTTGAAATGAACGACATCGGGAAAATCGGAGAAGGTGTCGTGCTTTCGGCATTAGCGCATCTATATTTTGAGACGCTGCATCCTTTTGAAGATGGAAATGGGAGAATTGGACGTGCTTTAGCGGAAAAAGCTTTGTCCGAGAAACTTGAAACCCCTGTTTTTGTTAGTATTTCAAAATCTATTGAAAAGGATAAAAACCGTTACTACGAAGAATTAAAGCTGGCTCAGCGAAATCTTGAGGTAAACAGCTGGATGCTTTATTTTTGCTCAATATTGCAGGATGCTTTACTCGATTCTAAAAATCAAGCACTTTTTACTTTGAAGAAAACTTTGTTTTTCGATCAATTTAAAAACCAACTTAATGAAAGAGAATTGAAGGCTATTCAGAAAATGACAGAAATGGGAGAAAATTCTTTTGTTGGCGGAATGAATGCGAAAAAGTATATGTCTATCAACAAAATTTCTAAAGCTACTGCAACCAGAGATTTGCAACATCTTTCCGAAATTGGAGTTTTTCTAAAATCGGGTGGTGGCCGTTCCATTTCTTATCAGTTGAATTTGTAAATAATCAAATGTTATTTTCGGATGTTCGTTATTTCAATCAAAATAGATGTTTTTGTATGAAATAGCAATCATTCATATCATTAACTACAGATAAACCTTCTGAAGTTCAAACAACTGTTACAGCAAATGGGAAAAAATTATAAGCTCGCAAGAGAGCGAGTAAGACCACAAACTTACAGGTTTTTGAAGAACAGACATTAGATGTTCAACATTTCAGTGCTAAAGTTTTGGTGAAAAAAGAAACCCACGCCGTTGTATACACCAGAAAAAGTAGTTAGTTTCCAGCATTTAGTGAGTGTTCAAAACCTCACCCTACGGGTTTACAAGCACCCTCAATTTTTTAGCTATCCGATGATCAATTCGATACCGGCCTTTTCTGCTTTGTATTTTATTTTGGTCTGCAATTCATAGTAGCTCCAATTGCGAAGTACAAACTCCTGTTCTTTTGCAATCCCAATTTTGTCTTCCTGATCTTTTAGAATCAGTGTGCCCGCCTGTTGCCGGATGCAGAAATCAATGAGCATACGGCTATACATATGAAGATGATGACTGACAAAACGGTTTTCCAGATTCTCTGTTTTTTGCAGTGCCTTCTGTTTCCGTTTGGTTCCGTGTCCTGAACGAGAGTAAGCGACTCCGGCTCGAATCCTTTTATTACTGGCCTGGATCGCCAACCTGCGGTAGAGGAATTCCTCTTTCGAGCCAATATTCATTCGCACATTGTTGGCTTTTACCACAATTGGATGTTCTAATGATAAGGTAGCTTCAGCAATGATTTCGGGTTTTAAACCGTGGTCTTCCTTTTCAAATTCAAAGACTGCCAGCCAAAAGATTTTCCCATCTCTCAGTTGAACGTTTGAGTTGCATAGTTTGATCTCTTCTCTTAGAAGGCGCTCGAGCACTAAATGTTTATCAGAGAAATCTCTGCCTAAATAGGTCTTGACCGGAATCGCAAACATATTGAAGGTAAATGCTTTCTTCTCAGAATTATATTTCATTTTGCTGATGCACTTGACCGGAAGCGGAATAGGAATGTCTTTTTTAAAGTTTCCCAGTGATTGTGATCCCTGCCAGTAGTCGGCTTTGTTTTTAGAAAAGGTGGACTGGATTGTATTGTTCAGGCATCCCAGAATATCTGTGGGAATCTCTCCCTTGAACTTGTCAAAAACCAGGCGTGCCGTCGTGTTTGTTTTCGAACGGTCAAAGATTCCCATTTCATCCTTTTTTTCATCAGCTAACTTATATTGGATTTCTTCGGTGAGGTAAAAGAAATCCTTGATCATTTCCTGTACATAAAGATGTGAAACAATCAGATTAGCCGCCCGGAAGCAACGGTTCTGATACCGGTAGAGTTTTTCCCACATCTGGCTTTTATCATCGGATGGAACATCAATTAACAGTTGAATTTTCCGGGTCAGGGTTATCGTGGATTTTTCCATATCAAAGTGGTATTTCAGATCGGTTTTGATTTTGTAGATGCTGATAGGCGTAAATAAATTCCCGATGGACTTCCTTTTCAGGTAGTTTGAGTGCTTTTGCAATCACCGCAAAAGAAGATTTCTGTCCAAACCTTCTTTTGATGATCTCCAGCTGCTGACTGCTGAGTTGTTCTGACCGCTCTTCTTTATTGATAGGTTTTTCCTCCGGCTGCTCAAACGAGGTGACCTTAAGAATTTTCCGAAGCTCATCGATGGCTTTACTCACCTCCATACTGATGCCTGTCACGCTGCTTCCCATAGCCTCTGCAATGGGTTTGTATTGGAAGCCATATTCTAAACAAAGTTCTATCAGGTGTTTTCTTTTGGGGTTCAATACTGGTAAGACCTTTGTGACTTCGTCGAATTTGTTTTGGTCTGATTCCTGGCTATGTAAATACTCTTTATCTTTCAAAGGATCGTAGCCTGCAAGATACTCCTGATAATTATCAAAACTGTCAAGAGAGGCCATCAGGCGGGTAAATTTATTTCTTGGCGCAGTCACATATGCGATACAATCCCTTTTCATCACAAAGCGTAAAAAGCCAGTAATATGATCAGACGATTCAATGGTGTCGCGGTGTAGCCACAATTTTAGGAAGGTATCCTGAACAATAGTTTCCACTACGAAATCATCTTTCAACACCTGCAGTCCTACCCAGAAAAGAAGTCTTTTGTAACGCAAATGAATGTATTCCAGAGCGGTCGGATTGCCTTTTTTAAGCAGTTCGTATAACTGAAGATTGGTCAATTTGCGGGGCAAAGATTCTGTTGTTTTCATAAGCATTTATCTGAATTATTGCTGAAAGGAACTGCTTAGATCAGCAATGTGAATTTTACTATTTATTATATCTCCTAATTCATTAAACATAACGAGAAAAAAGCATGAAGCTCAACTTACCGCCTAGTAGTATTGGTATTCCAGGCAACGATAAAAGAGCCCTGTCGAGGTCGTCGTACATTTACTTTTCAACTCGTCGCTTTTTGAAAAGTGCGAGTTTTCCAGTCGAGAATTTGAGCAATATCTTCTATATTTCTTTGAACTATCGCTAAACCACACTTGTGTAAATTGTATTACAAATATAATAATATTTATTCATAACGCACTATAAGTCTCTATGAAAAACATAATTATTTATAAAATTTACTAAATGTATAAATGGAAGTCGGAAGAAATAAAAAATCAAATTGGAATTTTTTTTAAACTACATCGTTTAAGAAAAGGACTATCACAATTTCAAGTAGCGACTGAGATAGACCTTTCTAAAGATTATATTGGTAGAATAGAAAGAGGCAATACCAATCCATCAATTGAAATTGTTATTGCGATTTGTAATTTTTTAGAAATTGATTTACTTGATATGTTTTCTAAAATAAGTCAATCTCAAATTGATTCAATGATAAGCGAGACAAAAGTTCTGGAAGAAAAATTTAAAAATCAAAATAAAAGAAAATCCTGATGAAAATATATTTTTTCTTAAGAAGTCAAAACTTTATGAAATCGACGGTATGCACTTACAAAATTTCTATTAAATCATTATAGAGGTTTGATTAGCTTTGAAAATATATTAACAATTTTATAAACTTTAATATTATAAATATCGACGAAAGTCGATATTTTTTGTTATTTAGTAAAAATTATAAGATATATTGAAAAGGGTATTATCTTACAAATTCCTCTCTATGTTAAAGATGAGGCAGGATAAATTACTTTAACAATAAAAATTAATTTGGACAGATTAAGTTCATCGTTTATATGCCCATACATTTGAACTCATTGCAACATATTTTAAAGACAATTACGGAAAACCGTAATAATAATAAAGAAAACTAATTTAACTTGTAAAACGTAAATATTATAGATGAAATCAATACTAAGTAATCCTTACAGAATTACTGGAATACTCTCAAACGCTTCCACAAGAGAAATATTGAGCAGAAAAGGTAAAGTAACAGCTTATGCAAAAGTTGGTAAGGAAATAACTTCTGAATATGACTTTCCTTTTTTCAATTCGCTTAGCAGAACAAATAGCGTTATAGAGAAGGCTTTTTCTGATATAGAACAAAATCAGAACAAAGTTGCCCATTCTTTATTTTGGTTTACCAATTTGAACCCTGTTGACACAACTGCAATTCAACATCTAATTAATGGAAATAAAGAAAAAGCTATTGAGATTTGGAGCAAATTAACAGACGAAAAAGAAGTCACATCCAAAAACTTTTCAGCGTTCAACAATGTTGGGACTCTTTATATACTGGAAGATTCCAAGGAGAAATTAAAGAAAGGAATAACATCAAAAATAAAACTGATAGAATCGGAAAGTTTTAAAGATTTTGTGCATTCAGTTGCTGATGAAACTTTTTCTATAGATAGAAACAAACAAATTGAAATATTGATTGATGAATTACTAACTCAATTCAAAAATAAGTATTCAACTTCGGAAATTATAGAATTGTTCAGCAATTGCACAGGAACTACACAAAAATATCTTTCCAATAAGTTTACCGAAGATCCTATTCATAAAATTGAATCACAAATTGAAAAAACTCAAAGCCAACGTAAAAACAATAAAGGTAACGCCTATCATTTTGGGATTGATCTTCATAAAACGATTAAAAATGAACTGTCTCTCTTAAAATCCATTCTTGGAGCTGGCAATCTACAATACAAGATGCTTTCTGATAGTGTTGCTAATGAAATACTGCAATGCGGAATTGATTATTATAATGAAAGCGATAAGCAAAAAAGAACAGGCAATTACTTACAAGAAGCATTGAACCTGTTAAATACTGCAGAAATATTAGCTGTAAGTGTTGCAACCAAACAGAAAATTAAAGAAAATATTAGTACGCTTGAAGGGATGAAAGACAAAGAGCTTTCACAAGCGATAGATATTTTAAAATCTATAAAAGAAGTATTTCAAACAAACGAGGCAAAGATCACAAAGGATGTTTTACAAATGCCAATGGGATATAATCAATCTATAAATTGGACAAAAGTTAATCAGATGATTGCTAATTCTTTGGATTGGGATAAAGTTGTCGAATTAATAAAAGAAACAATACCGCTCCATAATGTTGAAAAAATTAAAAATTCAATTCAATACTCTAAAGTAACAGAGTATAAAGCTTTAGTTGATTTTTTAATCGATAAACTAAATTATAATCAGAAAAATCAAGTAAAGTATATTTGTTATTGGAAAACAATTATTACTTCAGCACCTTCTTCAAATAAACCAAAAAATACATATCAACCTGCAAACAGAACAAGTGACTCAAATGGCAATAATGGCTGTATTTATTGGATTATAGGAATTATACTTTTCATCATACTTTTAAGAGCTTGCAACTAAATAATTTTAACTATGAAAAAACTAATACTTATTCCCGTTCTTCTTAGCGCAATAATAATTTTTGCACAAAAACAAAAAACAGAACAACAAAAACAACAGCAAGAAATTGTTTCGTTAAACCAAAAACTAAATAGTCAACGAGTTTCAATCGTTCAGCAAAAAGCTGAAATAGCAAAACTTTCTCTAAAGAGCGAAAATCAGAACAAACAAATTGATAGTCTTAAAGCAGAAACAAATCAAAATATTGAAAATATTCAGAAGATTGCCAATGATTTAGGGACAAAAATTCAGCAAACAGAAACTTCAGCAAAAGATGGTATTTCCAAACTGGACAAGGATGTAAACCAAAACAAGCTGTATTGGATTATTGCCACTTTGGCAACCCTACTTTTTGGGGGTGTTATTTATTGGCTTTTAGGCAAACGTATTGCCAACAGCAAAACCGATGTAGAAACCCAAATCAAAAATACCAAAAAATCTTTGGAAGAAGAAAGCATCAAATTAGACAGTAAACTGGTTGAAATGTTGGACACTCAATTGAAATTAAAACAAGAAGAAAAACAAATGGTTTCTGCAAATTCCACTATTGAAATTGACCATTCTTTGGCTTTGAAAGTGGCTGATGAAATTGTACGTATTCATAAAAACCTGCAACAGATGGACGCAAATACAAAAGGCTTGAAGCAATTGTCAGCATCGGTAAAACGTATTCAAGACAACTTTGCATCTAATGGTTATGAACTGGTTGAAATGTTAGGCAAAGAATATAATGAAGGAATGAAAGTAATCGCCAATTTTATTCCCAGCGAAGAATTGGATAAAGGAAAACAAATTATTACAAGAATTATTAAACCTCAAGTGAATTTTAAAAACGAAATGATTCAATCTGCACAAATTGAAGTAAGTGTAGGAGAATAAAAAAATAAAACTATGGGAAGAACTAAAATAGATTACGGTATAGACTTAGGTACAACCAATTCCGCTATTTCAAGAATAGAAAATGGTGAGGCTACGATTAAAAAAACTGATACACTAAAGGACACGATGCCATCGTGTGTTTATATCAATAAAAAACAAGCTATTCAAGTTGGTGACAGTGCTTATAATGCCCTTAAAAGAGATAAATTAGGTGCTATGAAAACTTGGGATAACAGTGATTCCAATTCTTACATTGAGTTTAAAAGAACGATGGGCACAGATAAAAAATACATTAGTTCTAATTTTGGAAAAGACTTAAACTCGGAAGAACTTTCCGCAGAAGTTTTAAAAACCTTAAAGACATTTATCAAAGATGAAAATGTAAATGCGGTTGTAATTACCGTTCCCGCTGCATTTGGTAACAATCAAAAAGAAGCTACCAGAGAAGCTGCGAAGTTGGCTGGTTTTAATCATATAGAATTGTTGCAAGAACCAGTTGCCGCTGCAATGGCTTACGGTTTAGACAGCAAAAAGAAAGACGGCTTTTGGTTGGTTTTCGATTTTGGTGGGGGAACTTTCGATGCTGCTATCCTCAAAGTAGAAGATGGCATTATGAACGTAATCGATACGGAAGGAGATAATTATCTTGGAGGTAAAAATCTGGATTTGGCAATTGTAGACGAAATCATTTTACCTTACATCAAACAAAATTATGAGATTAGTTCCATTTTAGCAAACGATAACAAAAAACAAATTTTGCGTGATGCGATGAAGTTTTACGCTGAGGAGACTAAAATAAAATTATCCTTTAACGAGACGCATAATATTTTATCCGATTTGGGCGATATTCCGGGAGAAGATGATAATGGAGAAGAGTTTGAACTAGATATTACGGTTACCCAAAGTGATATGGAAAGAGCTTTAGATCCGATTTTCCAGAAAGCTATTGACATTTGTAAAAAACTTTTAGAACGTAAAAATTTAAAAGGTTCTTCTTTGGATTCACTGATTTTAGTTGGAGGCCCAACATTCTCGCCAGTTGTAAGAAAAATGCTCGAACAGCAAATCTGTAAGCCTGACACAAGTGTTGACCCAATGACAGTTGTATCTAAAGGTGCAGCTTTATACGCTTCAACTGTTGAAATTTCAGAGGCAATTAAAGAACAAACAAGAGATAAATCAAAAATTCAAATCGAAATCGGTCACGAAGCGTCAACTGTGGAATTGGAAGAGTTTGTTACATTAAAAGTTCTAACAGATAAAACCGAAGGAACAATTCCCGAAAAAGTTCTTGCTGAAATTACAAGAAGTGATAAGGCTTGGTCGAGCGGAAAAGTAGAAATCAATGAAATTGGAGAAGTAATTGAAACCAAATTAATAGAAGGCAAAACCAATAGTTTTGAAATCACCTTATTTGATGATAAAGGAAATATTTTAGAAAGTGAACCTAAAGAATTTACCGTAATTCAAGGTTCTAAAATTGGTAGTGCAACGTTGGCTTATAATTTTGGAATTGAAATTAAGAAAAGAGAATCTGGAAAAATTGTTTTTGAAACTTTAAAGAATCTGGAAAAAAACAAGTCGATTCCAGCAATTGGAACTAGAAATGGATTAAGAACTCAGAAACAAATCCGCCCAGGAATGGAATCTGATTTTATTAAAATTCCAATTTATGAAGGAGAACACGAAGCAGAAGGAACAAGAGCAATTTATAATAATCACGTTACTGACATCATTATAAGCGGAGCAGAATTGCCTGCATTACTACCCGAAAATAGCGATGTAGATTTGACTGTAAATGTAGATAGGTCAGAACAAATTACGGTAACAGCGTATATACCTTATTTAGATTTCTCATACGAAGCTACAGTTGAGAGAAGTATTCAGTCTATTGATACCAGTTGGCTTTCTAATGAAATCCGTAAAGCAAAAGGAAGCATCGAAGAACTGAAAGAAGAAGGAATTCAAGAAGATAAAGTTCAAAAAGCAGAAACTGAAATTGCCGAACTAGAAAAGAAATTTGAAAACAACAAAAACGATGTTGACAGCAAACAAGAAGTTCTTACAAACCTAAGAAAAGCGCTTAAAGTAGTTGATGAACTAGCCGATGGAACAGAATGGCCAAAATTAGAAGAAGAGCTAAAAGAAGAGTTTTATAGATTAGAGAAAGCTAATCAAGATTTTGGAAATGAAGGCTCAACACAAGTCGTAAATCAATTACGAAGCCAGTTGGAAGAAGTTTTGAAAACGCAGGATATTAAAGTTGGTAAACATTTATTATCTGAAATAAGTTCTTTATTTGTACAGCTTACTTTGGTTTATCAACTTATTAATTTCATCAGACAACACAATCAGAATTTTGGTTCTTACCATTGGAAAGACAGTAACCGAGCAAGACAATTGCTAAATGAAGGTTTGCAGCAAATCGGGGAAAATCCAACTACAAAGGATTTACATCCTATTGTTATTGATTTAATCAATTTATTGCCAAACGATGAAAAACCAAGTGGAGATGATTCTGTTTTGGTTGGATAAAATTGTAAATTATGAAAAAACTATTACTTCCATTTTTTGTTCTTATTCTTCTAATTTCTTGCGAATCAGAAAAGGAAAGAAAACAACGCCTTGCTCTTGAGGAACAACTACGAATTGAATTTGAGCAAAAACAAAAAGAAGATGAAAAAGCTGAGACGATTCGTTTGGAAAATGTTCGTCTTGAGCAAGAAAAACATAACGAAGCAGAAAGAATAGAAAGAGAAGCTCAACTTGAAAAAGAAAGAAAAGAACAGGAGGTTTATGATCGATATATTTCCAATTCTTTACACACGGGTTCAACTCCTTACTCTAAATACTACGGAAGTAACTCATCTTGTAATGATTATGGTTGTTCACAAATAAAAGTGCGTACTAGTAATTCTGATGTGTTAGTTACTATTAAGAAAAATGACAAAGTAGTTAGACACGCTTTTATACAAGCTGGTGATGCATATACTTTTTCTTTCCCTAATGGAATATATCAGGCCTTTTTCTATTACGGAAAAGGCTGGAATCCTGAAAAAGAAATGAAAGGAGGGGAAATAAAAGGTGGATTTATCTCAGAGGAACATTTCGGAAAAGATGATCCTCAGAGTCTAGCTAATAATGAGTTGGTTTATGAATTGATTTTGCAACCAAACGGTAATTTCAGTACAAGACCAAGCAATCCTGACGAAGCACTTTAGCTATGGATAAAATTATTAAAATAGTTTTATCCGTTCTTTTATTTACCTGTCTGCTAGATATGCCCTATGGCTATTTCCAATTGGTGAGATTTGCTGCATTGATTGGATTTGGATTACTATCTTATAAAGCTAATCAACAAAGTAGACAAACAGAAGTGTTTATCTATGGAGCATTAGCATTGTTATTTCAACCTTTTTTCAAAATTGCTTTAGGCAGAGAACTATGGAATATCGTTGATGTGATTGTTGGAGTTGGATTATTAATGAGTTTATTCGAAAAACGAAAAGATGAGTAAATCTATATTATCAAAAGGTCAAATCATTGACGATAAATATTCGGTTAGTTTCTTTCTTAAAAAAGGAAGCTATGCCGAAACTTATCGGGTACAAAATGAAGCTAAAGAAACCAAGTTTCTAAAACTTTTTGACTTCGCAAAATTGCATCGGACACAGTTTATTGAGGACGGAGAAATTTTAGAAATTGAAATTTTAAAGCAAATCAAACATTCCAATTTGGTTAAGTACAACGACAGTGGAAATATCGTAATTGAAAACCAAAAATTCGCTTATGTAGTATTAGACTTTGTAAGCGGAGAAACTCTGGCAGATAGAATGAAACGTGAAAACACGTTGAGTTTATACGAAGCAAAAAGTATTATTTTGAGTGTTTTAAATGGTTTGAATTATCTACACAACAAACAAATTATTCACAACGACATTACCAACCAAAATATAATGTTGGATTTATCAGGCAAAGTTACCATTCCAAAAATTATAGATTTTGGATATGCTCGTTTTTTGCAACAGTCCAACAAAGAATTTTTAAAAGACGGTTTGAATTTGTTTTATACAGCTAATGAAACTTTTAATAAAGTCTTTTCTGCTCAGAGCGATATTTATTCGGTTGGAGCTTTGTATTATCATTTATTGACAGGTTTGCCACCCTATTTTATTGAAATTTCAAAATACAAATCCGATAAAATACAATTAGAAGAAGTCATTTTAGACGAAAGAAAAAAGTCTCTAAAGTTTTCTGATAAGATAGACGAGCAAACACAAAATATAATCCGAAAAGCATTACAGCCAAAAGCGGAAAACCGTTTTAAATCTGTAAAAGAATTCATTCAAACTTTGAACGGAGAACTGGAAGTTGAACTTTCAATTCAAGAAGAAAAAGTTGCTAAAATTCAACCCAAAGAAAATAAAAAAGGAAAAGGTTTTTCAGCCATTGCAGGAATGCAAGAGCTGAAAAACACCATTCAGTTAGATGTTATTGATGCGTTAAATCAAAAAGAACGGTATGCAGAATATGGACTAACAATTCCAAATGGAATGCTATTGTATGGTCCGCCAGGTTGCGGTAAGACATTTTTTGCGGAGAAAATGGCCGAAGAAATCGGCTTTAATTTTTATCAGATAAAACCTTCAGACATTCAAAGTAAATTTGTCAACGCATCACAGGAAAATATTAAAAACCTGTTTGACGAAGCAAAACAAAATGCACCAAGTATAATTTTTATTGATGAATTAGATGCTTTGGTTCCAAGTCGAGATACATCAAACATAAGTCATATGAATACTAGTGCAGTCAATGAATTTTTAGCACAGATGAATAATTGTGGAGATGACGGAATTTTTATTATAGGTGCTACAAATAGACCAAATGCCATAGACCCAGCAATTTTACGTTCAGGACGATTAGATAAACATATTTATTTGCCACCACCAGATTTTGAAGCTCGAAAATTGATGTTTGAATTTTATTTAAAAAAACGTCCAACAGAAATCGGATTAAATTACGATGATTTATCCAAAGCAACCCAAAACTATGTTTCAAGTGACATTAAATTTTTATGCGACGAGGCTTCAAGAAAAGCATTGAAAGACAATTTAAGAATTACAAAATCGATAGTTTTGGAAACGGTAAAAAATAATAAGCCATCAGTTTCTTTGCAGGAATTGAATAATTATTTAGTAATTAAGGCTAAAATGGAAGGAGAACTCACCAATAATTCCAGTCCAAGAATTGGTTTTAGATCATAATTAACATTAAGAAACTATGCAAAATGAAGCAATAAATTATTCTGAAATTAGCTTTAAAGTAGAGAATCTGAAAAACTAAAATATTAAAACGATGATTTTTAATCTTGAAGAAAGTGAATTATATAAAAATTTAATCCTTGCTGAAAAATTGCTACTTAAATCTCCCAAGATTAAGTTTGAAAGAACTTTATCTTGGAGAACACAATATTTTAAAAGTGTTTCTGGCATATATGTCCTCTTTGAAGCGAATAATAATATAATATATATTGGAGAGACAGGCAATTTGTATAAAAGAATGTCTGATATTACCAGAACAGTCAATCATACTTTTAGAAAGCAAATTGGTAATCTAAAGTTTGGAGGAAATAAATCGAGAAATAAATATGACTTAGAAATAGAAGCAATGTTGGATAAATATTTCGATGAAGAATTATTTATTACTTACATAGAAGTCAATTTTGGAAGATTAGAAATAGAGACATATTTAATTGATAAATATCAAAATCAAATTATTAACTCCACAAAAAAAAGAAAATTTTTATTTAATTATGATTTAATTGCTGACATTGAGAAGCAAATTATAAGTTAATTATGATATATAATTGATTTTAAGCAAAGTTGAGATGATTTAAGATTGAAATGTGTACCGTACATTTTGTATTTTAAGGAAAACCGTAAAAGGATTAGTTATTAATGATTTAACTTTATCCTTTTAACAAAAGTTTAAAAAAGCTTTATGAACACGAAAACATTTAATATTTTAGTACATTAAAAATTAATAATAAACATCATTACTTTTTTTGAATTCAGTAAATTAATATGACTAATGACCATTCAAAGTGAACAAGCCCTCGAAAACGGACTCATACAAACTCTAATTGATAATAGTTATGAGTATGTACAACTAAAGGAAGAAGAAAACCTCTATGCTAATTTCAAAAAGCAATTAGAAAAGCATAACAAAAAACGATTGGCAGAAATTGGAAAATCATCTTTTACAGATAAGGAATTTGAAAAAATCCGTATTCATCTGGAAGGAGGTTCTAGATTTGAAAAAGCAAAAAAACTTCGTGATTTATATCCTTTGGAAACCGAAGACGGACAACGTGTATGGATTGAATTTCTGAATAAAAATAAATGGTGTAAAAACGAATTTCAGGTTTCTAACCAGATAACAACAGAGGGAAGAAAAAAGTGCAGATATGATGTTACCATCCTTATTAACGGTATTCCGTTGGTTCAGATTGAGCTGAAGAGAAGAGGGACAGAGCTCAAGGAAGCGTATAATCAAGTTCAGCGCTATCATAAAACTTCCTTTGAGGGCTTGTTTGATTATATTCAGTTATTCGTTATTTCCAATGGTGTAAATACAAGATATTTTGCTAATAATCCAAATGGCGGATTCAAATATACTTTCAATTGGACGGATATGCTGAATAATCCGTTCAATGACCTAAGCTTATTTGCTAATTTTTTCCTTGAAAAGTGTAGTTTAGGAAAAATGATTAGCAAATATATTGTTTTGCATGAGGGAGACCGTTCATTGATGGTTTTACGTCCATACCAATATTATGCTGTAGAGAAAATATTGGACAGAATTGAAAATACGAGCAAAAATGGCTATATCTGGCATACAACCGGAGCGGGTAAAACTTTAACCTCATTCAAAACGGCACAATTGGCAGCTGAGATTGATGGCGTAGACAAAGTGATTTTTGTAGTAGACAGGCGTGATTTGGATACCCAAACGCAAAGCGAATATGATGCTTTTGAAAAGGGAGCCGTTGATAGTACGGATAATACCTATGAGTTGATTAAGCGCTTGGGAGGAAATTCAAAAATTATCATTACTACCATTCAAAAACTGAACAATGCTGTGACTAAAGACCGTTACAATAAACATTTGCAGAAAGTAAGGGAACAAAAAGTCGTTATGATTTTTGATGAGTGCCATCGAAGCCAGTTTGGAGAATCTCATCGTAACATCAGAAATTTTTTTACAAATCTACAGGTATTTGGATTTACAGGAACTCCTATTTTTGCGGAAAATTCTAATGACCATACTACTGCTGAAATATTTGAAGACTGCCTACATAAATATCTTATAAAAGACGCAATTGCAGATGAGAATGTTCTTGGTTTTCTAGTTGAATATTACAAGGGAAAAGATGAACTAACGGGAGATTATATGAAGGATTCCAGAATGAATGAAATCGCAAAATTCATTTTGAATAACTTCAACAAATCAACATATGATGGAGAATTCAATGCTTTATTTGCAACTCAATCCGTTCCAGCATTATTGAAATATTACAAAATATTCAAATCACTGAATCCGACCATTAAAATCGGAGCCGTATTTACATACGCAGCCAATGATAATCAGGATGACGAAAAAACAGGAATGAATCAAGGCTTTGCTAATGAAAAGGTAAATGCAGATGAATTGCAAAGCATTATGAATGATTACAACCAATTGTTTGACACTTCTTTTTCAGTTGAAAATTTCGGAGCTTATTATGATGACGTCAATTTTAGAATGAAGAAGAAAAAAGAAGATATGGAACCGGTTGATTTGCTTTTGGTGGTCAATATGTTTTTAACAGGCTTCGATGCAAAAAAACTGAATACATTATATGTAGATAAAAATATGGAATATCACGGGTTGGTACAAGCATTCAGCAGAACCAACCGGATTCTGAACGAAAAAAAGAGATTTGGTAAAATAGTCTGCTTTCGTGACCTGAAGTCAAATGTTGATGCAGCTATTAAATTATTCAGTAATAACCAACCGAACGAATTTATTATCAGGAAACCTTATGTAGAAGTAAAAGAAGAATTCTCACAATTATTGGAGGATTTCAAAGAAAAATATCCTGAAGTCCAATTTATAGACACTTTGAAAAGCGAATATGACAAACGTGATTTTGTACTTTCATTTCGTGAGATTATTAAAAAACGAGCAGAAATCCAGATATATGAAGACTTTGATACATCCGAAGAGTCTTTCCCGATGACTGAGCAGGAATTTATGGATTTCCGAAGTAAGTATATGGATATTGCTACAGGCGTTATTGCTCCTTCTACCGAGCCTTCTGGAGTTGGCGAAGATCCAGCTCCTTACGGAAATGACCCGCAAGGATTAGAAGATATTGATTTTTGCTTGGAATTACTACATAGTGATATCATCAATGTGGCATATATATTAACATTGATAGCTGGTCTTAATCCTAATAACAGTGATTATAAAAAAGAACGCCAGCAAATTTTGGATACAATGGTCAATGATTCGCAGATGCGTAACAAAGCGGTTTTGATTGACGATTTTATTAAAGAAAATATTGATAATAATAAAGACGGTTTTGAAAAATCGAAAGCAGATGGTTCTATTGACCTGGAAAGCAGGTTGAACGAATTTATCCGAAAAAAAAGAGATTCAGCTATTCAGAAGTTAGCAAATGAGGAAGATATTGACCCAACCGCATTATCGGCATATATTATCGAATATGATTACTTGCAACGTGAAAAGCCGGAAATAATACAGGAGGCTGTAAAACAAAAAAAAGTAGGTCTTAGAGAGCGTCGCAGTATAATGGAAAGAGTCTCTCAGAAATTAAGAAATATTATTGAAGTCTTTAGCTGGGACTAAACCAAAATACCTATATGGCTATATTAAAAATTGGGAATGAACTAAAAATTGTAAAAGAGTTCCCATTCAGATTTGAAAAAGAAATCCAAACTTTGGTAGAAAGAAATCTACAGACATTGTTACATTTAGATTTTATTTGTTCTGAGTTTTTTCTGAATAATTTTCGCATAGATACATTGGCTTTTGATAGAGAGACAAATTCTTTTACAATTATAGAATATAAACGAGATAAAAATTTCAGTGTAATAGACCAAGGATATGCTTATTTATCATTAATGCTTAATAATAAGGCAGATTTTATTTTGGAATTTAACGAGAAACAAAAGCATACACTTAAAAGAACTGATGTTGACTGGAGCCAATCCAAAGTGATATTTATTTCTCCCCAATTTACAAATTATCAGAGAGAAGCAATCAATTTTAAAGATTTACCTATCGAATTATGGGAAATTAAAAGATTTGAGAACGATACCCTATCTTTTGAGCAGATACAGAAAATATCTGCAAAAGAAAGTATTAAAACAATATCTAAAAAAGATGAAACCGTTGAAGCTGTAAACAAAGAAATAAAAGTTTTTACAGAACAAGACCTTCTGCAAAAAACAAGTTCCGAAACTCTAGAACTGTATGATGAAATCAAACGAAGGTTGATTTCATTGGGGGATGATGTTACATTCCAGGCAAAAAAACAGACCGTTGGATTTAAAGTCAATAATAATATTTTTTGTGATCTTGTTTTGCAGGGCAAAGGAATCAAAATCTATGTAAATCTTAAAAGCGGAGACTTGCAAGACCAAAAAAAAGTAGCCAGAGATGTCTCTAATGTCGGGCATTGGGGAAATGGCTCTTATGAGATAAAAGTTTCTGATTTGGATGATATAGATTATATCACCAGTCTTTTGAAACAATCTTTTAGAAAAAATAAATAAAAAATAATAGTTGTTATTACAACTTAAATAAACCGTAAAATGAGCGAAGAATTACAGGAAAAACTCCGAAATCAACTATGGATGGTTGCAAATGCCTTGAGAGGAAATATGTCACCCAGTGATTTTATGTATTTTTCATTAGGATTTATCTTTTATAAATACCTATCAGAGAAAATAGAAATGCACGTGAATGATGAGCTGTCTTATGATGGTTTAACATTCCAACAAGCGTGGAATGGTAAAGATGAAAATTTAAAAGAAGACGTCAAACAAACCTGTATAGAAAATTTAGGATATTTTATTCAGCCTGAAAATCTTTATTCATCTATAATTGACCTGATAAATAAGAAAGAAAATATCCTGCCTGCATTAGAACGTTCTATGAAACGTATCGAAGACAGTACAATAGGTCAGGAAAGTGAAGATGATTTTGGAGGATTATTTTCCGATATAGATTTAGCATCGCCTAAATTAGGAAGAACTGCAGACGATAAAAACAGATTAGTAAGTGAAGTGCTTATTGCTTTAAATGGAATTGACTTCGGACTGAAAGAGGCTGACGATATTGATATTTTGGGAGATGCATACGAATATATGATTTCTCAGTTTGCGGCTGGAGCAGGTAAAAAAGCGGGGGAATTTTACACGCCTCAAGAAGTAAGTGAGATTCTAGCGGAAGTTGTTACCACGGACAGGACACGATTAAAAGATGTGTTTGACCCGACTTGTGGAAGTGGTTCCTTACTACTTAGAACAGCAAAGAATGGTAAGGCAGATGCTATTTACGGACAGGAGAAAAATCCAACGACTTTTAATTTATGCCGAATGAATATGCTATTACACGGTGTAAAATATAAAGATTTTGATATCCGAAATGGAGATACCTTAGAGGCAGACGAATTTGGTGACCGACAGTTCGATGCTATCGTTGCAAATCCTCCATTTTCTGCTATATGGAGTGCTGCTGCTAAATTTAATAACGATGACAGATTTAGTCCTGCAGGAGTTTTAGCTCCAAAATCCAAAGCAGACTTTGCGTTTATCCAACATATGTTATATCATCTGAATGAGCAGGGAACGATGGCTTGCGTGGCTCCTCACGGTGTCTTGTTCAGAGGAAGTTCCGAAGGTAAAATACGGCAATTCCTGATTGATAAGAAGAATTATATTGATGCTATTATCGGACTCCCTGCAAATATTTTTTACGGAACCAGCATTCCCACTTGTATTATTGTGGCAAAAAAATGCCGAAAAGAAGACGACAGTATTTTATTCATTGATGCCAGCAAAGATTTTGATAAGGTGAAAAACCAAAACAAGCTTCGTAAAGAACATATTGAAAAAATTATTGAAACATATCGTACTCGTGCAGAGATTGCTAAATATAGCCATAATGCTACACTTCAGGAAATTGAAGAAAATGATTACAATCTAAATATTCCAAGATATGTCGATAGTTTTGAGGCTCAGGAAGAAATAGACATCCAAACAGTGATGCAGGAAATCAAGTCTTTGGAGGCCAAGCGTTCTGAATTGGACAAAGAAATTGAGGGCTACTTTAAGGAACTAGGACTTATTTTTTAATTTTTTAATCCTTAATGTTTTTACTAACGAAATTTGAATTATCAAGATGACAAATAAAAAATCAAAAGTAAGCAATGTTCCCAATTTGAGATTTCCGGGGTTTGATGGGGAGTGGGAGATTAAGAAGTTGGGGGAAGTTATGGACTTCAA
>NZ_JAWRWZ010000065.1:0-407 GCF_046535285.1 Chryseobacterium sp. SIMBA_028 | reverse complement strand
CTGTTAATCCAACCCAGTTATAAGTAATACCTCCTGTAGCAGTTAAAGTAACAGATTCTCCGGCACAAATTTTCGATTTATTCGCTGAAACCCCTGCTGTTGGAGGAACAACTATAATTGTAATCGTTGCAGGAGTTGCAGAGATACATCCGTTTGCTCCTATAGCAAAAACTGTATATACAGTCGTGTTCGTAGGCGAAACAACCTGAGTGTTTCCACTACCCGGAAGAGTTCCCCAATTATAAGTAGCCCCACCCGTAGCTGTTAAAGTAACCGATTCTCCAACATAAATCTGAGCAACTGATGAGGTTAAACCTGCTACTGGAATTGTTTTATCCTCAATAACTGTAACTGTTGCTGTGTAGGTACATGTTAAGTTTCCAGGTTGGTTTATATTTGAAACCGTT
>NZ_JAWRWZ010000454.1:0-260 GCF_046535285.1 Chryseobacterium sp. SIMBA_028 | reverse complement strand
ATGCGCTCGGCGAAAAGGACAACGGTGAAAAGGCCGTTGCCGATCATGATGCGGTGATCGCCGCCCTCGTTGCCAAGATCCCGGCAGGCGAAAAGCGCCGCTTCCTGCTCGCCGTCGCCAATGCCGATTCCATGAGCCTCCATACGTCCGCATCCTTCACAGGCTCGGTATTCAAGGCCATGGGCCTGACGCCGGCAATCGACTCGACGGATGCGGTCGAGAGCGGCGCCAGCCTTGAGCGTCTGATCGCCGTCAATCCC
>NZ_JAWRWZ010000453.1:0-260 GCF_046535285.1 Chryseobacterium sp. SIMBA_028 | reverse complement strand
CAGCACGGTGCGCGTCGGAAGGTCTACCCGTTCCATTCCGGGCTGCAGAAGTTCAAATGCCTCTGCATTCAGCGCTGCAAGCAGCCGGTTCTGAACGTCTAATTTATGAATCTGAGGCATCTTTGGGCTCCAACGGGGAGGAGCCCGCACTCGAACCCATCAGGTGACAAGAGAGGCCTAGAAAGATTATGGCGCAGATTGCCGAAATAGCCTAGCGTCGTCCGAGAACCGTGCGGTTTTGACATAACTTAGGATTCGCC
>NZ_JAWRWZ010000452.1:0-260 GCF_046535285.1 Chryseobacterium sp. SIMBA_028 | reverse complement strand
AGTAAAGAAATATTAATTTTACAAGAGATTAAAAAAATGATAGAGATCTACATCTGATGCAAGGTTGAGTTTTTTTGTTAATCTGTTTTTTTTATTTGTACGGATCGATGTTGCATAACAGTAAACTTATTTGTACCCTATACTGATAATCCGAAAAATAAGTGTGGCTGTTTCCGGATGAATTTAAATGGGTAGATTTTGTGTTTTTAGAATACGATCTATACCTTAAATAAGTTTAGGGTAAGATTTCCACTGTAGAG
>NZ_JAWRWZ010000451.1:0-260 GCF_046535285.1 Chryseobacterium sp. SIMBA_028 | reverse complement strand
GAAAAATTGGATTGAAAATGCTGATGTTCTAATCAATCTCACAGGAAAATCTGTCGATTGTCGATATACCGAGAAAAACAAAAAGGAAATTTATTCTTCAAGAATTGAAAGTACAAAAGTTCTTCAATACGCTGTTGATCAATGTATCAAAAAACCTAAAGTTTGGTTGAATGCGAGTTCAGCAACAATTTACACTCACTCAGAAACACAATTAAATACAGAAGAAAACGGAATCATTGGTGACGATTTTTCCATGAATA
>NZ_JAWRWZ010000450.1:0-261 GCF_046535285.1 Chryseobacterium sp. SIMBA_028 | reverse complement strand
CTCACCAGGTCATGCCCGACGCCAACAGGATCGTGAACGCCAAGGCTATGGAGTTTGAGGACGACTTCCGCGCCCGAAAGCGTGAATTGGCAGGCGAGCTATCAAGTGTCCCCGACTTCTATATGCAGAACACTAAGGCTGGCAAAAAGCTAGTCGCCATCGATTTTCTTACCGAGAAGGCTGACGGCTACAGGTTTCTCAACAGTAATTTTGCGGTGGAACTTAGCGACGCGGCGTCTGTGCCTCGAAACATCCGCGCCC
>NZ_JAWRWZ010000064.1:0-408 GCF_046535285.1 Chryseobacterium sp. SIMBA_028 | reverse complement strand
GCCTCGGTTTCTAACCGCCTTCCCGGTAGTGGCACCTGCTGGTCCTTGTTCTTAATACTCTCGTCCTTCATGCCCTTGCCCATCACGCCCTGCGTGGCGGGCAAGGGCGTTTTTGGGCGCTATTCCGCGCTTTGATCCCCGCCGTGCTTGTCACAATGAGGCCCATTCTCGGCATGATGCGTTCGCCGTGCGCGCCAGTGTGAGCGAGCGTCATGCTCCCCGGCAGTTCAGGCAGATGCAATCCCAGGCAAGCGGAGTAGCCGGTGGCTGACGAGCAGAGCAGCGACGACAAGACAGAAGACGCCACGCCTCACCGAATACAGAAGGCCCGCGAGGAAGGGCAGGTGCCCCGTTCGCGGGAGCTTGCGACCTTTCTGTTGCTGGGCGGAGGTGCGGCAGGCCTGTGGC
>NZ_JAWRWZ010000449.1:0-261 GCF_046535285.1 Chryseobacterium sp. SIMBA_028 | reverse complement strand
AGATAGCCTGCTGATTGCCTTCGTCAGCATTGCCATCGTTGCAAGCACTCATGCCTATGGCAGATAGGGCCGTCGGAACGGCTGCGTATTTCATAAAAACTCCAGCAAAGACTGTAGGATCAGTATGCCACGGATGGTGGCCTTGTGATGCAGGTCACATCATAAAAATGCACTCAGCACAATTCTTGACACGGAGTATCCAGACACTGATCTCTAGATCCCAAAGGGTATGAGGGACGGGCCATTTTGCTTTGTCATCAG
>NZ_JAWRWZ010000448.1:0-261 GCF_046535285.1 Chryseobacterium sp. SIMBA_028 | reverse complement strand
ATTAGTTTTAAAAATCTTTGATTTTTATTCTTTTGAGAAACTTTGTCTTCTAATAATACAAAAATTAGGTATGCAAATAGCTTTTGTTTCTTTTGTGGTTAAAATAAAAAGTTATATTTATAATGAATGTAATAGAATCATTTTCAAAGTTGTCTTATAACTAAAACTAACTATGAAATTTTGTTTTCTATTGATCTTATCTGTGTTTTCTTCCTATTTATCGGCTCAAAAAGAATCAGATATTGATGCTATCATTAAAAG
>NZ_JAWRWZ010000447.1:0-261 GCF_046535285.1 Chryseobacterium sp. SIMBA_028 | reverse complement strand
ACAAAATATTGTGCTGATGTTAATCCAGACTCCATATCATCAACAGGAATTGTTACCACAGCCATGCCTTCTTTTACATTTACAATCTCTTCATTTTGTTCATTTGAAAGTCCAAAGAAGCTGTTTTTTGGTTTTTTCACCAACTTGTTTTGTTTGAATTCCTTTGAGGCATAGACAATTTCTTTTGCTTTTTGTTGATCTTCTACTGGTCCCGATGACTCAGGAACCCCTGATTGGCATGACGTACAATTTGTTTTTGCT
>NZ_JAWRWZ010000446.1:0-261 GCF_046535285.1 Chryseobacterium sp. SIMBA_028 | reverse complement strand
ACCGCCTGTCGACGAACTTTTGTGCCTTCGGATGTTCACGGAAGAGTTTGCCGAGCGCTCCCGCGGCACCGGCGGAGCTGGACAGCTGATCAGGTTCAACGGGCTTCACCCTGACGTACGACTTGATTCGCCTGTGGCGAATCAACGCAAAGAATCCAATGATCTGTCCAGGCGAAGATTCTGTGAGACATCGGCGTATCTGGCGGATCACTTCGGGCTTGACCATGCCGGTTTCGCTGAGGATTGCCTGATATGTCTTAC
>NZ_JAWRWZ010000445.1:0-261 GCF_046535285.1 Chryseobacterium sp. SIMBA_028 | reverse complement strand
ACCGCTTCTGGAAGTAGAAGCTGAGATCAAAAAATTTATCAAGTACGTAGGTGTTTTTGGAAATTCAACAGCATATGATTCAACAGATTGTTCAAGCGGATGCGTTGCGATTAATGCCGGAGCACAGCCTGATGATACCGTAAAAGACTGGACTAAAGCTCCTAACTCTTATATTTTCACAGGAAAAGATAAAAATGGCAATAATGTAGACGGATTATATATTCCCGTAAAAAAAGCATACGAAATGTGGAAAAACGGAAG
>NZ_JAWRWZ010000444.1:0-261 GCF_046535285.1 Chryseobacterium sp. SIMBA_028 | reverse complement strand
CCAAGAACGGGGATTCCGAGTTATTTTAATTCTTTAGCAGAGTTTGACAGCTATGTTGAGCTTCTGGTAAAAACTGGAACAATCGATAATGCCAAAAAAATATGGTGGGATTTAAGAGTTCATCCATTCTACCCTACTATTGAATTCAGAATCTGTGATATGCCGTTAAGAATTGATGAAACGGTTTGTATGGCCGCCATTATGCAAAGTCTGGTGGCAAAAATCTATAAGCTTCATCAGCAGAATTTAAGTTTCAGAAGC
>NZ_JAWRWZ010000443.1:0-261 GCF_046535285.1 Chryseobacterium sp. SIMBA_028 | reverse complement strand
CCTCAAGCCGAAATGGACCGAGCGGCTGCTGGTCCGTTGTCAGGCGCACTCGCTGCGCCAAAGTTGCAAGACGCATCGGGCAAGATCGATCCTGTCACAGGAAAAATATCCTTGCAGATAGGAACAGGCGATCATGCTCAGCGAGCTATCGTTTATCAAACAATCCAATGGTCTTTCATAGCCGGCGGTTTGATTACTGGCTGTGTATTTTTATTTTTGGCATTTAAGGGTGATCAAGCAAGCGTGCCTATAAGTGTCAAG
>NZ_JAWRWZ010000442.1:0-261 GCF_046535285.1 Chryseobacterium sp. SIMBA_028 | reverse complement strand
CAGCTGTAGGACTGGGCCGCATTGGCAAACTGCTCGAAACCGGTGGTGTGCTCCTGGATGAAGTCGTGGTCGAGGATATGCTTCTTGTCCGCCGCCGCAATCGATGCGGCAAATGCAATCGTTCCGGCCTCCGATGGGTCATCCGGTACCCCGTCGTGTCCCGCGACTTTACTCGTTCCCGACGCTTTGAGCGCATCGTCCGCCTCAATGAGCGCCTTGCAGACACCGAAGAGCGCTGCGATATCGCCGCCATTCTTCACC
>NZ_JAWRWZ010000441.1:0-261 GCF_046535285.1 Chryseobacterium sp. SIMBA_028 | reverse complement strand
CCCTTGGCCGGCCCCCGCTCGTCTCGTTTTTCCGGGTCACGTTACGACTCACGGCACCGGCGGCAGCAGGGGGCGCGGCACTGGTGTTCGTCGCCATCGTCAACGAACTGACCGCCACCTTGCTCCTTTCGCCAAACGGTACGCGCACGCTTGCCACCCAGTTCTGGAGCAAAAGCAGCGAGATCGACTACACAGGTGCTGCCCCTTACGCCCTGCTGATGATCCTCCTTTCAGCCCCCATGACCTACCTGCTCTTCCAAC
>NZ_JAWRWZ010000440.1:0-261 GCF_046535285.1 Chryseobacterium sp. SIMBA_028 | reverse complement strand
CGCAAGAAAGCCGTTTCCGCGTACTGCATGTGGCATTGTCATGCATTGCGCTTTCCCGAAGCTTTGTGTAAGCCCTGAACAGGGATTGATCCGTTGCAAGCGCTGCTGATCATGGCATTCAGGCGGTCTGCCGCACTGTGCGGACCGGGCATTTGAGGGAGACGATATTCATGGCCGAACATCACACCGGACCCGTCGAAGTTGGCGCGCCGATGGACTACAAGGAACATGAGGCCACGTACAATACGTTCATCGCTGCCG
>NZ_JAWRWZ010000439.1:0-261 GCF_046535285.1 Chryseobacterium sp. SIMBA_028 | reverse complement strand
CCTTAAGGAACAGCAAAAGATTCTCGAGGAAATGAGAGCTTCTGAGTCCAAAAAGAAGAAAGCTGACAAAGATAAAATAGCGAGCTACTCTAAAGAGATACATGATATCAATAGTCAAATTCAGCAAATCGTAGATGATTTTAAATTATCTGTAACGACTGTTGATTTTAAAGATTTTGCTCAGAGTTTATCAGATTCGATAGTTGAAGCATTCGGAAAAGGTGAAGACGCTGCTCTATCCTTTGAAAAGGTTGCTGATGA
>NZ_JAWRWZ010000438.1:0-261 GCF_046535285.1 Chryseobacterium sp. SIMBA_028 | reverse complement strand
CCTATGACCGTAGGAACAACGGACGAAGTTCGCAGCAACCGGACTGGGCGGAAACGTCAGTGGACCAGCATGCCAGCGACGTTGTTGCCCTCCTGGAACAGCTCGGGACCGTGCCATGTGTCGTGTTCGGCAACAGCACCGGGGCGTTGATAGCGCTGGCCGCCGTCCTGAAAGCTCCCGAGCGTTTTACCGGAGCCGTGCTGCACGAGCCGGCGCTGCTGGGCGTTCTGTCCAATCCCGACGACGCCATGGCCACCGTGC
>NZ_JAWRWZ010000437.1:0-261 GCF_046535285.1 Chryseobacterium sp. SIMBA_028 | reverse complement strand
ACGAAGAATAATTTTAGTCTTGTAGAAGGAGATGAAGGATTTTTCTCATTAAATTATCCAAAACAGAGTATGTCTCAAGGTTTCGTTATTTTCCCGAAAAAAGGGGATATCGCAACGCCGGGCTATCTTAAAAAATCGGTTGACAGCTTGATCGCTCAGGTTACTTTAGATAATGAAACTTTAGATAAATCATTAAATGATTATTTCCACTCTTCAGTTGGAGCGGGAAGAACTGATGTTGATTTAAAATATAAATATCTG
>NZ_JAWRWZ010000436.1:0-261 GCF_046535285.1 Chryseobacterium sp. SIMBA_028 | reverse complement strand
AACCGGAACGATAAGTAAAGGGCTGAATCCTTTTTCAATAGTAAGGAAGAGAAGTGCACAAAAGAGTAGGACCAGTGTGCACATCAGCATTATAGTCATTACTTTTAATGTTTTCTCATTTTTTATGAGTTCTTCATCGGTGTAGTCGGTTATTAGTTTATTTTTCATATTATTTTTGGTTAATTACTTCTAAGGAACTGATATTTCCTGTGGGGACTATTTTCACAGTTTTACTGCCTTTTTCTGCATAGAAATAGTAGG
>NZ_JAWRWZ010000435.1:0-261 GCF_046535285.1 Chryseobacterium sp. SIMBA_028 | reverse complement strand
CGACTGAAACGCTTGCTTCTCGGGTGCAGGTAGATCTGCCGGGGCAGCATCGCCGCCGAAAATGCCTTTCACGAGGTTTGCGGGAATGGTGGCGGGCATGTTGAGATGGATCGCGAGCAAGCCTTTCGGGGCTTGCCGAGCAAGCGCGTCGGAAATGACCGAGCCGTGGTCGCCACCCTGGGAGACGTAGTGATCATAGCCAAGCCGTTTCATTAGGACATCCCACGCCCGTGCTGTCCGGTCAGGTCCCCATCCAAGCTC
>NZ_JAWRWZ010000434.1:0-261 GCF_046535285.1 Chryseobacterium sp. SIMBA_028 | reverse complement strand
GCGGCGGCTTCCGGCTTCTGTTGCGGCATAGCTTCTGCAGCTGCCATGGTCGGCGCCGGTTGCGGCGCCTTGACGGTGGCGACTTGGACTGGCGCGGGGAGGGAGGCCGGAACCGTGACGGCAGAAAATGCCGCAGCGCCTGCGATCGTTTCTGCCTGCTGCTTCAGGGCAGAGGCAATTTCACTGCCGTTGTTGCGCATGGCGAGCGCCGAGAGCCCGCGGCGCTGCATCAGCGCCACCATGTCCTTGGAGGATTTCGAC
>NZ_JAWRWZ010000433.1:0-261 GCF_046535285.1 Chryseobacterium sp. SIMBA_028 | reverse complement strand
ACAGGAAGTGGCGTAAAAGAAAACCACGAAACAAGAATAAGAACCACCGATGTTAACGCTGTTCAAAAAATTATAGAAGAAGTAAAAGATTTATTTTTTAATTCAAATCTGGCGGAAAGAGATATTCAGTTTTGGGGAAGTCAGCTTTATGATGAATCTGGAAATTAATTAGTTTTTCTTTTGTGAAACAATAAAATTTACCATTTCATCATCAATTTGATGTAAATAAGTTTTGTCAGTCGTTCCGAATCCGTGCATTCC
>NZ_JAWRWZ010000063.1:0-415 GCF_046535285.1 Chryseobacterium sp. SIMBA_028 | reverse complement strand
ATCTGTTATTTTGATGATTAATCCTGGTAACCCACTAAATTTATACGGACCATACGGAAACGGAATGTCGGTAGAATACCATGCTGTCCAGTTTCTCCCTTTAAAGGTTACTTCCGCTTTTTTACAGGTAATGGTATTGATAATTTTAGTTTCATCTATAAGCTTCCAATTTTTTATGATGGGTTCTTTATAGGTCAGTAATGACATCCCTGCCAATTGAAAATACTGTATATTTTCACTGGATTGTATAATGGTAAACGTAAAACTTGTTTTTGGAATCACTACTCCTTTTTTCCAGCCAAGCGTTATACTTCCATCTGGGTTATGAGTCATTGTTCCTGAAGTTGCCATTACCGAATCACCTTTCAGCGATACGGCACTCGCAAAGAATGCACGATGATCTCCTATTTGTAAT
>NZ_JAWRWZ010000432.1:0-262 GCF_046535285.1 Chryseobacterium sp. SIMBA_028 | reverse complement strand
ACCTGCGGAGCGAAGGCTTCTCGTCAGTGAGGCGCTGATGCCTGGGCCCGCTCCGATGATAAGCGCGCTGCGATAGGGAATGGTCGACATGTCTCTTCTCCGATGTGGCCGCTGAAGATACAGATCGGATCGATGCTGCCGCCACGCAATGGCGGGAAAGCAGGAAATGGTTCGTAGGGTGTGATTTTTTCTTGATGCCGCTATGCGGCTTCAAAACCGGATCCATCCAGACTTCGGCAATGACTAGCTGCCGGGCAGCCTC
>NZ_JAWRWZ010000431.1:0-262 GCF_046535285.1 Chryseobacterium sp. SIMBA_028 | reverse complement strand
ATATATAAATGCACCTTTTTCTTTTGCTAATTTTAATGCAGCCATGGTATCTGCGGTTTCTCCTGACTGAGAAATTGCGATCACTACATCTTTATCTGTAATAATTGGATTTCTGTATCTGAATTCTGAAGCATATTCTACTTCTACAGGAATTCTCGCGTATTCTTCAATAAGATATTCGCCAATCAGTCCTGCATGCCAAGAAGTTCCGCACGCAATAATGATGATTCTGTTAGCATTTTTAAATTTCTCAACATGATCC
>NZ_JAWRWZ010000430.1:0-262 GCF_046535285.1 Chryseobacterium sp. SIMBA_028 | reverse complement strand
GAAATATGGGCTTATGCCATGTTAAAATGAATGACTTTGATAGTGCGGCTGACTGTTTTTTGGAGTCTGCAAAAATTTCAGAGCGTATAAATTCTAAAGAAACACTTTACGCATATTATGACCTTTCTATCCTTTATTTTAAAAAAGGCGAAAGGGTAGAGGGATTTAAGTTCTACAAGGAAGCCGTAAAACAGGCGGAACATTTCGATGATAATTTCTTTCTTTGTTTATTGGATGTGGTAAAAGCTTTGTACATTGAACC
>NZ_JAWRWZ010000429.1:0-262 GCF_046535285.1 Chryseobacterium sp. SIMBA_028 | reverse complement strand
CCATCATAAAAACAAAATATATTAATTTTACCTACATAACAATTATTATATTCTATTAAATTTTATCAACCATTTAACCACAATACATCAATAAAATATTTTAAGATCATTTATTACCAAATGTTTTCAATTGTTTGAGTGACTGTGTTGATCGTAAATACATCGCCTTTTTTCTTGCCAAACATCGCCTTTATCAATGGGGATTCTGCAGAGACTGTCATTATTTTTTGCTGATCAATACTGATTTCCCCTACGGAAGCAG
>NZ_JAWRWZ010000428.1:0-262 GCF_046535285.1 Chryseobacterium sp. SIMBA_028 | reverse complement strand
CCTCTAAAAAGACATTACATAACATTATGAATTATGCGGTCAAAAAGAACAGCTGGATCAAAGAAGATCCGTCCGTTCTTTTTCACTTTCGGCAGTCGATGCAGTCATTTGTCCGGGCAGGCTACCTCATCACGCTGAAGGAAAGGAAATGGACTGTCAATATGAAGTTGGAAGATGTCTCTCCTTTGGTTCTGGGCTTGCTTTCGGAGAAAGAATACCAAAATCCGATGTTGGTCTTTAAAAAAGCATTCAGAGAATACAG
>NZ_JAWRWZ010000427.1:0-262 GCF_046535285.1 Chryseobacterium sp. SIMBA_028 | reverse complement strand
ATACAGAAAACCTTTACTTTTTTCCCATGTTAGAAATTCGTTATCGCGATGAACATCTTATTGCCATCAATAAACCAAGCGGTTTATTGGTTCATAAATCTTTTTATGCAGGAGAAGCCGATACTTACGCCATTCAGGAATTAAGAAACCAGATTGGACAAAAAGTTTATCCTGTGCATCGCCTTGACCGAAAAAATTCGGGTGTTTTGTTATTTACTTTAGATAAAGAAACCCTGAGAACTATGAGCGATCAGTTTGCAGC
>NZ_JAWRWZ010000426.1:0-262 GCF_046535285.1 Chryseobacterium sp. SIMBA_028 | reverse complement strand
ACGGGCGATTGCGATTCTTGTCGTCATCACTGAGCACGCCCCAATGAAATGAGGGCAGTGACTTTGCAACGGCCTGCATGGCACTGCTGATGACCTGGTGGCGGCCCTTCAACGCTGCACGTTCTTTATCAAGCTGGATTTGAAGCTGATCATGGCGACGCTGAGTCCGTCGCTCTACAAATATCGCGCCACCCAATAAGCCATCCATTTCGCCATTCTAATTTTTCCAAGCGAGATGCAAGCTCTACGGCCTCCACCCAAT
>NZ_JAWRWZ010000062.1:0-417 GCF_046535285.1 Chryseobacterium sp. SIMBA_028 | reverse complement strand
ATCGATGCCTGATGTAACCACCGCACTAACTCAGTGACGGCACAGACGAGAGGTTCGGTATCTGGCCGGCATCTCAATCAGGGGGCAGGGCGGGTCAGGCAGAGAATTTTCTGGACCAGGTGTTTTAGGCTTTGCTGGTCCAGTTGTCTGCATCATCCCTTCAGGAGCGCCCGTGCCCAAGAGTCCGCGTGACGAGTTGGACGGCCAGATCCTGTCCGAACTTCGGCGCAATGCCCGCATCAACCTGGCGCAGTTGGGGGAGAAGGTACTGCTCTCACGGAACGCGGTACGGCAACGCATCGAGCGCCTCGAACGTGATGGTTACATCAACGGGTACACCATCAAGGAATCAGCCGGCGAAGGCAGGCCTACCGTTAATGCGGTTCTGCTGGTTCAGCGTCACGACAGGATGCGGGG
>NZ_JAWRWZ010000425.1:0-262 GCF_046535285.1 Chryseobacterium sp. SIMBA_028 | reverse complement strand
CATTTAGAATTGATAATAGAAGCTTACCTACAAATTGAACTAATCGAAATCATGCTTGGGAGACTTCAAGAAATACTTATTTCATCTGCTCATAAAATGTCGATTGAGTAAATAAAAAGACGTTTAAGGTATGACTAATAAAATTGAATTCAATTTTATTTTTATAGAAATCAACATGTTCGTGCCCTTTTCATTTTTACACGGGCTAATCGTGAAACAGGTACGATGACTTACAGCCGACAAGGGACAATACCTTTAACTC
>NZ_JAWRWZ010000424.1:0-262 GCF_046535285.1 Chryseobacterium sp. SIMBA_028 | reverse complement strand
ATAGACAGTCAGCACCCGCGCATCCGCCTTTCCGGATTTCGACGGGTAGAAGGTCTGGTTGCCATAGGCAAAGCCCGGACAGAGCATCAGTAAAAGTATGAAAAGTCTCCTCATCCGCAAAGGATTGCATGCGTCGAAAGGAGGAGCAAGCGTGAGCCTCGCTGCAGCTCAAGCAAAATTGCGGGCCTACCGCGACAAAAACTATAAATAAGTTAAGCTAAATTAGACCGTTTTCATGGAGGGGATATTGGAACGACGGCTG
>NZ_JAWRWZ010000423.1:0-262 GCF_046535285.1 Chryseobacterium sp. SIMBA_028 | reverse complement strand
GCCGTCCTGGTTCAGAATCTGAACCCGAGTAGTCACAACACCCCGGTCGGGCTTGCTGGCAGACGGCTTGATGCCAATCACTTCTTCGCGAACACTGATGGTGTCGCCAATAAAGATCGGGGCACGGAGGTTCCAGTTGTCGATCCCCAGAAAGGCTATCGCTGAGCCGTTCTTCCATCCCAGCGCCATTTCCAGCCCAAAGGCGAGTGAAAGTGCGCCGGGACCATGGAACACCCTGGTGCCGAATTCTGTCGTTTTGGCA
>NZ_JAWRWZ010000422.1:0-262 GCF_046535285.1 Chryseobacterium sp. SIMBA_028 | reverse complement strand
CCGTCGTACCGGAGCCACGTCGCGCGAACGCACCGAATCGATGCAGCATCCGCACTTTATCGGGCAGCCCAATTTGTCGAGAGAGCGGCAAGCGACAGCGCTGCGACGTTGCCGCCGGGCTTCGATCAGGCGCCGCAATTCGGCACGCCGGTCTATCGGGTAGGGGTGCTGCCGGCGGACGAAGCAAACGGCGGGTACTCAGTTGAGGCTGTGCCAGCCGAAGCCGGCCCAATGCGGGACGACGCCTGCGGCATCTTTACCC
>NZ_JAWRWZ010000421.1:0-262 GCF_046535285.1 Chryseobacterium sp. SIMBA_028 | reverse complement strand
CTTATTTTTAACCGTATCATATTTTACCCATTTTATTTGTGGATCTATACTCCCGACAAGAGATTGTTTCAACTCGCCTTTCTGCTTATTGGTATGCTGATAACTGAAAGATTTATTAATGACAGGAATATGATATACAGTAATATTTTTCATAGCCTTTTCATCATTATATATGTACTTCTTACCTTTGAATTTAGACACTTGCGAACGTATTTGATTTTTATTTTTCAAATAATTATCAGGACTCTTTATGTTGTATAAC
>NZ_JAWRWZ010000420.1:0-262 GCF_046535285.1 Chryseobacterium sp. SIMBA_028 | reverse complement strand
GCGAAAGAAGGGCTGACCGCTTGATTGGGCTTCCGGGTTTGGCCGCATGCAGCCTCACGCGACCGGCGCAAGACGGGCGGATCCTAACGTCCGGCCAGTCCAACTAGTTTGCGTCTCAAATCCGGCGAATCTAAAAATTCGGTTCGGCCGTCGTCTGCCGCGTGACCGAATTCGCGAGCAAGTCGTTGATTAGGCTGGACGGCCAGTCTCAACAATTCAGTGCCCGAGCATGTTGTTGTCAGGTATCGGTTGCCTTGCGCCC
>NZ_JAWRWZ010000419.1:0-262 GCF_046535285.1 Chryseobacterium sp. SIMBA_028 | reverse complement strand
ATTCGGAAAGCTTTTGATAACGGGGTTACTTTATTTGATACCGCTGAAGCTTATGGACCTTTTGAATGTGAGAAGATTTTGGGCGAAGCGGTTTCTTCTTTTCGTGATAAAATAGTTATTGAAACTAAATTCGGTTGGAACATTGATCAGCAAACCGGGACACGCTTACCGGGATTGAACAGCAAACCTGAACATATAAAAATAGTAGTGGAAGGGATGCTGAAACGCCTTCGTACAGACCGTATTGATTTATTATATCAAC
>NZ_JAWRWZ010000418.1:0-262 GCF_046535285.1 Chryseobacterium sp. SIMBA_028 | reverse complement strand
GAACTACTTTCATACGGGTGCAGGAGCAGGAAAACCAGATTTTTAAAGACTAAAAAAGAAAGCCATATCAGTGATATGGCTTTCTTTATATATTGTATTGTATTTTATGTAAGCATTGCGCCGTCAACATTCAAGGTCTGACCTGAAATGTAAGCCGCCATATCGCTTCCTAAAAAGACGCAGGCATTCGCAACATCTAGTGTATTTCCTAATCTCTTCATTGGAATACTGTCTCTCCATTCCTGAATTCTTTTTTCTTCTA
>NZ_JAWRWZ010000012.1:0-192264 GCF_046535285.1 Chryseobacterium sp. SIMBA_028 | reverse complement strand
AATTTAAAAATTAATCTCTTATGAAACACTCCTTAAGTGAAAGCCTAAATCAGTACACTTTTTGCTGACGATTTACACATTAACGATTCTACAAAAATCACAAATTCCCCGCCTGGGAATGCTCTCAGTGATCAGGATAAAAAATTTGCTGATGCTGCCGCGAAAGGAGGACTGATGGAAGTTATGATGGGGCAGTTAGCAGCTGCTAATGCTGCCGGCGCTACAGTAAAAACTCTGGGAGAGATGATGGTCAAGGATCACAGTAAAGCCAATGAAGAACTAAAAAAATGGGCCTCAGCAGCTGGCTATACACTGCCAGATCGTTTGGATGCTGAAAAGCAAAAAAAGTATGATGAGCTAAAAGCAAAAAAGGGAGTGGAGTTTGACCGTATGTATACTGATCTGATGGTTAGCGATCACAAAAAAGACATTGAAGAATTTAAAAAAGAAGGCTCCGAGGGTAAGGAAACATCCTTAAAGTCTTTTGCCAACAAAACACTTCCCACTTTAGAACACCACTTAATGGAATCTGAAAAAGCGAAGACTAGTGTTAAATAATAATCTTAAAGTACAGCCTTTATGATCTCAATCATAAACTGAAATTGGTATATCCAATAATTTTGAACTGGATTTATACATCACTATTTGCATTCGTATTATCTACTCTCCTAGTTTTAGGAGAGTTTTTATTATATAAACAGATGTTTACTTAGGGTAATATCTACAAGAAACTATTAATTAAGTTCATAATTCCCAATGACTAAACTTAAAATGAAATGAACATAATCTTTTTGTGCTTCCTGTCTATTAATTAATCTGTTTTTGTAATCATAAGATTTCAAAACATCGGTCAATTTGGTGTAAGTATCAAGGTTATTTCCTTTAATTTTAAGCCTTCCATTGTTATCTTTTGTTTGAATGATAGTATTATCTGGAGTTCGGACTTTAAATAAAGCATAAGATAATTTTGGATTGAAATTCATCCGGCCTGTATATCTTTCAACTATATTCACCTTAAATGAATCAAAAACGATCGTGTTGAAAATAATATTAGAGTAAGATTCCTGAGTCTTAAGCTCAAGTGTATAATTCATGACTTTATTTTTTATACAAATGTATTAACAATCTAAAAAAAATCAAAATAAGGCGATGTTCATTATTTCCTTCTAGTGTCCGAATTATATGTAGGTATTGAATTTTAGTAGCTATCGATGTTCTGTAAATGATGCCGGAGTTATAACCTGTACTAAAGTTCGAAAAAAGCTAGTCAGGCCTATACCAAGTATTCCAGATTATCAGTTATCCTTTTATAAAAAATAATAGAGTAGTAGGTCTGCCATATCTTGTGTGTTCACAGCAGAAATAAAAATTGTTTTTTTCTTCAATAGTGCTGCTTAATCTGCCATGATTTGGTGATTAATTTTAAGGGTGTATTTATATGAAATGCAAAAAGTATTTCAATAAACCAAACAGCAAACTGATCAGAATAAGATAGATCATATTTAATTTATATCTGTAAAGAAGGATAACTGAAATAATGACCCATAGCAGTGAAATCCAGTTTATATCAGATAGGGTGATAGGCTGGCTGTTGAATAAGATTTCCTCACCCAGATAAAATGCTAAGTTGACAATAACACCGACCACTGCTGCCGTTATTAATGATAACACGCTTTGTATCATTCTATTTTTCTGCGTTTTTTCAATCAATGGAGCTCCCATGAAAATCAGAATAAAATTAGGCAGAAAAGTAAAATAGGAAGCTATAAGCAATCCGATAGAGCCCATGACCAAAGAACCTCCAAAGTGGTTGTAGCCAGCCATAAAGCCAATGTAGGACAGTACAATAACTAAGGGGCCCGGTGTAGTTTCAGCCAAAGCAAAACCATCGATCATCTGCGCCTTACTCAACCACATCAATTTATTGGTTAATAAGTTGGCAGCATAAGGAATAACGGTGTATGAGCCACCAATGGTTAAAAAAGCAGCTTTGGTAAATAGTAAGGATGAATTCTGCCAAAATGCAGGGTCAATCATGAAATTAGATACATATAAAAACGGGACTAACCACAAGGTTACAAACACTAGGAGCTGCAAGGCGATTTTCTTTAACGATGTTGTAGAACTGCTTTGATTGGAATTTACAAAATATAAATCTTCATGAATGAGATTCTCTTTTGCATTATTTCTGGCTCTTGAGATTAGAAGCTTGGGGAAAATCAGGTTGACAGCAATTCCTAAGATGATAATACCAATTAAGATATAGGGCATTGAAATATGACCAAAATACGACAATGAAAAAGCCATTGCTGCAGCAAAAAAATGCAGAGGAGTAAGAAGGGATTTCTGGCTCACTTTCCATGTTGCAAATAAAATGATAGCCAGAACAGCGGGTTTTAACCCATTAAATATAGATGTTAACAAAGGTGTATTTCCATAGAGCGCATAAACTAAACTCAGCCCCAGTAAAATACACATTGAAGGAAGTATAAAGAATAAACCAGCTATTATACCACCTTTTATACCATGGAGCTTCCAGCCGATGTAAATGGACAGCTGATGTGCTTCCGGACCGGGTAAGATCATACAGGCATTAAGGGCATGATAAAATTTGCTGGTACTGATCCATTTCTTTTTATCAACTAAAAAAGAATGCATGATGGTAATATGACCGGTTGTTCCTCCAAAGCTGATCCACCCCAAGATGAACCAAAACTTTACAGCTTCTGAAAATGACGGTTTTGGAACTTTTTTTTCGTTTATAGTTTGCTGCATTTATTCTATATTTAGGAGCATGATAATGATTGGAAAATCGATGATCCCACAAATAACGTATAAAGTAAATCCTAATTAAATATCAGAAAATAGGAACTCAAATATAAGGATTTCAGAGGACTTATAAAAGGTTTTGGATAGGGTTTGTAGGTCATGTAATAATATTTTAATCTTACTAAAAATCCGAATCTTTCAATTCGTAAGAAATGTTTGAAACAGGCTCAATTTAGGTTTCGTTTTATAAGACGAACTCTTTTAAGAGGAGCCCTTCATTATCCTCTCTTTATTTAAAGTATGAGTAAACTGTGATTCATTGTGTAAGCAATCAGTTCTGCAGAAGTTTTAGTGTTTGTTTTTTTCCTAAGATTACTTTTATGATTTTCTACCGTACTATAAGAGATAAAAAGTTTTTCTGCGATTTCCGGACTGTTGAAGCCTTGTGCCATAAGGCTTAAGATATCTTTCTCACGATTAGTTATATTAGGCTTTTCTGTGCCTATTTGAAGTAACTGCTGATCAACATGCTTAAAATACTGGACTTCATTATCACTAAAATCCATTATGGAAAGAAGTGGCAGATTTTGAATCCTGAAATGGGATAGATCGTAAATAATGACTATAGATGCTTTTATTTCGTAGTTACTAATAATTTGAAAGGGTGACTGAAGTAATATCCATCGATAATCTCCATCCCGCGTAATCATTCTGCCGTAATGATTGAATCCAACATCGGTTTTTCCCTCTCTTAAAAATTGCAAACGTACATTGGCAGAAAATACGAATGCTGCCATGACGTATTGTCTATCTTGCGGATGAAATAAATTAATGAAAAATTCAGTACTTGATCCCATCCAATCTTCTTTGCTAAAAGGAGTAAATTGTTCAATATTTTCACTGGTTCGTTCTATTTCCATATTTGTCGAATTGACAATAAACCAAAAGAAGGGTCCCAGAGAAAACTTTTTAGCATTTTCAATTGAGTCCTCAAAAAAGTCGAAATAGTTCGCAGCCAATTGACCATCTTTTTTATTGAAATAGTCATTAAACTGCTTTTCATCCATTGGATTGATCTTTTTTTTCATAACATTCCCACTAATTAATATAAGTCTACTTTTTTATTGCGAAAATTATACCAGCAGCCATAAAGTCAAAGCAATAGCTTTTACTGAATACAATTCTTGATGCTGGATTTTTGTGAATAATAACAGGATTTCTATAATAGAGCTTGTCAGCCGAACCATTTCTGAAAGTCTATTGTTTTTTGAGAAATGTTTCAGAGGCAAGGAGGCGATCAGAAGTTATGCTTCGTATTCTAACTGTAAAAGAAATTGTTTGAAATAAATGTAAGTATTTAGTAGCCGGTAAATTAAATTTTTACAACTCTTAAATGGAAGATTTAGATCGAAAAGCATCGGTATATCCAAACAAAATGATAGAATGAAATTTGAACTTATGCAATGTAAGGAATAAAAGAATGATACCGATGCTATATAATTACTTGATACTATAATCATGCACTGTATCTTCATCAAGATATAAATACAGTTTTAATTTAAATAGTCCTAAGAATTTTTTTTTTAAAACAAAAACACATTCTCGGGTATGTATTTTTTGTACCTTATAATCAGTGAAAAAGAAATCCAGATCATCCATTCTTTTTCCAACCAGCTGGTCTTCCCGCAGCAGAATGTTTTGATGCTTAT
Source organism: Chryseobacterium sp. SIMBA_028 (assembly GCF_046535285.1). Lineage (NCBI taxonomy): Bacteria > Pseudomonadati > Bacteroidota > Flavobacteriia > Flavobacteriales > Weeksellaceae > Chryseobacterium > Chryseobacterium sp. SIMBA_028. Next base: position 187,786 of record NZ_JAWRWZ010000012.1, on the reverse strand, counting down.
CATAGAAGTAATATTTTTTATTGAAATAAAATTTTTTATTTTTCATCCTGAGAAAAATTTTATGATGTGCAAAGTCCTTTATTTTTTATTTTACAGACCTTGTTACAGGCCTGTAACATGAAAAAAAATATATAATGATGTGTCTTTATTGAGCAGGGATTGGTCTTCCTTTCCAGTTCCGTTTCCGAACCCATTATTGGATACCGATTTATTGAATGAATTTTTTAGAAACTTTCCGACCGTTTTCTACAAATGTTAAGACATAAGTCCCTTTATGATAGAAATTCAATATAATTGAGCTGGTTTCGGACTTGCCTTTTTGAATCATTTTTCCACTCATATCATAAATTTCGTAGCTGCCAAATTTTTTAGAACCACTATTGACTAAAATCAACGAATTATGCTCTGGCGAATAATGAACGGCATCAGTTGCTTTGTCGTTCTCAATAGTACTTAATGAGACTCCAGGAATTCGTACTGAATAATCTTCCGTTTGACCATTCGTTAAGTTTTCGCAGGGAGTTTTCTGATTCCTGTCCGCTATTACTCTCATCCTCAAATAGGTGTCTCTTGTTGCTGTAACGGGAGGTGTAAAATTGATCACATAGGGTGATTGTCCGGCATTGAGTCTGTTAGGTGAAGCACCAATCAATTCTGAATCTTCAAAGATGCCGTTATTATTATAATCAATCCAGGCCTTTATATATTGTGGAGAGCCCCCAAAACTTATCTTTAGCTGATTGGAATTGACGCTGATATCTGTAAAAACTTCTCTTTTAAAGCAGTTTTGTAAACTGTAATCCGCATAATAATGTCCATTGGAATAGGTCCAAAATGCATCAGATGCATTATCTATGTTGCCGAGTTGAACTCGCGTTGGTCCCATGGATTGATTTGACGGATTTGTTATACCGGTAGGATTACATGCAGAGGCCGTTAATGTGGGTACAGGAGAAGCTGGAGTAATAGCCGTTCCTGCCAAAGATCTTGTTAGATTAGACCGGTGCTGCATAAACATAGCAATAGCACGCTCCCTCTGCCCCGCAGTAAATTTCCTTGGCCTGGCCGTATAATTCATGACATTATACTGAATCCCCTGATAAGGTGATCCTGTACATGGATTAATGTTTGTGTTGGAAGGAAACGGCGAAACGTATAAAAGATTAGCAGTAGGTTCTGTATCACATATTTTGTCATTATTGATGGTGCAGTCAGAGTTATCCGGACAATGTGAGGCCTGTGGGGAAGACGAAATGGCAGAAGTTCCGGAAAATACATGATCCAGTCCAAATGCATGCCCTAATTCATGTGTAAAAATATAGGGATTACCAATACCGCTTACTTTCATAAAACTATCATAGGCAGAATTGGGATTTGAAGGATAATATGCCCAGCCTAAAATCCCATTGTACCCTTTATCTCCATCAATACCAATAACCAGATATATATTGAAATAAGAGCTCTCAGGCCAATGAGGTACCATATTTTTTATTGTGTTTTCATTAGGTCCATTAGGTCCGCTGGGTCCAGATGATCTCACACCATAGGTATCATACCCCTGAATGCTGCTCCCGTTATACCTTATAATTCCGTTAGTGCTAGCACATTGAGGGGTTCTTTTGGCCAGCACAAGTTTAAAAGGGATGACATTTCCGCCATCATTTCCCGGGCCTTCCGGATAATAGCCGTTGCCATACGTAGTTGCGAATACCTTGTTGCTGTTGTCTACCCATTCCTGGATTTGTGCATCAGTCCGTACAAGAGAAGCGTTGGATGGATCAGAGGACTCTATAACGTGTATCACAACAGGAATTTCATAGACTTGTCCTGTGTACAACCCGTTCTTTGAGGTAGCCCCAATTTTATTAAGATATTCCTTTGCATTCATCTTCAAGAGAAGGGCTTCTGCCTCTTCTCTTGATTTCCGGACTTCCGGATCTTTTCTTTCCAGTTCCTGCTGAACCAGGTCAAAGGCACATGACTCCTGTCCGAATATCATTATCGTGCCTATTGATATAATAATAGTTAAAACTTTTTTCATTGTGAAGTTTATATTAATAATTTTAAATAGATATGTGTGAAACCTTTTTTACATGAAGGCCTGATACCCGAATAATAAAAGGGATTATCGTCTTTAATTTTTAGAAATCTTGAAATATCAATATGGCAATGATTACCTTCAATGCATATTCAGGTTACAATGATTTTTTACCAGAGAATCTATTACCTATTGCATCTATAATTGAGTTTGGATTTGAGCTCACGTCCCAACCCATAGTCTAGGATGAGAGATCTCTTCCATTATTGTCTTAAATAAAACAAAGCATCGGTATCCCAAACAATATGATATAAAGAAATTAAGTCGCAACACTTAGCTATGAAAGGATGAATAAAAAAATATACCGATGCAGTGTTTTATAGTTTTAATTGAAGATTAAATTTGAATAGCATAATCATATACTGTATCTTCAGTAAGATATAAATGCAGTTTTAGTTTAAACAGCCCTAAAAGTGATTTTTTCATAATAAAAATACGCTCGTTGGCATCTGATTTTTTGATCTGATAATCAGTGAAAAAATATTCGAGATCGTCTATCTTTTTTCCAACTAACTGATCTTCTGATATGGTGTTCTGATTCTTATCAGAAAAATAATATTTTTTATCTCTCATGCGGATCAGTAGTTTATTATTGGTGAATTCTTTTTACTTTTTTCGATGCATTTTTTTTCCAGGCCGCCAAAGTATTCCGGCTTAATTTAAATACTGATGCAATGGCTGTGTTGGTCATCTTATTTTTTCTTTGATATTCCAATATTTTAGCAATGCTCTCATCATCATAAGATTTGTGCTCATTACTTGCTTCACCGTCATGAAATAAAATATGATTAAGAGTGATAACATCTAATGAGGATAGCTTTTCCTTTTCGAGGAAATACGTACAGCTGGAAATTTTTTTTGGAAATTTTTTCGATATGATATCTGAGAAAATTTTCACATAATTAGGTTCTCTGCTTTCCATGAGTATTTTGTGTTTAAGGGAATTTATTTATTCTTATGATTTGTATTTTTCAAGCCACTTGTATAATGTAGTTTTCGGAATTCTGTACTCTTCAATAACCTGCGCTCTTGTTTTTTCTCCACTTTCTATAAGGTTTACAATAAAATCAATAATTTCCTTGGTGTAAATGTTTTTTTTGAATTTCGGCAATTCAGATTCTTTTTTTACATGAGATTGATTTATTGGTGTTTGCGGAGCGTATAAAATCAAATGCTGGTTGTATATCCTGAAAAAATCATATTCTAAAAGTTTACTCCATCTTAATAGGAGTTCAGAATCAAGGCTTTTTAATGTATACATGGTATCGATTTCATCTTCTGAACATTTAAGAAAATTACAGATACGAACGATATCAATTTCACATTCCAATACTCTTTTCTGAATGAGCTGACCGATATGTATGTTTTTAAAATCCATTATTCTTGATTTAAATTATGAAATACTCAGTAGGATAAACTGTATGGTAATGAGTTAACTTATTTCTAGTGGTTTTTGTCATTTTTATTTGATTACAAGCCCGTATTGACTTGTAATCAAATAAATATATATAGATTGTGTTTTTTTGTGATGAGGAATTCAAATACCGATTACTTAAATTCAAAAATATAACTGATCATGGATTGATTTATTTTTCCGGAACCATTTCCTCCTGAAGAAATGGTGCTCGAATAATCTTCTTTAAAAACATTAAATCCTATCAGAAATTTTCTTTGTGTCCACTTATCTGGGTAATTCAACGTTACATATATATTCTGTGCTTCTACAAAGTAAGTCGTAAAATTACCATCTACCAATGAACCTTGCTTATCATTAAGAAGGACATTAGTTCGATATGTTGGATTACCGTAGGTAACGGTATTATAATTGATATTAATGGCCTCTCCTGAAATATTATATAGAATCGGTGCATAGGAATCTCCATTTATCCTGGCCACATCAACTCTAAAGATATCATTTGAGGCGAAATTTCCATTTGCTGTATAGGCCCCATAAAGTCGAGTGTTGGTAGGGCTATATGGAGGCACACCACTTTGACTGGAAGGAATTGTACCGCTGGTCATTCCCCAATAAAAAGGTTTATAACGTCCGAAGTTCATAGATCCAAAAGCTTCAGGCTGCTCACTGAGACATTCCCACTTAGGAGCAGCCGGTGTGCCATTATTAACCTGCAAACAATTATCAGTAGTATTGTATATCATCAGACCTGTTGCCGGCCGAGCAATAGAATTTCTGTTTTGGGTAGTCATGGTTCCCAATAAGGTTCCTTTGTTCTGGTTTACTCTGTTTGTGGGGGCTACATGTAAATTGGCAGAGGGATCAGGGCTTGAAGTGCCTATTCCAACTTGTCCTTGTGCTAGTGTTACACCTGCTATCAGTAATACTGCAGCATTTAATTGATTTTTTTTCATACAACGTATTTTTATTGTTTTGTGTTGATACATAACCATTGAGGTTGAGTGGGGTTGCCCTTATTTACTTTCAGACATTTTTTTTCAGTATCATACGCCAGTAAACCATTGGCGGGGCGGGGTATGCTGTTGATCTGGTTTGTTGTCATAGGGCTTAAAAGGGTGCCTTTGTATTTACCTTCTAAATTTGTTGGAGCTACAGTAAGGTTGCTTGATGGATGCGGAGTCTCAGAATTGATACCGACCTGCCCGAATGCATGTGAGGTGCATAAGATTGCACCTGTCAAAATTAATGTTTTTTTCATTTTTTTCAATTGTATCATTACAAATCCTAAACGAGCCTCAGGGCTTGTTTAGGTTCATAGGTTATTTGTGTTTTTTTTAACCGAATGATATCGGTATTGTCTTGAGGGCAAAGTTAGTAGGTCTAAAAATCAAAACATATAGTAGATATCTATCATTTTTACTTTTTTAATTTGTTATTATAGTGATAAAAGCGGTTTTTTTTATTAGTATTGTCTTTAAATGTATTGTTGATGGTGCTTTCGGGTTCAATATATGGTGAATAATTATAAAATTAATAAAATGATTTTTTAATAAGGATAGGGCATACTACGGTTTGTTTTAACAATACAAATCCTATTTGATGATAGGTAAATTCCTGTGTTTTATTGCAGGTGTATGGTGTTATTATATTGATAATAAAGTGCAGCTTGGAATTTGTTTATCAGAAACATATTGAACAGACTGTGATGAACAGAGTAATTGAGATTCAATATGATAGTACCGGATTAAAAATAAACTCACAATGCAGGTCGTATAATCGGACATCATTTAAATGGTTCTTTTTCGCATGATTACAAACTTGTTCGGTTAAGAATCTTCTGTATTTTGAACCTGCGGCAAAATAGGTATAACTAAAAACTAAAACATATAGTAGATATCTATCATTTTAGGCCTGTCTGATTGATATAATGATAATACAAGTTAATTTTGTTTGTATTATTGCCTTGGAAAAGTAAATACGAATCAGGTAATCCGATAAACTTTTGTCGAAAAAATACTAAAATAATAACCCTCTGCATCAGTGATAAGTGAGAAAATGATCTCTCTGAGAAATTCAGTGACTGCAGCGTGATGGTTCTTTGAAGTTTCACATACAATTACCATAAAACCATTTATAGTAACTATCGTGCAATAACTTTTAGTATTTATAGAAATGGGGTAGTGCCTGAACATTAATCCAGACAAATCAAAATAATCAATACAGATATTTAATTTTTTTATAATATGGAAAATGAAGTAATAGATTTAAGAAGTGACACCTTGACCTCACCAACACCGGAAATGAAACATGCGATGAACAATGCAGTATTAGGTGATGACGTGTACCATGAAGATCCTACGGTGAATAAACTGGAAGAAAAAGTAGCAGCAATGTTCGGTAGGGAAGCTGCTCTTTTTTGTCCTACCGGAACTATGACCAATCAATTGGCGATTAAAGTTCATACAAAACCCGGGGATGAAGTGATTTGTGACCAGCTTTCCCATGTTTATCTGTATGAGGGAGGAGGAATTGCCATGAATGCTTTTTCCTCGGTTCGGACATTGGCTGGAGATTATGGAAAATTAAGTGCAGCTATGGTCAGAGGTGCTATTAATAATCCGAATGATATTCATCAACCCATAACCAGACTTGTCGTATTGGAAAACACAACAAATAAGGGAGGTGGAAGTATTTATAATTTTGATGAGATCAAAAAAATCAAAACAATATGTAAAGATCATGGGCTTATTTTGCATTTAGATGGAGCCAGGCTATTTAATGCTTTAACTGAAACTTCAGAAACCCCTAAGGACTATGGAGAAGTATTTGACAGCATATCCATTTGCCTGTCAAAAGGATTGGGATGTCCTGTAGGATCTGTGCTTATTGGTTCCTCTGTGTTTATTAAACAGGCAAGAAGAGCAAGGAAAGCAATGGGAGGAGGCTGGAGGCAGGCCGGTGGATTGGCAGCAGCAGGCATTTACGCTCTTGACAATCATATTTCCCAGCTTAAAAATGACCATTTCAGGGCAAAAAAAGTGGGGGAATTATTAATGACCTATACAGATATTATCAGCTTATATCCCGTTGAGACTAATATTGTGATAGGAGTTCTTCCGGAAAATATAGAGGCAGTAACCTTTGTTGCTAAAATGAAGGAAAATAATATATTATGTTCTCCTTTTGGAAAAAATCTGGTACGCTTTGTGACCCATCTGGATTTTACAGATTTTCATTTAGAAATGCTTGAAAGCAAATTAAAATTGTATAATACCAGCAGGATTCTTTAAAATATGATCAACTGGAAGTATAGCTTCATTTTCTATTTCATCTGATGTTTTCGATGAATTTATTAATGACCCACAACACAAATTATAATTAATCGAATGAAAATTTCCGTCATTATTCCTGTCTACAATGCAGAAAAATATGTCGCAAATGCAGTACATTCTGCATTACATTTTAAAGAAGTTTATGAAGTTATCCTTATTGAAGACGGATCACCAGATAATGCACTTCAAATTTGCATTGAATTAGCTGAAAAACATGAAAGGGTAAAATTTTTTCAGCATACTGATCATAAAAATCATGGGGCAGGAGCAAGCAGAAATCTGGGGATTGAAAAATCAACCGGGGATTTTATTGCTTTTCTGGATGCTGATGATTACTTTCTACCCAATCGATTTGCTGCTGAAAAAGAGCTTTTTAAGAATGTGAAAATTGAGGGAGTGTATGGCGCTCTTGGTGTACATTACTATTCTGAGAAAGCGAAAAAACAGTATTACAGGTTATTTGGAGAAAGACTTACAACGGTTTATAAAAAATATGAACCGAAAGATATTTTTAAAGGACAGCTTCATATGTTGGGAACCTTTGGTCTTTTCAGTATTGACACTCTTACCGTTCGAAAAGAGGCTCTTTTAAAAATGGAGACTTTGTTTAAGCCAGAGTTACAGCTTCATGAAGATACTGAATTTCTTTTCCGTTTGTCATTTTATCTCGATCTGTATCCCGGGATTATTGATCAGGCTGTTGCTATAAGAGGTGTACATGAAAGTAACAGAATAACAAAAGTGGATAACAGGGAAATAAATCCGGCAATATCAAGAGCTATACTCTGGAGGGAGGTGAGCAACTGGCTGCAGAGCGAGAAGGAAGTTTCCGAAGATATAAGAACTCATGTCAAAAGAATGCATAGAAGTTTTGAAATTGCAAAAGCACCTGCATTGCAAAAATGGGGAATGATTGTACGGTATCTTTTTACCGATTATCCAAGTATACGGTCAGGGCTTTATAATATTAATTTCAGATATAGTTTATTTTAAACGCATCAATTTATAAATTGTAAGTTTGGATAGATTTGTTTACTCAATGGATATTGTTTAGTAATCGGCTTCAATGGTATGGAATAATTAAGTCCTTTTTTTTATTCATGTAACGGTCATAATTTCTGCATAATTATTGTAGTAATTTTTTATCTGGAAAATAAAAAAAGGTTAAGAAACCGTTTAGGCTTATTAGTGAAAATACTTAATACAAAACCTATAATGGTATCCTATAAACTGACTGATCACGCAAAGGAACCCCTTCCTGTTATCAATGCTTTAATTGAATTTGGACTAAAGCACAGGACGAAAATAAGGCAAAGTCTTCTATGAAATTGATATTTGTTTCTAAAACCAGCATTTACTGAATTTCCCAAAATAGACTTTATTAGAGAAATCAAAAGTGCAGAAAAGATAATAAATGGATATTTATAGCAGGATAAAAAATAGATTATGACGTTCTTTATGCACCTTGGTAAGAAGAAAGTTATTACATAAAATCAGTAAGGAATTTTATAATAGTTTAACAATTCTGGCTGAAAAATATTTTTTATTTTAGCATATCGAAATAATTTTTTTTATCATTTGTGTTTTTATCCCCGGGTTTCTGGGGATTTTTTATGATCACTTCATATTAGTTTCGTATTTGTAATTAGAGCTCCTTGAGTACCTAGGCAGTATTTCTCTTTTGTACTGATGAAAAAAAATACCATACTTCATATGCAGAGAAATGAGTTGTGGACTATCACCTATAAGCCCACTTATAGACAATAGTTTTAAGTATTTTGTAGTTTTCAATGACCTCTGTGTTCGACATTTTCCATCATTTATATTCACCAAAATAATATTATTTCTTTCGAATAATTTTTTCGAAAAACCAAACTCTTTATGATTTTACAGAAATTTTAAAAGTATATTTAACGGTTGAGAACAAAAAAACACTTGGTGTAAGATAGGCAAAGCATATGCAATTCTGTTCAACTTTAGTAATAAGACAAGAAGTTAGTTGTTTTTAATGTTTCCGCCATATTGAAGCACTTCGTGTGCTCAACTTCACAAACATTTATTAAATGATTACGAACAATGGATAAAAATGATTTTGAAAATTTCACACAAGAGGTAAGTTGGTTTGTCAGACCAGCTGATAGAGTAGAACTTGAACATAGAATCAGTAAAAATTTTAGTCCGCGATTTATAGCTACATTCCCGATTTTATATCATCTATTACTTCAATCGACTTCGATAACGCGTGTTAATATAACATCATCAAAAAACAAAGAATCAAGCTATTATCTCCATACTTGGATTGACAGGAATGGTTTTAGATGTGGTTGGTTATGTGATACTGAAAAAATCCAGACAGAAATCGAAATTTTAACTGAACATCAGTTACTCTTAGATGAAATGGGGGGAATAAAAGAAACATATCATTATTTTGATGCAGGAAGTGAAATGCTGACCGATAATCAAAATTTTATTTTTATAAAATCTGGTCTTACTAAGGGGCTGGGTGACTGGACTGATTTATATGATCAGGTTTGTAAAGATGAGCAGGTAAAGCAAATTGATACAGATGATTTGATTTGTTTCGCACAGGAAGCAAATGGGAATGAGACCTATTATAACTTAAATACGAAACAGGTTTTACTTTTTGCTGCTGACCACAGTTTCGAAAATATTGAGGTTTTAAAAGATCATTCAGAATATACGTTTTATACAATTAATGAGATAACTACATTGGTTGATTATGTAGAGAAACTGGCCCAACAGTGGCTGCAAAATATAATACCAGCAGAGGATTAGCTTTATTTCATGATAATATTTTTCGTTTGTGATTAAGTTCATTCCAATGACATTTGTTGCATAGGTTTCTGGTACTCTTCTGATTGCAAAAAAAGATATATAATAAAGTGTGAGTATGTTACTCCATAATGAAAAGATCATTATGCCCTTGACAAGTTTATATTGATTCTCATCGATGTCAAATGGGATGAAAGAAAAACAAAAAGTGCACAGAACGAAGCATGAAAAACATAAAATTACATTGTAGATCCAGTATTGAAAGTATCAATTTTGATGATACCCGCATCTGATAATACGTCTTGCATGATGTGATTTTGTACATAAAAAATGAAAGTATCCTGATCAGGAAGTATAGGCATGAGTAAAAGTTACCTGGTAATTGCGTCGGGCTACCAGGCATGTGTCAAATGCTTCAAAGTAAATTAATGTAGTACTTCCAAGCTGTTTACCAGATTAAAAATGACAAAAAGAGACGGATTATGGCAATAGGAACTTGGAAAAATACAAGACCGTATGGAATCATCCTTAATGATTTTGAGCTTCAGGCATTGGATAGTGCCAACATAAACACTTTTGGAGATCATAGAAGACTGTCACAACAACGGATATACCACACGAAGCATTAATGATATAATTTCCAATCCATGTGTCAAAGTTAATATATATTGAAATATTCACAAAATATTAACTGATGCTTTTGATATAAAAATTGGTTTTTCCAGAATTAAAGGGCATAAAAAAAGCCCCCCGGGGGCACGAGAGGCAAAGTGTAAATTATCAAAAGTATGAATGCATTAATCAATTATAAAATTAAAGCGAAATTCACCATTAGAATATGACTAAAATCATAAACGAAAAATCCCCGGATATACCCGAGGATCAACTAATTAACCATGACTCAAATTGAACGTTAGAATCAGCCGCAAATTTAAAAAAAAATTAAATTATCTTGCAATAGATGGAATTAAGCACGAGTAATTTTTTTATAGTGCTTTTAAACCACATCCCAAAATAATTTCATTTTGAAATTATTACGTATAAAGGAAAAACTACTAAAAAAATTGTAGTATAATAAGTTTTTTTAATTAATATCATCAAAAGGTTTGCCTTAACAAGTGGCAATGGTTGAAGGGCATCAAATTTAAAATCATAGATAAGCATCGAAAAACATTTTTAATATGCTGTTTGATGTAATTGTTAATAATCGCATAGGATTTTATTTTTTTCATTATTAATTCATTTGGTTTCTAATTAAAATAAGTAGAATAAGAGCAAGTGTTTTTGGTGTAAAGTGGATGTGAAAACATGCCTGCCGTTGGTGAAAATTCATAAGTATGGTATCTACTGTAGAGTATACCAAGTCGTATTCTTGCAAAAAACTATGGTGAAACCAATAATTATAAATGAGAACAAAAACCGCACGCATGAATTCCATTATTTTTTCTAAGTCCCTTAAGTCATCTTCTCCTAGCATTTTAAAGAAATAATATTGGAAAATGAAAATAGATTTAATACACCATGATGGCGATCATATGGCAGGTGTTGGGTGTAAAGGCTTCTTTTAGCATGTATTTCCAATGATGAAACATTGTATGTACAATTGAACTGAAGTCGATTATAAACTAAATGACAAACTTTGAAAGGCTAGATTTATCATAGCTAATTACAAGAAAGAAGTGTACTGTCTAATTGGATCTTTTGATTACTGTAATCAATCAGGAAGTTGAACATTATCATCGAGTCCGGCTCTTAAGAAATCCCTTCTTATATCTGTTAATGATTCTGGTTCATTAAAACTTCGTGTTCTCATTGGACAAAAAATCTTAATCTCTTTATCAGGATAGGTTTCTTTTAGAAGCAAAGCACTTGCATAAGCTGTTCTTCCCAGCGTTAGAATATCATCTACAATAATAATAGTGGGTTCCGAAATGATAAGTGGTTTTACTTTTAAACTGTTTAAATGGGTGCTCACCGAATTCCGTTGATCAGCACTGAACTTGCTGCTTGATTTAGCTATTGCCTCTGTTCTGCTTAAACAATCAGTTACACTATTTCCGATTCCATTTTTCACTAAGTTTTCTGCAATAATCAATGATGGATATACAGCTCCATCTACCTGAGGGGAGCTTCTTGGAACTGGGACTAAAGTAGTATCTTCAAAATAAGTATGTAGATTATTTTCTTTTAAGTAATGATAAATGATTTGTAAATCCAGCTTCGCCATTTTTAATACGACCCTCTAGATTTTTGGATTGCATGGCAACTGTATTTTTCCCTCTCGGAGAATAGACTAAAAAAGTAAGATACTCAAAACGCATAATCGGCTTTTGCAGTAAGGTATGGGATATCAAGTATTAAGTCATCATAGTTATCATTCGTAAGGATCTGAGCTCCATAGTTCAGCATTTCTTTTGCCCAGCTAATATTTTCGTTAATAACGTTTTCCATTATAAAAAGTTCCCTACCCAATCGTAAAGCTTCCCATCCCTGATGTCTGGTTCCACTTTTTTCATTGGCTTCAATGATTATGGTAGCATCACTTATAAGGGCCATAGTACGGTTTCTAATTGGAAAATCCTTATTGGTAGTAGGATATCCTACAGGAAATTGTGAAATCAAAAGATGGTCTTTTGCAATGATACCCTGAAGATTTTTATTGGCAGCAGGAAAATATTTATCAAGTGGAGTTCCAATTACTGCAATGGTATGACCACCTAATTCTATAGCTGTTTTGTGCGCTGTTGCATCAACTCCTTCTGCCAGTCCACTTACTACCGTAATGTTGTTTTCAACTAAGAATTTTGAAATTTTCCTTGCTCTTCTCACGCCTAGGTCAGAGACCTTCCTGGAACCTACTACAGATACTCTTCTCCCATTTTCCAAAAGAGAAAAATCTCCCTTGAAAAATAATTCTCTGGGGCTGGACTTCTTTTCAATCGGAGTAAGATTAGAATAATATGTATGGTATGGATGCTGGTTCATATACAAAAGTAATAATTTATACTAGATTTGTTCAAAATGGATATAAAATATTCATAAAATGTGAAAATTAGAATAAGTTTAAAATTGATATTTTTTCTTAATATTTATAATAGGGGAAGATTGAGTTTTCGAAAATTACTGGTCATTTTTTTGGTAAACATGAGATTAGTTTTATCAATTAAATATTTAGAATCAGATCTGTTAAAATTAAAGTATGTTTTTATGAATAAACGGATTTTGCTATAAAGAAATTCCGTAATATTAGTCAGAGAAGTATTGAAGGCTCCCAAGAACGTAAGGATAAGCCATAAATATTATACTACACTCAAAAACATCATTAACAAAAGCAAAATTAATATGACATTTAAAACATTATTTGTGACAGCGGTAATTGCAGGAACTCTATCAACAGCTACTTCCTGCTCGTATTTTGATAGTAATAAAAACCGTGAAAAAGGAACGCCCATGGAATCGTCAAAGACAGCTGTACAAAAACTTTTGGCTGATCAAGAGACTAATGAAGGAAAACGTTTTTCGATCAAGGGTTATTTGAATTATTCCACAGGAATGACGGTTTACGTTAACAGGCCCCAAACAGTGTATGTAAATACGGCACCGGGTGATGGCGGGGAAACGATTACTCCCATAGAGATGACTTGGGCAGAAAATGGACATAACAGCGTTTTTGTTCCTGAAAATGCTGGACGTGGAACTGATAAAACAATATTTTATGATAATGAAGGAAAACCACTGACGACGAATGATAAGGTAGAAGTCTCATTTGAGGTTGGAAAAGCATCTGTTTATCCAGTTGAAATAAGAATAGACAAAGTAAAATAGTCCAGAAGAGCAATCCCCATATTTAATGAATGACAAGACGTGTTTTCTATAACATCATTTCCAATACTTGGTAACTATGTATCTTTTCTTTGGTAAGTATATAAGCACTTTTATTGCATTATAAAGGTTTTCCATAACTGCTTTGTTGTAGAGGCAATCAGTGCCAAATGATGTGCTGATTTACCTATTATTGGCACTCTTGTTGTGGAGGTAGTTGATCTATCCGGAAAGAAATTATTTGAAGTGAAAGGCATTCATACTATTGATGTTTCATCGCTCACGGCAGGGGCTTACATCTTATCTGCGAAAACCAGAGAAGGAGAAATTATTCGACAGACCTTTGTTAAAAGTAAATAAAGCGAGCTTTAGAGGTTGATAACAAGCCATAAGAAAATCTCAAAGAGATCTAATTATTGAATCTCAGTATAATATTAAAACCAAGACGGAACTTATAATTTGTGTATTTTCTCCAAGCTATTGCAATTCATTAGCTTTTTTACTTAAATAAACCACTGTTTTGGGAATGCCCTAAAAAGATAGACACTTTTTAGGGCATTTTTATGGGAATATCAAAATATAGAGTAAGTTTCGCTAAAAACAGCACAAGGCGTTCCTGAAATTTCATATGCAAGCAACGATTATCCTTTTGGGTCTTAACCATATGAGAGGAAATGGATTAAACAGTAGTGGTAAACTTCCCCGTTTTTGAAGGCTCCCTATTTTTCAAACAGTAAATAAATATAAAATACGCTCTATGTCCAAGTATTGAATATCGACGATGATTTTAAAAATATATAGCATTAATTAGATACTAATTTTTAATGATGAATTATTATTAAAATTCTGGTGAGCCTGGAAAGTGACGGTTATAAAAGTATAAAAATTATAGCTGGATCAGCTAAACCAGCAAACTTCCTCCATCAGCCACAACAATCTGTCCGGTGGTGAAACTTGCTCTCATCAGGTACAGATAAACTTCAGCAATTTCATTTGCGTTGCCTATCCTCCCGGTTAGTAATTTACTTCCCGTTTTGTTGTAAAGCTCCCCTCTTTCAGTATGGGACATATTTTCGAAGAGGTTTGTCCTGACCGTTCCTGCACAAACGGCATTAACTCTTATAGGTGCAAGTTCAATGGCAAGCGCACGGGTAAGGCCTTCAATAGCACTTGCCATTGCTGCAATTACAGCTGTGCCCTCTCTGGGCTTTCTTCCAAGGGCACCAGTGGTTAAAATAATTGATCCATCTTTTCTGATCATCGGCATGGCATACTTTGCCGCCATTATTGCTCCCCAGAAACGTAAATTAATGGATTTTTTTGCTTCATCAATATTAAGTTCTGATAATTTGTTAAAACTTAGTCTGTCCCCCGCTGTAAAAATGAGGTGATCAAACTCACCTATTTTTTTTAAGAGCAATTCGGTTTGCTTTTCATCTCCAAGATCAGCGGTGAATCCTGTACTTCCTGCCGGTAGTGCTGATAATGCTTCATCTACCTTTTTCTGTGTACTGGAAACTACAACGACTGAAGCGCCATTCTCCGATGCCAGTAACGATGCTGCTAAACCGATGCCGGATGTGCCGCCTAATACAACAACTTTTTTACCAGCCAAACTGTTGTCCCTATACTGTGTCATAAATTTTGATTTTTTTATATTTACAATAGCAAAACTATCAATCATTCATGATAATTTTACTATTCATTACCTTTAGGATAGTTACTATAATTATGGGAAAAATAACATGTACTTCAGATGCCCCTAACAGACAATTAGCACTGAACGACGCTTTGGAACTATTAAGTGGGAAATGGAAAATAGTTCTTCTGCGAAGTTTATACCTTTCTGGAATTATGCGCTTTAAAGATTTGTTGGAAAGCGTGCAGGGCATCTCACCCAAAATATTGTCAAAGGAATTACAGCAGTTAGAAGAGAATTTACTGATAACCCGGACGGTAAACAATACAAAGCCGATAACGGTATCCTATAAGCTGACCGATCATGCTAATGAGACCCTTCCAGTTATTCATGCTTTAATAGAATTTGGACTGAAGCACCGGACGAAAATAAGGCAAAGTATTTTTTGAATTTGATATCTGTCCGAAAAGACAGCTTTCATGTAATTTTATGAAATATACTTTATTAGAGAAACATGGAGTGTAGGGAAGATGATATAAGGATATTTATAGCAGCATAAAAAAAAAGATTCTGACGTTCTTTAAGAGCACTAGAAAGAAATAAGTTATGTTATAAGATTAGTGATTTCCGGAGTTAAAGCCAATCACTGCCAAATGATGTCCTAGCTTACTGAAATATTAGTTTTGATTAGGATATTGAGGACAGAACAAGATTGTATCATTAGCCTTTTTTCAGTAACATCTCCTTTGATCGGTTTTTATGCTCCTTTTTTCGATTAACTAATGAACTGAAGGAACATAATGAGAGTTTTGAAAGATCGATATCCCATAACATTTCATTGTGGTTATCAATAACCAGCGTTTTGTCATTCATATCAAATTTCTCTACAAAACAATAATAAAGCAAACGGGAAATCATTAGCAGGGTTCTTTTCTCCTTTTGGTTGAGCCGTATATAAAGATACTGGGTATCACCTTTGCCCATTAAATTAAGAGGCATTATCTGTTCTTCACCGTAAAAAATGTTATGATGAGAAGTCCAGCCACTCAATCGTTTTATTCTTCCTTTATCGGAAATCATATACCGATCTTCGAATCTAGGTGTGGGCTTCCAATGTTCCTCCGGAAGATTTTTGAGTGAGAGATTCAGACATGCAGGAGGATTGTCTTTATCAATGAGAGGCTTACCTAACTTTTCCCACAGAGAATGGTTAAGCATAGGGTCTGGATTAAGTGCTTTAGTAAAAGAAAACTTTAGCCAATTCACTTACTAAAATTTAGACTCAATATTTTTCACATGTTAATATATTATCTTAGTTTCGCGGAAAATTAATAAACAACATGTATATGAGGTATTTATATTTATTGATGTGTTTTTTTATACAGGCTTCTTTAATGGCTCAGGTACCCAGCTGGGCTGCCCGTATTAAAAGTATTTCGGAAGATTATGTTTCAGATTTAGCTACAGATGCCGAAGGAAATGTTTATGCAGTGGGAAGGTTTCTTGATGGAGTAGATTTTGATCCCGGGCCGGGAATTTATAATCTTAATAATTTTACGCAAGAAAAAGGGAATCTATTTTGTGTAAAGTACAGTTCCGAAGGTAATCTTATATGGGCAAAGCAGATAGGGGGTGATCGGGGTGTGAGTGTACATCCTGTCAATGCAGAATATCTTCATCCTAAAATTGCTTTAGATGGTAATGGCTATTTGTATATTACCGGACTATTTGATTATCGTATGGATCTTGATCCCAGCTCTTCCGGATCATTTTTTCTGCCTCTTCTCTCATTAACTAGTGCTACGACTCGTTTCCTTGGAAAATATACCACTGATGGAGATTTCGTTTGGGCTAAAAGAGTGGGAGATGAAAATATTTTGGGAAGTGTCTTCAATAATATGAAAGTCGATACAGCTGGTAATATATACTTAGCTGGGCATTTTTGGAATACAGTAGATTTCGATCCTGGGCCAGGCACTTTTAATCTTACTTCAGATAACAAATATGATATTGTTTTTATGAAGATCAATACCAACGGAGACTTTGCATGGGCAAGAAAAATAGGTAACCCCGGTGTAGATGATATTGTAAAAA
Source organism: Chryseobacterium sp. SIMBA_028 (assembly GCF_046535285.1). Taxonomy (NCBI): domain Bacteria; kingdom Pseudomonadati; phylum Bacteroidota; class Flavobacteriia; order Flavobacteriales; family Weeksellaceae; genus Chryseobacterium; species Chryseobacterium sp. SIMBA_028. The sequence continues at coordinate 170,591 of NZ_JAWRWZ010000012.1, read as the reverse complement.
AGATCGCTATTGATGGGCAAAGTCTATATATTACAGGTTCTTACAGGGGGCTTGTGGATTTTGATCCTCAAAGTGGCGTCTATAATTTGCAGTCTGAAAGCAATTCTGAGGATGCATATATAGCAAAATATAATTTGTCGGATGGCGGTTTGCAATGGGCAAAGACATTAGGATCAGGAAATGGTTATGATGTAGGATACGCTATTCAGGTAGATAATTTAGGAAATGTATACACCTCCGGACACTATAGGGGAACAGTAGATTTTGATTTTAGTCCTAATTCCACTTACCCAATGACTGCTCTTGGCACTGGCTATAGTATGTATCTTTTAAAACTAAACACTTTAGGTGAATTCATTTGGGTAAAGCAATTTGATGCGATGGGTCAGCTATTTCCTTCGGAGACAAGGCCTTATGATATTGCTGTGAAAGGAGGTCGTGTTTATTTTACAGGATATTTCCTTACAAGTATGGATTGCAATCCGGCAGCAAACCAGCAATTTATTATTAATTCTAATGGAGGGAATTATGATATTTATCTGATATCATTAGATACCAATGGTTCGTTTCTCTGGGCAAAAAGCTACGGAGGCGTTCTTCATGATTATCCGTATGCCGTAAGAATTGATAAAAATGATGATATCATTTTAGGCGGAAAATATTCTGATAAGGTTAATTTCTTTCCAACAATAACCAATGAAAATGTTGATGGCTATGATGGATTTACTATTAAGCTAAATAAAAACGGATTTCTAAAAACCGATGATATTGCTACTGCTGAAAAAATTAGAATCTACCCTAATCCTACCAGTGATAAGATTTTTATTAATTCTGAATCAGATATTCTTGATGTAAAAGTTTTCGATATAGATGGACGTTTGTTACTTACAAAAAATGTGACCGGAAATTCTACAGATTTAGATATGACTAATTTAAAAGTAGGGATGTATACTATTACCGTAACTGGATCTCTAAAAAGTTTTAGCAAAAAAATCATCAAAAAATAATAGTCTTAATCATTTAAATTGAATTTAATAATCATAAAGAGCAGCTTACTATGTAGTGAGTTGCTTTTTTATAAAGAAACCTTGTAAACTTTTATTTGGCAAGAATGAGAAAATTATCTAGAGCATGAATCCTATTTATAATATTTCGCAATGTGTCAGAAGCATCTGAAGTCTAAGTATCATTGATGATTTTAGCCGAGAAGTCCTTGGTATTGCGAGTAACATGAGCTAACTTCGGCAAAGGTCTACAGTTTGCTGCAGGAAAAAGCGGTACTTTTAAATGTTTTTAAGAGGGAGATGATGAGAATACATAATAAAAGACAATCTCAAAAAACGATTGTAAACATGACCGCCATTACTGTTAATTAAAATGCTCATTCATTTTAAAAGAAAAGCAGTATCTATTTACCCACCAATTTGGGTTGTACTTAATTAAAGAATAGAATATATTCAGCATCATGCTGCTGATAAAAAATTTAAAGAACCTATGAGATCTACATTAACAGACTTACAAAAAGAAGAATATGAAAGCTTAGTCATGAGACTGCGCAACGCAGGTGCCAAAAATCCTTCTAGTTGGGCTTCCAGCGAAGTCACTGAAGGAATACCACAGTTTGCTAGATTTCTCATCCTTAAGTCTCTATTCGATATCGCAAAATCTACATACGACAATATCACTATGGCCTCTGACTTTGATGATGAAGTTGAGGAAAAATATGATGCCATAAAAGACATCGTTGGAGAGGAAAAATTATTAAGTTTTTTGACCTCCTACTCTAAAGGTATTATTTACAATGTCGTTGGACTGTTAGATGAAGGAAACCAGGAAGCGGATCGAGATAAAATAAGCTGGACACTGATGAAGACCGATGAAAATTTTCAATCTACAGGACAGGTGGTCCAAGGTCTTCATGAAGATTTTTTAGAGTTTGAAGATGAAATAAAATAAAGAAATTCCTATCGGACCAAATAACAATCATATAAACTCAATATTTTATGAATAAAAATAAGCTTTATATTGACGCAATAATTGTAAAATTATCTTATTTATAGCTTATTTTTCTAAGTATGAAAAAGGTGTGGAAGTAGGAACATCGGGAATAAATAGATTGATTAAGTGGGAAAGGTCAAAACAAATTAAATTATTAAATTTAATTTTTCCAAGAAACAGGGAAGTTTAACCGTATATTTAAGTTATTTACCATTTTAAAAAACAACACTTATCAGAGAATGATTCACAAGCTTAATAAAAATTACACTACTGAAAATAAAAATAGAAAACTCAAAGAAAAGTATTTGCTTTCATATAGTTTTTCACCAGGATTCTATGACAAACTTTGCTCCATAGATTTGTATATTGATAAAAATTATGACTATGAATTATTCTTATTTTTTCACGAGAAAAATCTAAAAGATTTTTCTACATCCAATAAATCAGCAAGAATTTTTTTAAACTTAAAATCAAAATTACCCTACAAAGTCCGGGAAATACTCTATGATTTTTTTGAAAGTGATCTTAAACTAAAAGAAAACTATTACAACGGCAAAAATATGTTTGGAATTTCTGATCGCAATGAAACGACATATAACATCAATCATAAAAATGGATATTTTAGTTTAAATATGACAGTTGATATACTTGACAAAAATCTATTTCAAAGTAAGAATGAAATTAAATTCTTGAAATTGACCTCGATAATTGAAAAATGGTGTAATAAACTTCGTGATGATTTTATGAAAGAATATGGACATGAAAAAAACGGCATATAAAAGTGGGTTCGCACAATGGCAGATTTTATTTTTCTAAGTCAGAAATTGATCAACTTTTGTTGGATTTCATGAAAGTGAATGGTTTATGCCAATAGACGAAGTTATTTTGGCAATATTGGAGGGGAGGTAATAATTGAATCGATTGAAAGTCTGAAAATCGACGAAAGTGATGATCAATTTATGTTAATTCCTAATAAAAAACAAATCCTAAAGAATTGCTTGGAATAGATTTATCAAATATGGATTATTATCACAGTTATTCTGATTTTGAAGAAAAATACATTGCTAAAATGGAAACTGAATAAAGTAAATAATCTCAGAAAATGTTAATAATTTTTTAAATGTCAGAAAGAATGCGAAAATTCAATCAACAGCTATACAGTTCCATAGCTAAATTATTCCCAAATTTATAAAAACATCAATACTATATTGGTGAAACGTATTGGGAAATTGGACAGCTTATAATTATATGTTTACATAGTAAGACTAAGTTGTGTTATATTTTTATTACAGGAAACATATTTTCTTTTATTATAGATTACATCCTGCGCATTAGTTTAAGTTTTCTGAAAAATGATAACGCCGATCGTTGTCAAGTAATGCCCTAGCGTACCGAATAATCGATGGATGACTACTGCTCTATAACTTGGTTTGCTTATACGTATAGTTATGGAAAAGGAAAATAATAGTGAACTGAGCGCAGTAGAAAAAATTGGTAGTACACTACTCGTACTACATCGAAGCAGCAGTACTATTCGAATGGTTGAGGGAGTGGATCAGAATGGAGAATTGAAAGACAACGGTTTTAAAGAGATAAGTTCTGATCAGATACTTCATTTGGATACAGAGGACAGGTCCTTTGCTCAAATGTTTAGTGAATTCTATCATCAGCTGAAAGACCCTGCTGATTTTTCATTTTTTAAGGTAACTGAGTATGAAGCTCAGCAGACAGCTGTAGACTTGCAGCAGTATGTGGATCAGGCTTCAGAGGAGGAGAAAGAATTGCTTAAGGAGTATGAAGTTTCTATTGATGCTGTAGAGGCTCATAGAGGTCTTTCGGACGGAAATAAGGTTACGGACCATAGGGTAGAAGATCGCTACCTATACAATCCTGAACAGGTGAACTGGAAGATGATGATGAAGGTTGGTTTGAGTATAGATAAGCTCAGGGAGATGGGTGCTTTGGAGCCGATGCTCAAAGGATATAAAACACCTGTGCTCGTTCCTGTTGAATTTAAGATAGGCTCAGTGGTGACTCAGATGGAGGCCAGACTTTCACTTCGGGTGACTCATGCAGGGAATTTGGAAGTCAGGTTTTATCCGGTAAGAAAAGATCCTGATTTTACAAAGACTTTTTTAGGACATGAGTTTACCTGGGAAGATCAAAGAAACCTGATGGAGAGCGGGAATATGGGGAGGGTAGTGGATTTGGTGTACCCCATTACAGGAGAAAAGATTCCGTCACTGATCTCCAGAGACAGGCTGACTAATGATTTGATTGCAGTAAGAACAAATGAAATGAGAATTCCGCTGGTCATTAAAGGAGTGACTTTGAATGAAGAGCAGAAAAAGGTTCTTAGGGAAGGGAAGGTCCTGTTTATTGAAAATATGCTTTCCTCTAGGGGAACGCTCTTTAATGCTTCAGTTCAGTATAATGCAGATAAGCGGTATGTGGAGTTTTTGTTTAAGAAGAATAGTAAGAGTCTTAGGGTAGGAGAGTTAAAGAGCAGATTTAAGGCAGAGGTTCCTGGGATGTTTAGAGGGAAGAAGCTTAAGGCTTGGCAGATGGAGAAATTAAAGGCAGGGGAGACGGCGTATGTTGATGGGCTGGTGGATAAGAATGGGAAGAAGTATCAGGGGTATTTGAAATTTGATAGAAAGGTGGGGAAGTTTGAGTTTTCGTTTAGGAATGTTTGGAAGAAGGACCTTAAGAGGACTTCGGGTAAATCGAAAGGGAAGAAATTGTGAGGCGAAACTTTTCAATTATATTTTATTTTACGACACATTCTGTCGCATTACCATTATAGCTTTGAAAAAATAGATTATGAGACTTAAAGCTACTGTATGTCTTCAAAAGAAAATGGACTTTCTCTTAGGGATTATTTATTATTTCAACTTCAAGAAATTTGAGCCTGCCCTGGATGAATATCTCAAAGCCTATCAATATGCCCAGAATACCAGCGATAATTATCTCAGATATAAGGTGAAATACCATCTTGGGGTTGTTAAAAGCTATCTGGGGTATTATCAGGATGCTTTGGAATTGTTTAACGACTGCAACCACTTCTTTGAAACAAAATCCAAAGAACAACTCCACCCTAATGAAATTTATAACAATACAAGGGGATATTATAATACCCTGCATCAGATGATTGTATGTTATCGAAATCTAAAACAATTTAAAGTTTCGGATAGTCTGGTGAATGTGGCGCTCTCCAGAACATATGATATGGATGAATTTTCTTTGGAGCGTGGATATTTTTTTAAATGCAAAGGGCTTTTAGAATACAATCATAAAAATTATAAAGCAGCCATATCTGATCTGGGGCAATCACTGGATCCGATTTTGAAGGCGAAAGATTTTGCCTGGGCCTCTGTGGTATACTATTACCTGGGGAAAAGCTACAGTAGTTTTGATGAAGCCAAAAGTCTGAAATATCTGATGAAGGTGGATTCAATTTTTAATACCCATCATTTCATATTACCTGAAGTTAGAGCAAGTTATGAAGATCTGATCAAGAGCAGTAAAAAAGATAAAAGTTTGGAAAAGGAGCTGTACTACACCAAACAGCTGCTAAAAGTTGACAGTGTCTTAGTTAGGGATTTTAGTTATTTGTCTCCCCGGATTCATAAAGAATATGACACCAGATTACTCATGGATAAGAAAGAGCAGCTTGAAAGGAAAAGTAAGGGAAGATTGATTTCAATGATTGTATGTATTGCTTTGGCGTTATTTTTCTTAGGAATGTTCATTTTCCGATATTATAGGGAGCAAAAGGTGCAGCGGAAATATACTGAGCTTCAATACAAATTAAGTGAAGAAGGATTGAAAGTTCGGCATCATATAGAGGAAAAGAAAGAAAAGCTGAAAGCGGAAGGGGAGCAGAGGAAAAGTGTTCTTACTGCTGAACAGATCCAGGATTTATCGTCTAAACTTAGACTGTTTGAAAGCAATAAGGGGTTTGTCAAAAAAGGGCTGACCCAAAATAAGCTCGCCTTACAGTTAAATACCAATACGTCGTATTTATCTACCTATATCAATGAACAAAAGAAAATGAATTTTAACCGGTATATAGGGGAGCTGCGGATTTCATATATTACCCAGCTTTTAAATTCCAATAAAAAATACCTGAACTATACCATTGAAGCGCTGGCAGAAGAATGTGGGATTTCTTCAAGACAAAATTTTTCAGATCTTTTTTATGAAATCAATGGAATCAGGCCAAAGGATTTTATCAGGAAAAGAAAAGAAGAACTGGAAGAAAACTGATTTTACCGTCTGTCAGTTTAAATATCTGTAAAGACTTTTCTTGCAGGCCTGAAGCAGTACTTTTGTTCTATTTACAGAATAGATTATTTTTCCATAGGCTAAGATTACAATTAGAAATACAAAAGCCTCCCGGGGCACGGGAGGCAAAGTGTAAATTTTTAGAAGTATGAAAGTATTCAAGTATTTAAATGTAAAAAGAGTTTTAAATAAGAGTTTATGATTCAAGTCATAAACTGAAATTATGCAGGGCTCTCCAGAGATAAAACTACGAGTCAGGTAGAAAACGGATGTTTCTCTGTAATATTCTAAATCTTTGTAATTTTCTGAAAAAAGGATATGGTAACAAAGACACTTTTTAGAAATTTATCTGTACTCCGGCAAGATGTAGAACAGCAGATTGTAATGGTAACAAATCAATATGATGATATTATGACATCATCTGAGATCATACTCCTGATACTTGATGAAAGTATAAGGAAACTTAAAAATATGGTCAAGAATTTTACCTTTGAATCTGTTGCTGATGAGGTTTATTTTTTTAAAGATCATAAGCCCTACTTTATTTCCAGATATATCTATTATTCCAAGGTATTGAATACCGAGACCTCCAAACCGGTAGCGGGCGATAAAGCATTGAGAAAATTTTATCAGGCAGAGCTCTTAAAACTCAGGAGGTATTATTCTGATCAGGCTGATTTTTACAATTACTACCGAAGAAAAGCAACCTATCTGGATCATAAGTATTTTACCAGAAGATCATACGATTTAAAGATGAAACTTTCCTCAAGCATATACAACCTTGATGAAGATTTTACAACCTCTCATGACCATAAAATAGCTGTAATACAGGCTAATGAGCTGCTGGAAGATTACCTGATAAAATCAATCCGCAATATCGGGCAGGAAACAGTGGTAAATATCGGGGAAGTAGGAAAATTAATATGGACATCTTCAAAAGTGTCACTGATAGAGCTGATGTATGCACTTCACAGGACGGGTTGTTTTAATGGGGGTAATGTTGATTTCAGTGAAGTCATAAGATTTACAGAACGATCATTAGAAATTGATTTAGGCAATTTTTACAAGACCATTGGTGAAATTAAAAGCAGAAAATATACTAAAACTAAATTTTTGGAGCTATTGAAAGAAAGCCTTGAGAAGGCTTTAATGGAAGGAGAAGATTAATACCGTATCCCCTCTCAATTTTTTACCGTCAAAGCGGGCTGAGATGTGCAACAGCTGTTTCATAAAAATGCGACACTTACTTTTAAATTATTCACACTTATTAATTGAAGGTTTGTTTTGATCAAAAACTCATTCATTTTTGTATAGCAGAAAACAAAATAACTTAACCATATATGATTATGAAAAATCTAAAAAAACTTTCAAGACAAGATCTAAAGAATGTAAAAGGAGCATTAAATGCTGTTTTACCTTTACAGATAGGATGTGCAGTAAGATGTGTATGCACCAGCACTGTTGACGGATCTCCGTTTATTGGAATATGTAATTCAAGAACTGGACTTTGCTGCTCTGCCTGATTTTTTGGTTCTGGAGAATAATTGCCGACTTTGACAAGGGTAGCTGTTTGACATTTTTACCAACTTCAATTTTAAAAAGCCTTCCCTATAGGAAGGCTTTAGCGTATCTGAAAATCAGTATATCTGTTTGATTGTTTGAATATGTCTTAGCTTTATTATTCATTGCTTGATTGAGTATATGATGTCCCGTTTTAACCTTAAGATCAATTGGAATCCCGTTGAGATAATTTTTAAAAGTATAATATTGATGGTATTCGGCGAAGAATCGTACGGTAGTACCGATGGGCTACCGAATGAAATTCATGGTATTTGCTAAACTTTGTAACAGACATTAAAAACAAAGTATCATGAATATTGACAGAATAGAATTCATTTCCTGGATGGAAAGAATTATGACAAGATTTGACATTCTCAGTGAGAAGTTAAAAGAGAATGAAAACGAGTTAAACAGTATTGATGGAGAGCATCTGCTGGATAATCAGGATGTTTTACAGCTGCTTAAAATAAGTTCAAGATCCCTGCAGCGCTACCGTTCTGATAAAAAATTACCGTACTATACCATCAGTGGTAAGCTGTATTATAAACTCTCTGATGTCCATCAACTCATAAGAGACAGCTTTAGTGCAGGGTGCCGAAGATCCTATCAGTAAGCATCCTCGTCTGAACAGAAATGTGAACCTATACAATTGAAATGTTTGAGGTTTATTATTGTCAACAGGATGCTATCATTCCTCTGTTTTCAACAAGAGACGCAATGTAATGTTGTTTTTGTATAATCCTTTTTTTATTCACCATTATTATGGGTATTGAGCCTATCATTTTTTTATGAGCTGAAATTATTGTTTAGTTTCATTTTGTATAACTTCAATATTTTCTTCATTTAGTCTTTGCCTTAACCAGCTTTTGAGTTGTGGCTCATTTATATTTTCGCCTGAATAAATGATTGCAAATTGCAGTTTCATACTGTCTGTATGAGGATACTGTTCAATCTTCCCGTAAGAAATTCTTTTCATATCAGGATATAAAATCTGTAATTCCTTCATGAGCGTGGAGTCAGAGATTTTATACATGTCGAGCTGCTGCCTTAGTTGTGAAATGGCAATGTCTTTTTCAGAGATGTGACGGTCAGCTTTGTTGATTTCACTTAAAATCTCTGATTTAAGATCTGATGTGTTCTGTCTTATATTCAATTTTGTATTGGACAGACCGCTGCTGATAAGCATTTTATTATAAGCTTCGACTTCAGCCGGGGTAAACTTTTTATTAATAAAAGCAACATCAATAGTCCTGGGATTTAAATGATAATTGATCTTTTTATAAATCACGGTATATCCATTGTTGTCAAATTCCTTTTGTATAAACTGTTCAGCGGTTTTTGTAAACTTTTTTTCATTATAAAGGTTATAAGCCAGGTAAAAGCTTGGTACAATCATGACGATCATTAAAAATGAAATACTGTAGCGAATTCTTTTTTCATATTTATTACCAATGAGCGAAGATGGATACTTAAGATATTTTACAACCAGAAATGTAGCGATACAGATAAAAAAACAGTTAATAGTATAGAGATAGAATGCTCCAAAAAAATAAGAAAAATTAAATGTTGCCAATCCAAATCCGGCAGTGCACAGAGGTGGCATCAGTGCTGTAGCGATGGCAACTCCAGGAATAGGATTTCCTTTCTCTACCCGTGTGATGGCAATGACTCCCACCAGGCCTCCAAAAAACGCAATCAATACATCATAAATATTAGGAGCTGTCCTTGCCAATAACTCAGACTGGACATCCTTAAAAGGACTTAAATAGAAATAAACTGCAGAAACAAGCAGACTCACCACAGTAGCTATCAGGAGATTTTTGATAGATTTTTTAAGTAAGGGGAAATCATCTGTTCCCAGAGCAAATCCCGCCCCCACAATGGGGCCCATCAGAGGGGAGATGAGCATGGCACCGATAATTACTGCCGTTGAGTTTACATTGAGTCCTACTGAAGCTATAATTATAGCACAGGCAAGAATCCAGAGATTTGATCCCCTGAAAGAAATGTTGGACGTAACATTATCCATTACTTTATCTTTTTTTTCTTCGCCATTGTGGAGATTGATAAAATTAAAAAAAAAATTCATTATATGTTTTTTATCTGTTTGATATAGAGATGATAGTAGTGATCTGTGATTTGCACTTTATATGGAGCACATCAATGTTTTTCAGCACCTTGATAATCAAAAATAAGGTTTTTTATTCTTTTTGGCGGTGAAATTTTGATTACAGGAAAATCTCCGCTATATCGGAAGAAAGAAAAAGATAATTATTGTTTGTGATTTAAAACGATAGATTCTATTTTTCAGATTTTCCGTAATTGATATAAGGTATCCTTTAAAAGGGATCATATTTAAGGTGATGATCAATTCATTTAGCTTATTTTAAGCTATTTCTGATACACAGAGATTTACCTGACAAAGGCTTATTCTTTTATAACAATGCTAATCTCACCGCTTCTCTCAATATAGATAGTTTTAATGTTATTCAAATCATCGGTCATAGCCCTCTTTCTCAATTCCTGCATCACGTCTTCTCTATGCAGCTGTGCTCTCTCCATGTTCTCAGTGATAAACCTGCCGTCTTTAAAAAGCATAATCTTATCTCCCTCAATCCAATGAATAAATCGGCTGCTTTTTCCTTTGTACCAGCTGAAAAACCGATGCAGCAGAACAATCATGGTACAGGTTGTCATAACTGGGATAAAAGGGGAGGCGCCCACTACGGCGCGACTTAGAATAGCCCCGACGAGCATGACAATAATGTTGTCAAGTGGTGAGCCGATTCCAAATGATCTTCTTCCGGAAATACGGATTAAAATCAATGCTAGTATAAAAACGGTTATGCCACGACACGTCATTTGTACTGTATTCAATGACTTTCCGCTTCCCCAGAGTTCCGCTAAAAAATCCATAAGCTGTGGTTTTAGGTCAAATATGAAAATCAATCATTATGCCTTTTTAAATGATATTTTAAAATATGACCAGCTGTGATACTTTGAGATTTATGATCTCAGTCATGGTAGCTTTGGAAAATACAAATTAGATTTGTAAATGATTAATGCAGGCATTATTCTGTCTTAAATGCCAACAGGCCTTCCAAAATAGGGAGGCTTTTTCATTGGGTGATATCTTAGTAATACACTCTGCCTTTAATTATTTTAATCAGCTTTTCGTGCTCCATTTTTTTAAAAGTCCTGATGACGGTTTCAATCCTTAAACCGGTTAAAAAAGCAAGCTCTTTTCTTGTGTAAGGAATTTTATAGGAATAGTGCTCACCATGATCTCCCTTAAGATGATTAAGTACGGTAAGCAATTGATGAGTGGCGTCTTCTGATGTTAAACTGTTTAAAAAAATACAGCTGTGATATGATCTATCTGCCAGATAATAAAGAAACTTCATCTGAATCTCAAAGTCAGATTCCAGTAATTTCAATAGTTTGGAATGTTCTAACCGAAGTACTGTAGAATCCTCCATTAAGACGGCATGGACAGGATAATGGTATTTAGAAAATAAAAATATTTCGCCCACCGAGTCACCCTCCTGATGAATACTCTGTATGAATTCTCTCTTTTCAGTTTGAAAATTCGTAAGTTTTATTTTACCCGTTTTGATCTGAAAATAGTAGGCAGGTGCGGTGTTCTCTTCAAAGAGGAGTTCGGATTTTTGTAATTGAATAATGTCTGCTCCAAAAGTAATGAGCAAGTCTTCCTGTATGACCATAACTCCTAATTAAACAACCTTCACATAGCTTGCCTGTGAAATAACGTACTACAAATATATTAATTTAATATTTCTTTGAATATGATTCAGATCAAAAAGGTTTCAAAATTGACCTTATTGTACGCTCGGTAATTCCTCAAACGACGGCCGCTGGCCGTTAAAATGACTGGTTGTTTTTTAAGTTAAAAGCGGTTGACCATAATCATTTTTTTTTATCAGTCGTTTTAAATTATTGAAAATCAAATAAAAATACTTAAGACCAATTTAAATCACTATCTTTTTAAAAGATTTTCAAATATGACCTATGTCATATTATATGCTTTACTGATAGGCTACCTTTGAAGTATCTCATTTAATGAAAAATATGAATGCAACCTTTTGGCAAGTCGTGAAATCTAAACTTTTGGATATGAAATTTTCTTATAGAGCAAATGTCTCATTAGGTCTTTAGCTTGATTAGAAATTTTGTTTTTGAACTTTAAAAAGCTAAGTATTGTATATAAATACTATCATATGTTGTCAGTTAGAGCGGCAAATAAATTCAGGACGTTCAAAAATGCCCAAGTCTTCTACAACGGTAACGTAGAACAAAGCAAACCATAAAATTTACATTATGTCTATCCAAAACGGTCTTTTGCATTCAGTACAGGCAATTGAAGAGCACTACAGTGCTGGTGATTATATTTTTCGTGAAGAATCCACTCCGCTTTTTTATTATCAAATAGTAACAGGCGAAGTGAAACTTAACAGCTATAAGGAAGACGGTAAAGAGTTTATTCAGGACATCCTTTCAGATAATTCATGTTTCGGAGAATCAATGCTTATCCTGGGAAAACCGTATACCGTTAATGCGGTTGCCCTTACAAAATGTACTGTTCTTAAAATCAGCAGAGACCAGTTCTTTCAATTACTGCAGGATCATCCAGATAATTTCCTCAATATGTATACGGCTCTGTCAGAAAAAACCACCGAAAAATTGGTGTTAATGCAGAAGATTTCAAGCCAGAATGCCGAAGAGCGTTTAGTGGAACTGATGAACCAGATGAAAGAATCAAAAGAAAATAAATACAGATATTCATTCGAAATTCCCCATACCAGGCAGCAGTTGGCTTCACTTACCGGCTTGTCTCTGGAAACAACCATCAGAGTAATTAAAAGAATGGAGAAAGATGAAATTCTTATAATAAAGAATGGGAAAATATTTTACTAAAAAATATTTGTTTATCGTTTTTTATATATCCTGATTATTCATCAGGTATTCCTTCAAATTTAAGATGAGATACTATTCGTATACTAGAAATAAATTTTACGGTTTTTAATCTTAAGTACCTTTTCAGCTTCCATTTTCTTTACAGTTCGTATCACCGTTTCAATACGCAGACCGGTAATAGATGCCAGCTGTTTTCTGGTGAGGGGAAGTTCATAGGAATAGGGGCTCTGATCTTCACTTAAGCTCTTGAAGTATTTTAAAATACCTTCAATCCTGACATGGGAATACTTAGAGGCATTGTTCTGCATCAAAATAAACTTGTGATACAGACGTTCCGCAGCAAATTGCCGGACCGCTACTGCCGGCTGATGGTGCTCACTAAGAAGTTTCAGAAATTTAGCTTTAGGTACTTTTACCAGATCACCTGATGAAATAGCTATGGCACTGACCGGATAGGGCTTTTCAATCATACACAGTAGCTCACAAACGCTTTGCCCTTTATTTAAAATACTTTGAATAAGTTCTTTACCTTCTTCTGTATGGCTTAGCTTAACAGATCCGGTAATGAGCTGGTAGTAAAACTCCGGAATATCTCCTTCCTCGAAAATGATGTCAGAGGGGCTAAAAGTTTCTGTAAATCCACCGTACATGGAGAGTAATTCAATATTAATAAGCATAATAAAGTATTATAATACGCATCCTAAGGATACGTTGTGAAAAATATTATCAATCTTTTATACGGATAAATGATAACGGATATATTTACAATATTTTAACCATTTTAAATAGGTTCTTTTCCAAACAAAAAGCAAAAAATGTTTTGGAACTGATGTACATACCTGCAGTTGACATTATTTCCATATATCTTAAGACCCGTCATAGAATGTACACTATGCAGGTCAATATCATACTTTAAAAATTCCTGTCCTCTTTCAAATCTTATCCGGTACTTAGAGTCATAGGTTTTAATAAATCCAAATTTTAAAAGCCAGAATTCATCTATTTCCACTGGTTTAATTAATTTAGCGGATACTGATAATGACTGTTCTGAATTTTTTAATTTGACATGATATTCTTCATTCTTGTCTTGGTATACCTCTGTAAGTGAATAGACCTTACCTCTGTATTTGACAAGATTACGTATTGTTAATTCCGTGATTTTCATGGTGTTTTAAATGGGCTGTTGATGATTATTCGTACTGTAGTAATAAAAGAAACTAAGATGTATCGTTACAGGAAGGTCTTTCAATACTCCGACGACTTACATCAAAATTAGCCAGAACATCAATTACATCAATATGATCGAGATCATATAGGGCTGAAATAGACTTTTCTTTAATCTCTCAGGTTTGTTTGTTTAAGGATGTTCTGTAAGATTTGGCAAAAGAGTTGCTGTTTTTGTATGTGTTATTTTAAGGATGATTGTTATGGATAGATCAGAAATTATACAAAAGATTACAGAGTTTGCTGATCAGGCGCACGGGTGCCAGACACGAAAATACACATCTGAGAGATATATTGTTCATCCGTTAAGAGTAATGGAAATATGCCACAGCTATACCGATAAACTTTCCATACTCGCAGCGGCTGTACTGCATGATGTTATTGAGGATACTCCATTATCGAAAGATGATATTTCGCAATTTCTGGGAAGTGTGATGAATAATAATGACCGTAATCTCACGGTTCAGCTGGTCGTAGAATTAACCGATGTGTACACAAAAAAAGATTTTCCCACGTTTAACCGCTACAAAAGAAAGAAATTGGAGTTGGAGAGACTCCGGGAAATCAGTACGCAAGCACAGACCATCAAATATGCTGATATTATAGATAATTCAATTGAGATTCCCCGGCATGATCCATCATTTTCAAAGCGTTACCTGGGGGAATGCCGTGATATACTTTTTGCTTTGGATAAAGGCAATTTAGAATTACATCGCAGAGCTTTAGCTCTCGTTGTTGAAGAGTTGGGAAAAACTCAGAGAGAATCCTGAAATTGCTGGAAAGAATTTGAAAACTTATTTTAAAGCAACTTTTTTGCAAGAATATTTTCATACGTACTGAATGCTCCCGATAGGTAGAAGTGAAAAGTAGGTGTCCTTGTGGTACCTGTTATGACCTATATCATAAATTTAAGCTCGCTGTTTTTTTTAGTTTTGACTTTTAAATAAGAGAAATTTTGATATTTAGTGAACAAATACTTTTTTCGTTAGGAGCTGAGATATTACAATATGAAGTGAATGAATTGATATTCTCAGACGGTCAAAAACCCAATTATTATTATCAGGTTAGCATGGGGGCTGTTAAACTGACAAAGGACAGAGAGAACGGAACAGAGGCCATTTTAGGTATTTCCTTTAGCGGAGAATGTTTTGCTGAAACATTTCTTTTTGATAACAAGGCTTATCCATTTAATGCAGTAGCAATGGACTTATGTGAAATTTTTAGGGTTCCTGGTGAAAGGTTTGTTGATTTTGTCAAAAATACTCAGGAATCGCTCCTGAAGCTTTACTGTTATAATGCTGAAAAAGTGTATTACAGGTATGTGATGCTGAACTGTCTTTCTATTAATGATTCAATGTTAAGACTGATTGAACTTTTCAGGGTTCTTAAGGCATACTATTCAAAGTCTGAACCTTTTTCCTTTCAAATACCTTTTACCAGACAGCAGCTTTCATCAATTACAGCTTTACGGTTGGAAACGGTGATACGCACGGTGAAAAAAATGGAGAAAAATAAAATGGTCCGGATTATAAACGGTAAAATTTTTTACTGAAGGTTTAGTCTTGCCAGGCGGTAAAGCTTTAATAATAAATTTTTCTGTCCCTTATCTGAAGTTTACTGAGCTTCTCGAGGTTTTTTATAGTTCTTATCACTGTTTCCACCCTTAGCCCGGTCATCGACGCAAGCTGCTGCCTGGTAAGGGGAACCTCAAAAGAATATTTGGATTGTTCACTGCTGAAGCTTTTATGATAATTGAGCACTCCGAGTATCCTCACATCTGCATGAGTAGAGGTATTGTTCTCCAGCATAATAATTTTATGATACAATCTTTCGGATAAAAATTTATTGATATTTCTGGAAATCATCACATTTTCATCAAGCATTCTTTCAAAATCAACTTTAGAAAGCCTTAAAAGAGTACTGGGTTCTAAAACTACAGCATTGACAGGATAGGTCTTATCCATAAAGAGTAAAAGTTCACATACACTGAGCCCTGAGGTGAGAATGGCTAGAATAAGTTCCTTTCCATTTTCATTATAATGATTGAGCTTTATCCGACCTTTTACAATCTGGTAATAGTATTTAGGCGTACTGCCTTCATCAAATATGATGTCAGCCGGATAAAAATTTTCTATTGTTGCTCCGAAGGATAAAAGAAGTTCCTGTTCGATCAGCATTTTGATAAGTTTTAATTGAAAAGCAAAATAGGTTTAATTTTTAAATAATGGGTAAAAGTAGGGTTGACAAAAATGTGTAGAATCAAATAATATTAATTTGTCTTAAAAACACATATTATGACCTCACTCATAAAATGGAGTGACTGATATGAATAATTTTGGTATTAGAATTTTGCAACCACTTATTTTCTAACTAAATGATATAATATGAAAAGTTCAATATTTATTATTCTTGGTATATTAATGATCAGCTGTAAAAACCAGGAGACTAAAAACGATACACAAGCTGATTCTACCGCGACATCTTCATATGATTCGGCAAGTGTTGCTCCTACACCCCCTGCTAATCAAAACGATCCGACAACTTATCGAAAGGGTGCCGATACATTAAAGCAACCAATAAAACAAAATGATTCAATAGTCCGTTGACACTTTTTTAGACCCCATATATTCTCGGCCTTCCTATTTTGGAAGGCTTTTTTATGGTATAGTACTGATCAATTCTTAATTTTTTCAGGTAATATCTGTAAATTATGAGTCGTCTGGCTCATATTAGGATTCACTCTTTCAGAAATATAGAACTACTTCTTACAGCTTATTGCCAGTACGTTTGTAACGGAATTCTCAGCAGGTATTCTATAAGTGGAAGAGATTCAGCCATTGGATGCTGTAGCTGATTCCGGCATTAACAGCTATGCTTTTTTTCTGGTAATGCCTTACACACTTATTTAATGGTTATTTTTTTATAACATTAGACAAATTATGAGTCATTATGATGTAAGTCATAAAAACCAAAGTGCTTGTTTTCATACTTTTGTTAACACACACCACAAAATTTAATGTTATGAAATCATTCATCTTAACAGCCCTGATTCTGGGCTTATTTACCATTAGTTGTAAAAGAGAACAACAGTCTCAACCTTCAAATATTGACAGTATAAATACAGGAGACAGTATGGTTGGGGGAACAGCTCAAATCACACCAGATTCCCTGGATAATACACTTCCTATGGACAGTACAGCCTACGATGTAGATTCTATCAAAAACAGTAAGTAATGTACATCCATTAGTGCACATTCGTCTTTGAAGACTGAATAGCCATATTTCCTATTCTTGGAAAATGGCTTATTCAGGTTATTATTGAGTTGTTTCCACTGTATTTCAGTGGACGAAATCCTTATATATTAAATCCTAAAATTCTATCATGGCAGAATCATCACTACTAAACCAAACTGGAATACAGATAACATTATTACTTATGTTAATGGTGATTATTGCCAGCTTAGTTATCCTGATTTTTAAGTTCTTAGCTATTTATTTAAGAATACTAAGGAATAGGGAACTTTCCGAGATCAGAAAAAAAATTGAAAATAGCTCTCCGGAAGAGTTAAGAGAATATGAGAAAAGAGAAAAAGAACTTAATTTTCAGCCGGCAGAAAACCAGCTCTCGGGCTGCTTGCCGCCGTCTGATGAAAAAGGAATTATTAAGAATGTCAACTCGGTCGAGGAACTCAGGGTATTTCCAACTAAAAGAAGGACTTCTTCATTTTTGCAATATATAAGTCCCGAACTCAGTAAACTTATTCTTTATTTCTTAGGAACGGCAATTCTTTGGCTGATCATTGGGACAACCTTTGGCCTCTATGCCGGTATCAAATACGTTGCGCCGGATGTTGAACATACCAGTTGGTTGAGTTTTGGAAGACTCCGCCCCGCCCATACAAATGCGGTATTCTGGGGATGGGCATCTTTAGCTATGGTGGGACTTTCATATTATGTTGTTACAAGAGTAAGCAACGTGGAGGTTTATAATATAAAGCAGGGTTACATTTCTTTAATACTGATCAATACTGCAGTACTGGCCGGAACAATATCTTTATTGGCGGGAGTCAATAACGGAGGGGGGGAATACAGAGAATATATATGGCCTATTATGATAACCTTTGGAGCCGGAGTGGCAATTTCTGCCCATAATCTCTTCAAGCCCGTTGTCCAAAGAATTGTCAAAGAAATTTATATTTCAAACTGGTATATCATTTCGGGATTTATGTTCATTGTCATGGTCATTATCGTAGGCTACGTTCCTATATGGCAGGACGGAGTGGGAGAAACAATTACCCAGGGGTATTATATGCATCAGGCCATTGGTATGTGGTTTATGATGATTAATCTGGGTCTGATGTATTATTTCCTTCCCCAGCAGCTCAATAAACCTATTTATTCCTACAGTCTGGGAGCGCTGGCTTTCTGGACTCATATATTATTTTATACCCTGATCGGAACCCACCACTTTATTTTTAGTGCTATTCCCTGGAGACTTCAGACTACAGCCATTGTTGCCAGTGTGGGAATGTTAATTCCCGTAGCAGCAGGAACGACTAATTTTCTGTTTACATTTAACGGAGCATGGTACCAGCTTAAAAACAGTTATACACTTCCGTTTTATTTTATGTCGATTATTTTTTATTTTACCGGGTCTTTTCAGGGAACGGTAGAAGCTTTCAGATATACCAATCTGCTCTGGCACTTCACTGATTTTACAGTTTCCCATTCCCATCTGACCATGTACGGAATAATCACCTTTATGCTTTGGGCATTTTCATACACCCTTATTCCGCGCCTCACCGGCAAGGAGCCTCCAAAGCTATGGGTAGGAATACACTTTTGGCTGGCTTTAATCGGTTTACTTTTTTATGTCATAGCATTGATGATAGGAGGGACACAGACAGGATTGATGTGGATGAAAAAAAAACCTTTCATAGATGGTGTTATTAACATGTTCCCGTTCTGGTTATGGAGAGCAATAGGGGGTACCATGATGTGGGTGGCTCATCTTATTTTTGGCTATAATTTTTATATAATGATTACCAAAGATAAAGATGTGAGAATCCCACAGACCCCTGCTGAAATACTGGCAGCAAAACAACAACACAGCCATACTGAGTTTAACACTTAAAAGAAGAATTATGTTACTATTAAATAACCATAAAATCCTTTTCGGCTCAGCACTTTGTCTCTTTGTTTTTCTTACACTTTACATCGCTGTGCTGCCTGCTCTTGATAACCAGAGAATCAATAAGCCTTTGCCAAGGCAGGCGAAAATATTGACAGAGCAGGAAAGGGCCGGCAAAATGGTATATATTGAAAACGGATGTGTGGCATGCCATACACAGCAGGTAAGAAATGTTGAAATGGATAATGTTTTTGGTAAAAGACCAAGTATTCCGGCAGATTTTGCCATCAATAAAAGAACGGATTTTTGGAGAAATACAGCTAATTTGATGGGGACACAAAGGGCTGGGCCTGATCTTACCAGTGTAGGGGAAAGACAGCCAAGTGCCGAATGGCATTTAATTCACCTTTACCAGCCAAGAGCTGCTGTAGAAGCTTCCATAATGCCGTCCTATGAATTTCTTTTTATGGAAAGAGATTATCTGCAGCCTGACGACGTTGAAGTGAAAGTTCCCGAGAAATTCCTTAAAAATAAAAGAAAGAAAATAGTTGCTACGCAAAAGGCCCTGCAATTGGTCGCTTATCTGAAATCACTTAAACAGACGGATTACACGGATAAATCTATTGTGCCTCCGTTCCTTTATAAGCAAACCAAAAAAGGAAATGAAAAGCAGGCCGGTGCATCTCATCTGCCAGATGGTGCAGAGCTTTTCACCGCCAATTGCGCTTCCTGCCATCAGGCAAATGGTGAAGGGGTGCCGGGCGCCTTCCCTCCATTAAAAGGAAGCCCCGTAGTAAGCGGCGGAGATCTGGAGCTTTACGTTACAATTATCATGAAAGGCTATGATCCCAGACCTGAATTTGCGACCATGCCGGCAGTAGGAACCAATGCTAATTTTACTGCTGAAGATGTAACAGCGATTATTAATCACGAAAGAACGAGCTGGGGAAATAATTCGAAAAAAGTGACTTTGGAAGAAATAAAAGTAATCTTTGACAAAATAAAGTAACAATGAAAAATTTAATAAAAAATGGACTCAATGTGATTTTAATTTTATGGACCAGCTATGCCATGGGATGCGATGCATGCCAGCTTCGTCAGCCGGAAGTCACTAAGGATCTTACGCACGGAACAGGACCGGAAAGCGACTGGGACTGGTTTATTGTAGGAATTGTTATCCTGATAACAGTTTTAGCCTTTATATTTTCAGTTAAATATTTGATCAAACCGGATGAAAAAGATCTAAGGCATATTAAATATTCGGTTTTCTCAGATGAAAATACGATGTTATGACAAAAGACAGCAGTAAGGTATTTCTTTTCATAGATAATGACCCGCATCCCATTGCTGAATTGGAAACTCCAATTGTTTTCGATCTGGATACGAAAAAGCTTGCAGATGGGGATCATCTGTTAAAAATTGTAAGCCGCTCTCCATCGGGCAAAGAAGGCATAAGAACAATAAATTTTACAGTTGCCAATGGTCCCTCCATAAGAATTGAAGGCTTGAAGAATAAAGATGTCGTGGATGGAACTTTATCATTAATGATCAATGCTTATGATAAAGGAAATCAGAAAAGCTTTCTCATTACCGGAAGTGAGACCCCGCAAACCATACCTTTTTGGATATGGATTATCGTAATTATTTTTGCAGGATGGGCAGTGTATTATGAAATAACGAGTGCAGCAGTGCAGTAACTTGTAAAATGATGTTGTGAAGATGATTGTAAAAGTAAAAGAATTATAAAAGAATTAAAAAAAATCATATGGTTATTAATGAAAAATTTTTGTTTTCAGCTGGTGCTGAAGTAAAACAATATAGGCCCGGTGATACTATTTTTCACGATGGAGCGACTCCCTACTTTTATTATCAAATTATTAAAGGAAAAGTGAAACTCAACAATTATAATAAAGAGGGAAAGGAGCTTATCCAGAAAATAGTTACGGATGGCGAGAGTCTCGGTGAATCTTTATTATTTATTGGTAAACCTTATCCTATGGATGCTGTCGCATTGGAACCATGTTCAATTATAAAGTTATGCCGGAATAATTTCTTCAGTATGCTCAATGTCTATCCGCAGTTATACTTTGACTTATGCAAAGGGTTGTCAGACTGTCTGTATTATCAGTACATTATGCTTCAGGCCAATTCTTCACAGAATCCTTCAGAGAGAATAATGGGTGTGCTGGAGTATCTTAAAACTTCCAAAAAGGACCATGCTCCGTTTTCTTTCAAAATACCATTTACCAGGCAGCAATTAGCCAGTCTCACAGGTCTTTGTGTCGAGACGGCCATAAGGACGATTAAGAACATGGAAAAAAGAAAACTGGTAATGATTAAAGACAGGAAAATATATTTTTAAAGATATTACTCCCAGAATTTTACGAAATATTTAACATTTAAAGAAGACTATATGACCTAGGTCATATTTTAAATAGTATTTTTAATCTAATTTTGGTATGAATTATTTATCATAATCATATTATGATTGTGTAATTTGTTTTTTTTATGAAACACACCAAAATTTAATATTATGAAATCTATTATGTTAACACAAAATCCGGTGGATATTTTTGCTGTTACGCGCAAGCATTTATCTCATTGCAGATCAAAGGAAAAAATCCAAGAGTTTTTCTCGAACCTTAGCTGTGATTAAAACCATCCCCCTGTATGGCAGCTTTGTCTATCATAACAGGTGTGCTTTAAAGAACAGGCAGATACTAATAAAAATTCGTAATGCCGAATTGAATAGGATGCCCAATACCTCAATATGTATACAATAATGTTTATAAAAGGTGATTCTGATCATTTGAAAAAACATTTCGTGTTTTTACAGATCTAATAAATTTTTACAAAGATGACTACTAAAATTTATTAATAGTAAAAAAAAAAATTATGATTATTAACGAAGAAATTTTAAACGCAGCAGGCGCTGGGTTAAGGCGGTACATTCCTGATGAATCTATCTTTTATGAAGGAACGGTGCCTGCGTATTACTATCAAATCATTGATGGTGAAGTAAAAACAAATAGCTATAATGCAGATGGAAAAGAATTTATTCAGAACGTATTTTTTCAGGGGCAAAGTTTTGGTGAATCACTGCTCTTTGGTGAGAAACTATACCCCATGAATGCAGTTGCTGTTTCCCGATGTAGCATACTTAGATTAGCCAAAGCTGATTTCTTTAATATACTAGAAAAAAATCCGGACCTCTATCTTGATTTCTGTAAAAGCCTCTCCGATGCATTATATTACAAATACATCATGCATCAGAAAAACTCTCTGGAAAGTCCCGAGGAAAGAATTATTGGAGTAATGGACTATTTAAAAAGCTTTGAAAAAAAACAATGCTTATTCTCTTATCTGGTGCCTCTGACCAGACAGCAGTTAGCCAGCCTGACAGGAATTCGCGTTGAAACTGCCATTAAAACCATTAAACGGATGGAGAAAGAAAATATTGTGAAGATCATTAACAGAAAAATTTTATACTAATTTCTGTCAATATGATGCCAGTCATAAAAGAGGGGGATTATTCCTTTGTAAATTTGACTTAACAATCTGATTGTAGATTTACAAGTCTTCCTCTTAGGGAAGCTATATAAGCCCTTCAGGCTTAATAAAAATATCACCAATAAACCAAAAAACCATTGCTTTTCTGATACTAGTAAGGAAAGGCAATACATCACTTATATATTAATTTTTAAAACATTCAGTTATGAACACTAGAAATTCAAACAATCGTAGTTCAAGAAGTAATTCTTCAAACAATGAAAAATCCACTTTAGAGGAAGTTTATCAGTTAGGGTATGACCATGGTTTTAATGATGCATCCCAGGATGAAGATTATGATGATGATTTCTCTGAATATGAGGACGAGTTCGATGATTATGAAAACAGTTATGACGACGATGACGACGATTACGACGACGACGAGGACTATGATGACGACGAAGACTATGATGATGAAGACTATGATGATGAAGATGATGACGACCAAGATAACAACAGAGGTGGAAGAAGCTCTGGAGGCGGAGGCGGTTCCCGTGGAGGCAGTCAGCAGAGAGACAGTCAGGGAAGGTTTACTTCCGGAGGTAGAGGAGGTTCCAGATCGGGCTCTGGATCTGGTTCCGGATCGAGATCAGGCTCAGGTTCTTCGGGAAGAGGAAGATCTTCTTCTGGTTCCGGAAACGGAACTTCAAGAAGAGGTTTTGCCTCAATGAGTAAGGCAGAGCGTACCAGAATTGCCCGTATGGGAGGAGAGGCTTCTCATGGCGGTGGAAGATCTTCCAATTCAAATTCAGGAAGATCAGGCTCTAATAGAGGATCAGGAGGCTCCAGTTCACGATCAGGAAATAACAGTAATTCAGGTTCTGGCCGTGGCTCTGGTTCCGGAAACGGAACCTCGAGAAGAGGCTTTGCATCGATGAGCAAAGCTGAGCGTACCAGAATTGCCCGTATGGGTGGCCAGGCCTCTCATGGAGGAGGAAGGTCTTCAGGATCTGGAAGATCAGGATTTGGCGGAAGACGTAATAATTCATAATTTTTTTAGATTACCTCTTTACTTTTTTTTAAAGGGGTAATCTTTTAATTCAATTCAAACACCACATCATATCATGGCAACAAAAACAACAGAAAATACCAATACTGCTGCATCAGCATCAAACTCAGCGTCTACAGGGGCGGTTTCCACAGCAGATAAAAAAATGAAAGTAGATAATGCTTCGGTGGACGGGGATGAAATGAAAAATTCTTCGCTTCACAAATTCTTCGTAAGCTCTCTTAAAGATATTTACTTCGCAGAAAATGCCATTATAGAGGCATTGGAAAAAATGCAGCAAGCGGCAACAACTGAAGAGCTTAAGGATGCTTTTGAAGACCATCAGCTCCAGACCAAGAAACATGTAAGCCGTCTTGAAAAAGTATTTAAATTAATTGATGAAAGCCCTGAGGAAAAAGAGTGTGAAGCCATAAAAGGGATTATCAAAGAAGGTGAGGAAATTATAAAATCTACACAGGAAGGATCTATGACAAGAGATGCGGCCCTGATTATTGCTGCACAGAAAGTGGAGCATTATGAGATTGCCACCTATGGAGGTTTGGCCCAGCTTGCTATTACCATGGGACACGATAAAGTAGCAGACCTGCTTGAAAAAACACTCCAGGAAGAAGAAGATACAGATTATAATCTCACTGAAATAGCTGAGACCTTCATCAATTTTGATGCAGAGCAGGAAGATTAAGTTTACTAAAAGATATGCCATATAGATCCGAAGGTCTATATGGCATCTTTAATCCAGGAATTTATCATATGGACCGGCAGAAAATAATAAAAATGCTCCGCCTTAGCCAATTCATCAGGGTTAATAATAAAGGAGAATGGTTTGAAGATGGGGATGTAATCTATGCGAAAGAAATTAAAATGAATATTTTCTTAGTATTTATTTTTCTCAATACTTCAAAAAAAGAAAATATAAAAGCTTTAATCGCAGAGTTTACGGATCTCAAAAGTATCGGGAAAATAAAACCATTACGGACCATGTTCTATCTGATTATGAATGAAAATAAAGATTTCCATTGCTTTGAACACCTGATAAAAACGTCTCATTTTTAATTTCTTTTAACAGATGCCCAGTAGAGCTTATGGAGTGACTATTCCCACAAATTCTAAATATTTTGATATGAAAGAAGATACAAACCTCAATGCAAAAATAAATCAGCTGCAGTCCCTAAGTACTTCCAACGAAGATCAAAAGCTGACAACAAATCAAGGGATACGTATCAATAATAACCAGGATACTTTAAAATCTGGTGATAGAGGTCCCTCTTTGTTGGAGGATTTTATATTGCGTGAAAAGATTACCCATTTCGATCACGAAAGAATCCCAGAGCGTGTTGTACATGCGAGGGGATCAGGAGCGCATGGCACTTTTAAACTGACAAAAAGCCTTGAAAAATATACCAAAGCCAAATTTCTAAATGATATAGGAAAAGAAACTCCTGTTTTTGTCAGGTTTTCAACTGTAGCCGGCAGCAGAGGGAGTACAGATCTTGCAAGGGATGTAAGAGGGTTTGCGGTTAAATTTTATACCGAAGAGGGAAATTATGATCTGGTCGCTAATAATATGCCGGTATTCTTTATTCAGGATGCCATAAAATTTCCGGATCTTGTGCACGCTCTTAAGCCTGAACCTGATCATGAAATTCCTCAGGCTGCATCTGCTCATGATACATTTTGGGATTTTATATCATTAATGCCAGAGAGTATGCATATGATTATGTGGCTGATGAGTGACCGTGCGATACCCAGAAGTTTTAGCAGGATGGAAGGATTTGGAGTCCATACTTTCAAACTTATTAATACCGATAATGATGTTCATTTTGTGAAATTTCACTTTAAACCCAGATTAGGTGTGCATTCTGTTGCCTGGGATGAAGCTCAGAAAATTTCGGGAATGGATCCCGACTTTCATAGACGCGACTTATGGGAAGCGATAGAATCCGGCAATTTTCCCCAGTGGGACTTTGGAGTACAGATTATTCCCGAGGAAAATGAAAGCGATTTTGATTTTGATCTGCTGGATCCCACAAAAATTGTTCCTGAGGAACTAGTTCCTGTTGAGATTATCGGAACACTAACCCTACATAAGAATCCCGAGAACTTTTTTGCTGAAACAGAGCAGGTTGCATTCCATCCGGGACATCTGGTACCAGGAATTGACTTTAGCAACGATCCTTTACTGCAGGGAAGATTGTTTTCATATACCGATACCCAGTTATCAAGGTTAGGATCACCTAACTTTCATGAAATACCGATCAATAGATCTTTAAATACAGTTCATAACAACCAGCGTGACGGCCATATGAGGCAGCAGATCGTAAAAGGAAAAGTAAGTTACGAACCCAACTCCATCGGAGGTGGATGCCCCTTTCAGGCCATGATGTCAGAAGGAGGATTTGTTTCCCAACGCGAAAGAGTATCCGGAGAAAAGCTAAGGAAAAGAAATCCAGGCTTTATAGATCATTATTCTCAGGCGAAGCTATTTTACAACAGTCAGTCGGCTCCTGAAAAGGCACACCTTACCAAAGCCCTTGTCTTTGAACTTTCAAAAGTGACGATTCCTCAGATCAGGAAGAGACTAGTGGGACAGCTGGCTTATATCAATATAGAACTAGCCTCTGAAGTTGCCCGCAAATTGGGCGTTGACCTGGAAAAACTCCAGCAACCCAATCATAGTATTCCTGCAGATGCCAGTCCAAAAGATTTGCAAAGTCAGGAAAGGGAACCAAAAGTTACAATATCTCCGGCTCTCAGTATGCAGGATACTGTAAAAAATACAATAAAAGCCAGGAAGATTGGATTCATGGTTTGCAACGATGCTGAGGCAGAAATAATTGATGATTTAAAAAACAGAATAGAAGGGCAAGGCGCCAAAATTGAGATTATAGCTCCCACTATGGCTGCAGTAAAGACCAGTAATGGAAACATAATGTTCCCAGATCATTCATTATCCAGCACCTCGAGTGTATGCTTTGATGCCCTGCTTATTACTTGTGGAAATGATAATGCCAACGACTTTTTGCTTCCAGAAAATAAACAGCTAGTTCTGGATTTCGTTAATGAAGCCTATCATCATTGTAAAGCTCTTTATTTTGGTCCGGGAACAAGGGATATCTATATTGATAGCCATGTCAGTAAGAAAAAACATGAAGATCCGGCTGTTATTACAGAGGGAGTTCCCGAAGCCGCAGATAAATTTATTCAGGCAGTTTCGCAGCACAGGGTATGGCATCTTGAAATTGAAAGATCTCTCACCGTATAATCTAGATAATCCTTTACACCACTAAATATTAAAATTATGAAAGCAGCAGTTTTTCACGCTCCCGGAAATATCACCTGTGATACGATTGATGATCCGGTGATTCAGGATGCTTCGGATATTATTCTTAAAGTAACTTCGACAGCTATTTGCGGAAGCGATTTGCATATGTATTCCGGAGGTATTCCCCAGTTACGGCCTATGGTGATGGGTCATGAATTCATGGGAATAGTTCAAGAGACAGGGCAGAATATAAACCATTTAAAGGTTGGCGACCGGGTCGTGGTTCCATTTCCTATTGCCTGCGGAGGATGTTATTTCTGTCAGCATAACCTTCCTACGGCCTGTGAACACAGTAATCCCGAACACTATGGGCCGGAAGGGGGTCTTATCACAGAAAAAGGAGGGGCTCTTTTTGGATACAGTGATCTGTATGGTGGATATAATGGGGGGCAGGCACAGTATGTACGGGTTCCTTACGCGCACTTCGGGCCTCGGAAAGTAGCAGATGGTCTGACTGATGAGCAGGTTCTGTTCCTGACCGATATTTTCCCTACCGGGTATACCGGAGTCATGTGGGGAGAATTGAAGGGCGGAGAAACCGTAGCTGTTTTTGGAGCAGGACCGGTGGGATCGATGTCTGTGAAAAGTGCGATTCTGCATAATGCAAAAAAAGTAATCGTTATTGATACCCTTCAGTACCGACTTGACCAGATTAAGAGACTGACAGGCTGCGAAACTATTTTATGGGAGGATGCTAAAGAGGTTATAGAACAGATAAGAGAATTGACCGGTGGAAGAGGCGCAGACTTATGTATCGATGCGGTTGGTTTTGAACCTGATCGCAGCCTTTTAGATAAAGCAAAGGCAGTGATGAATTTTGAAAAAGGTTCAATAAAAGTGTTAGAAGCCTGTATGAGCGCTGTGAGACGGGGAGGAACTGTTTCAATTTTGGGAGTATATCCTACGAATTATGACAATTTTAAACTGGGACAGGTTTTTGATAAAGGAATTACCCTGAAATCAGGACAGTGTAATGTTCATCCGATTATAGATATGCTGATGGACCATGTACAAAGCGGCCGTGTTCAGCTTGATGATATTATCACGCACCGTCTTTCTCTGGAAGATGTTTCTGCAGGATATGAAATTTTTGATAAAAAACAAGATGGCTGCGTCAAGGTGGTGCTTGATCCTTGGAAATTGTCAGAGTTTTAGAATAAAGCTATATAAATCATAAAATGAATTGCTATGGAACTTCAAAAAGATATTTTGGAATATATCAGCCAAGCCTTAGTAACAACAGGTGAAACCATTTCGGTGGCAGAAAGTGTTACCTCGGGATCTTTACAGTTAGCTTTTTCTCAAATGCCCAACGCATCACTCTTTTACAAGGGTGGAATGACGGCCTATGCATTACCTATGAAAGTGAAGCTGTTAAATGTCGATAGGGCGGAAGCGGAACAATGCGACTGTGTTTCAGAAAATATTGCAGAGACCATGGCATTACAGATTGCCAAGCTTTACGAGACCCAATGGTCTATTGCCACAACGGGTTACTGTACACCCATCAGAAATTCAGCTTACAAAATTTTCGCCTATTTCTCATTCGCCTATAAAGGGGAAATTGTCCTGACCAAAAAGTTAGAGTTGCATCCTAAAACACAGGCCTTAAATGCTCAGCTTTACTATACGGAATTTATTCTGGGATGTTTTAAAAATGAAGTCAGCCAGCTTTTAATTTAAATATTATACTATGGAACGTAAAAATCAATATGTTTTAATTACAGGTGCAACCAGCGGAATAGGATATGAGCTGGCCAAAGAGTTTGCGAAAAATGGGTATGATCTGGTGATCGTAGCCAGAAACCATGAAGCACTGAAAAATAAAGCTGAAGAATTCAAAACTTTTGGCATTAATGTTATTCCAATTTCAAAGAATTTATTCTTACAGGATGAGGTCTATTCGCTGTATTCGGAATTACAGCTCAATGGTATAAGTCCTGAAGTTCTTGTCAACGATGCTGGACAGGGAGTGTACGGCAAATTTCAGGATACTGATATTCATCGGGAAATAAACATTGTAAATCTTAATATTATATCGGTCATTCTTTTAACCAAGCTCTTTTTAAAAGACCGTTTGGCTAAAGGATCCGGGAAAATATTAAATCTGGCATCTGTAGCAAGTAAGGCGCCCGGCCCCTGGCATTCCGTATATCATGGAACAAAAGCTTTTGTTTTATCGTGGTCAGAAGCCATCCGTGAAGAATTGAAAGATTCAGGTATTAGTGTAACAGCCCTTTTACCTGGGCCTACAGATACTGACTTTTTTAATAAAGCAGGTATGAACAGAAGTAAAATATTGGAAGACAGAGAAAATCTTGGTAATCCCCAGGATGTTGCAATAGATGGGTATAATGCGCTGATGAAGGGAGAGGATAAAGTGATTTCAGGATTTAAAAATAAGTTTACCGTAGCAATGACCAATCTGGCGACCGATGACATGGCCGCTCACAGGATGGGAGAAATGCAAAAACCAAGCAAAGAAAAGTAGACCATGAGAAAACTGCAGTTAAAAAACAAATCGGTCTTAATTACTGGTGCTGACAGCGGCATTGGTAAAGCTACCGCACTTCTTTTTGCAGACGAAGGAGCCGATATTGCCATTATTTATCATCATGACAATAAGGACGCTGAAAAAACAAAAAACGAAATATTAGCGTTAGGCAGAAAGTGTATTATTTTCCCCGGAGATATTAACGATTATGAATTTTGTGAGCACACGGTGAAAAAAGTGATTAGCAAGCTTGGGAAAATAGATGTTCTGGTCAATAATGCAGGGGTACAGTTTCCCAGTGATCAGATTGAAAATATGGAGGAGAAAAATATCAGGAAAACTTTTGACTCCAATATTATTGGGATGATTCTGCTGACTAAAGTTGTTTTTCCATACTTGAAACGCGGGGCAAGCATCATTAATACCACATCAGCGGTAGCTTATCAAGGGCATGAAGAACTTTTAGATTATTCAGCAACCAAGGGCGCAATCGTATCCTTTACCAGGTCTCTGGCGCTTCAGGCAAAACCGAAGGGAATTCGCGTCAATGCCGTTGCTCCCGGCCCCGTTGCAACACCTCTTACCGAGAAAACTTTCGGAGAAAAAGAAGAAGATACCAGCAAACCCCCTTTTGAACGGAATGCTAGCGCTGAAGAAATAGCAGACAGCTTTCTGTTTTTAGCAGGCAGCGCATCAGCCCAGATGACAGGTCAGGTTCTCCATCCCAACGGAGGCATTATAGTTAATGGATAATAAAGTATAACAATTAAAAAAAAAATATGAAAACAATTATGGTATTTGCACTTTGTGCGCTAAGTTTGACATCTTGTCGTTGTGATTTACCCGAAGATGATGACAAAAAGAAAAGTGAGAGCAGGATTAAGGCTGACACCTTGAAAATGAAATAGCATGAACAGAGATGGGGCCAGAAAAAGTATATGGCAGGAAGAAATCAAAACGTTTTCTTTAGATCCTGCCTTGGCAAAATGCTATGATGTTGCAATCGTTGGAGCAGGTATTACGGGAATTTCTACAGCAATCAGACTGCAGAAAGAAGGAAAGAAATGTATTGTACTTGAAGCTTCGAATATAGGCTTTGGGACCACCGGAGGAACTACCGCTCATTTAAATGACTTCTTTGATACCACCTACGCTCAGGCCATTAAAGATGTTGGTTTACAGAATGCCAAGCTGCTGAAATATGTAGGAATAGAAGCCAGGAATATCATCAGGAATAATATTAGGCAATTTAATATTTCCTGTGATTTTGAAAGCAAGCCTGCTTATCTCTTTGCTTTGGATGAAAAGCAGGAAAAAAAACTCGATGACATTCTCAAAGGAGCCTCCCAGGTAGGACATCCCATGGCACAGACTGATGATATCCCTTTTCCGTTTGCTTTTAAAAAAGCAGTCTCTATTCCTGATCAAGGACAGTTTCACCCGATAAAATATATAAAAGGTCTTGCAGAGGCATTTATTAATCTTGGTGGCCTTTTACTGGAAGAATGTCTTTGCGAGGGACATGATGAGAAGGAAGATGTTGTGATATTGCAATCCTCAAAAGGAAGAGTCAGTGCCCGCTCTGTTATTTATGCCACTCATATCCCGCCGGGAGTGAATATCCTTCATCTGATGAATGCCCCATACCGCAGTTATGCCATTGCATTCAGGCTCAAGGGTGATTGTCATCCCATGGAGCTTGGGTATGACCTTACCGAGCCATACCATTACTATAGAACGCAGAAAATAAATGGGGAAAACCTGTTTATTGCCGGCGGGGAGGATCATAAAACAGGTCATGCAGATGATACAGGAGAATGCTTTTCAAAACTTGAAAACTATGTCAGAGAGTATTTTGATGTGGATACAGCAGTATACAGCTGGTCAAGCCAGTATTATGAGCCTGCAGATGGGCTTCCCTATATTGGAGTTTTACCTGGCAGCAAGGGGAAGATTTACACCGCTACAGGATTTAGGGGTAACGGGATGATTTTTGGGACCATTACATCACAGATTCTTGGAGATCTGATTTTAAACGGTTCAAGTAAGTATAAGGATCTTTTTGATCCCGCAAGGATCAGGCCTATAGCCGGTTTTACAAATTTTGTAAAAGAGCAGGCTGTGGTAGTTTTTGACTTTGTGAAAGATAAAATGCTGACTGAAAGAATAAACTCACTGACAGAACTCTCTGATGGTGAAGCAAAAGTGGTAAAATATGAGGGAGAATCCTATGCTGTGTACAAAGAAAAGGGCGGAAAACTGCATCTTATTAAAAGCACATGCCCTCATGCCAAATGCGAAGTGAGATGGAATAGTGCAGAAACAAGCTGGGACTGTCCGTGCCATGGATCGAGATTTAACATAAATGGAAGGATGCTTACTGGTCCTACCGTCAAAAATCTTCAGCGAATTGAGCTTTAAACAAGGCGTTTATCCTTTTTGGATCTGATAGTTTTGTGTCCTTTTAATATTCCTGTCTTTACCAAATAGTTTAAGATATAAAAAAAGCCGCCTTACTAGTTAATATATTGAAGAATATGAAAGCTAAAGAAATTAGAGGAGTTCCATCTCAAAAAAAAGGAGGTTTTCATAATACAGAAAGTGTAAAAGAATTTGACAATTCTGAAATGGCAGTTCAGCAGTTTGCCGTACTAAAAAATCGTTTTTTTTGTGTTAATGAGTGGAAAGGGTACTGCGGCGACCATTTTGCTGATTTTAAGCTTTATGATTCATCTGGAAATTATGTTGACCGTGCCCCGGTAAGGGGTGATTTTATAAGAATTGATACTCCAGGTCCTGGCTCCCTTGAAGCTGGTTTCGACTGGGTTAGAATTACCAATATAAGCAACGATTATACAAAAGAGGATGAATTTGAGAATATCTCAATGACCTGCCACCCGGCAAAAGAACCGGGTAAATCCTACAAGAAATATAT
The DNA here is from genome assembly GCF_046535285.1 of Chryseobacterium sp. SIMBA_028. NCBI lineage: Bacteria > Pseudomonadati > Bacteroidota > Flavobacteriia > Flavobacteriales > Weeksellaceae > Chryseobacterium > Chryseobacterium sp. SIMBA_028. The sequence continues at coordinate 138,147 of NZ_JAWRWZ010000012.1, read as the reverse complement.
TGCTCACTTTTATTCATCTGGTGCTACTTCAACTTTTATGATTTCAAGGGGCAGTAACTACATTAAAGCGGCAGTTTATGGTAGAAATGAAACAGCTAATATAGAAGCTAATTTTTATTGATATGATAAGAAATTATTTGATTGCCTTAGGGGGGATGATGGGGATTTCAAAAATTCAGTGGAAGATACTTACAGATGCATTGCTGGATGTTTAATAGTAATTTTTTTTTATGAAAAATAGTTTCTTTGATAGATTTGCGGATAAAGCAGTTTGTTTTACAGGAAGTGCAGCTGCTTTTATTACAGCAGCAGTTCTGGTCATCGTCTGGGCAGCTACCGGACCTTTATTTAATTTTTCTGAACCTTGGCAGATTGTAATCAATACTGGGACAACAATCATTACTTTTTTAATGGTTTTCCTGATCCAGAAGGCACAGAACAAAGACTCCAAAGCTATTCAGATTAAATTAAATGAGTTGATTGCAGCGCACGAAAAAGCCAATAACCGACTGGTGGATGTAGAAGATTTGACAGAAGACGAGCTGGATAAGATCCATAAATTTTACGAAAAAAATGGTGGTTTTCAAAGAAAACAGAATAAAACAGAGCCCCGATCAAGAGATCAAGCCTGTCATTACCGATATAAATAAAATGACAACCAATATAAAGCAAACTGAATTTTAAAATGAATGGAGTTATTATTCAATTTTTCCATTGGTATCATGAAGGTAATCTCTGGAATGAGTATACAGAAAAGGGTGACTACCTGAGAAGCTTGGGATTTACCGCCGTATGGTTTCCTCCTGCAACAAAGTGTGTATTAGGAAAAGAGGGCAGAGGATATGATGTTTATGACCCATATGATCTGGGAGAATTTAATCAGAAGGGAGGGATTCCGACAAGATATGGTACTAAAGAGGAATATTTATCTGCCATTGACAAAGCCCATGAACTAGGTTTCTCGGTTTACGCTGATATTGTAATGAATCACAGGATGGGGGGAGATGAAATGGAGACTGTGACTGTTCATCAGGTAAAGGAAGAAAATCGGAATGAAACCATTGGCGAACCTTTTACGGCAAAAGCTTTTACGAAATTCTTTTTTCCGGAAAGGAATGGGAAATATTCTGATTTTAGCTGGGATTATACTTGTTTTAACGGAGTGGATTATATTTTGAAAGATGATGAGGAACTGAAAGGTATTTTCAGAATCCATAATAAATATGCTACAGAATGGAATGAGACCGTAAGTCATGAATTCGGAAATTATGATTATCTGATGGGAGCCAATATAGAATACCGTAATCCATTGGTTGTGAGCGAAATGGAAAGATGGATAAAATGGTATCTGGAAACAACACATGTTGATGGACTGCGTTTGGATGCTGTAAAGCATATTTCAGTAGATTTCTTACAGGACTGGATCAGTTATATAAAGACAGAACTTCAGCCGGACTGTTATATATTGGGTGAATTCTGGAGAGATGAGGCTGAAAAGATTGTTCATTTTTCTGATCAGATAAAAGAGATGATCTCCTGTTTTGATGTACCCCTGCACTACAATTTTTTTACGGCATCAAAGCAGGGAAGGGACTATGATCTCAGCCACATTTTAAAAGGAAGTTTTCTTGAAAAAAAACCGGTTTTTTCCGTTTCATTTGTGGAAAATCACGATACACAGAAATTACAGGCTTTGGAGTCAACGGTGAAGGATTGGTTCAAGCCAGCGGCTTATGCTATAATCTTATTAATGGAAGCGGCATATCCTTGTGTGTTCTATCCGGACCTTTTTGGTGCAGAATACAAGGATATAAGAGAGGGTGAGGAGATAAAGGTGATTATGCCAAAGGTTCATATTCTTCCTAAGCTCCTTGAAGCACGGCAGAAGTTTGCACATGGAGAACAGATCAATTATTTTAATCATCCCAACTGCATTGCCTGGGTGAGAAAAGGAAATGCAGAACATTCCGGTTGTATTGTAGTGATATCTAACAGTGAAGAGGGCTATAAAGATATCGATCTTGGAAAGGAAAATGCATATTCTGTGTATAAAGACTTTACAGAGCAGAGAGAAGATAAAATTAAAGCAGACGGAAATGGGCAGGCCAGATTTACGGTCAATTCCCAATCGGTAAGCGTATGGATTAAATAAAGGATAATTCTGCATATTGAAATATACTGGTATACAGTAAAAGCCACCTAAAGAAGAGTGGCTTTTAAGATTCAATAATAAATTTAATTACGGTTGACCGCTTCCTCCTGCAGCACCATAAATCTGTCCCGTCGCAAAACTTGCATCATTGGCAGCGAGCTGAACAAATATAGATGCGAGTTCCGCAGGCTGGCCGGGGCGACCAAGTGGAGTATGGGCACCGAATTTTTCAATCTTTTCCTGAGTTTGGCCACCGCTGATCTGTAAAGCCGTCCAAACAGGCCCCGGTGCCACACCATTGACACGTATGCCTTTGGGACCCAACTGTTTTGCCAGAGACTTGACATAGCTTGTGGTTGCTGCTTTCGTCTGTGCATAATCATACAGTTCAGCCGATGGATCATAAGCCTGTACCGAAGATAAGCCTATAATACATGAGCCGGGTTTTAAATGGGGTAAAACCGCTTTTATAATCCAGAAAGGGGCATACAGGTTGGTTTTCATTGTTCTTTCAAATTCCTCAGTGCTGATATCAAGTATCGATTCGTGGGTTTTCTGATGCCCGGCGTTGTTGACCAGAATATCTAATCCTCCCAATTTCTCTACGGCCTGCGAAACAAGCTTATTGCAAAAAGATTCATCCCTGATATCTCCAGGAATAGCCACCGCTTTTCTACCTGCTTTTTGTATCAGCGCGATAACCTGCGCTGCATCCTCTTCTTCTTCCTGAAGGTAATTGATTGCCACATCTGCTCCTTCCCTTGCATAAGCAATAGCTGCTGCACGTCCGATTCCGGAGTCTCCTCCGGTAATTAATGCTTTTCTTCCTGTTAGTCTTCCTGAGCCCACATAGCTCTCTTCGCCGTGGTCCGGAACTGGAATCATTTTAGAGGCTAAACCGGGGAAGGGCTGAAACTGTCTCTTGAATGGAGGCTTTGGATATTTTGTTGTAGGATCGGTAAGGTCTGGATCTGTACTGCTTTTTGGATTGTTTTTTGTCTGGGCAAAAGCACTCGGAGCAACAGCTGCCAAGGCAATTGTTGCGGCTATTTTTCCTACAGCATTTCTTCGCGTGATTTCCTTTTCCATAATATTTAAAATTAGGTAGATGTGATTTTAAAATTTAATTTTCCTTCTTTTTATATTCTTCAATTTTTTTAAATTGATGATAGGATTCCCTAAGGCTGTGCAATTGTTCTGAAACAATTTTTCTGCTTTTTTCACACAGATCGTCACTTTCAAGAGCCTTTTCATATGCTTCTATTGCTGCTTTTTCGCCAAATACTACATTCTCTAAGGTAGATTCCTCGATAGTACCAACAGTAAAAGAATTCTTTACATCAATCCATATTCTGTGGAGGGCTCCAGCTACAGAAGTGGAATCATTGGGAATCCCATTTTTTTCAATAATCAGATTGATCAGTTGGTTTTTCATGATTTTTGACTGAGAAATCATCCGGTCATATTCATCTTTTATATCCGGATACATTTCCCAGATTTTCCCTTCGACTTTTTCAAATCCTTCTATTCTGTCATTCGTAATTTGCAGCAAGTCATTAAGTACGGATACCGTTTGTTCTGTTTTCATAATATAAATTTTGTAATGTTACAGCAGAGTGTTTTTTTTCTAACCGGACTTTTTATGCATCCAGTTTCACAACATCTTTTTCTAAAGAATCTAGCTTTTCTGATCTTTTTATAGAGAGAAAAAATGCCAAAATACCAAGACCCACAATCCCTGCTGAAGCTATTTTTATGGCCTTTTCTGAAGAGAGAAGAGTTTTTCCGTCAATGCCCATATTTCCCCTTGAAGGTTCTAAAACGTTTCCTGAGGTATAGTCTTCGTGGTTTGCTTTTTTCATGAGCAGTCTCATCAAAGCTGAAGATACATTCCTGATCGGTGCGGGAAAAAAAGTATAAAGATTTTTGGCTGATGCAGAGAACCAGTCGGGATAGGTTGCATTGATAGGCTTTTTAGCAACTTTAAGGATGGTATGCGCTAAATCACGGGGGTCAAAAGATGGGGGCGGAGTGCTTAATTTTATGCCTGAATAATTGGCGGCATGCTCTATTCCTGCAGATTTCTGAAATCCTGGATATAATGCACAAATATGAATCTCTGGATAATCAGATACCTCTCCCTGAAGGGTTTCTACCATTCCGCGAACGCCGAATTTTGATGCGGTATAAGCGGTTCCGTATGGTGCCGGCATCCAGCCTCCGATGGAAATATTATTGATCAGAACCCCCTTTTTCTGTTTTTTAAAAATAGGCAGAACAGCGTGTGCTGAATGCATGTAGCCCAGAAGATTTGTTTTAATAATCTGATCTATCACTTCAATAGGTGTTTCTTCAAATTTTCCAAATGACAGCACACCTGCATTATTAATCCAGTAATCAATCCGGTTATAGAGAATAAATGCTTTCTCTGCAAGCTGATATACATCTGTTGCACAAGAAGTATCCGTAACAAGAGTAAGGACCACACTACCGTACTGTCTGCAGATTTTGGCAGTTTCATTAAGAGCTTCCTCACCTCTTGAAGCAAGTACCAGATTTGCACCTTCCTTTGCGAAAGCCTCTGCGGTTGCTTTTCCAACACCGCTGGAAGCTCCCGTGATCACCACTGTTTTTCCGAAGAATAGGGGTTTGTTTTTTTTATTTTTCATATGATATTTTTGATTGGATATTATGGTTTTGTTGTATTTTTCTTAGGATAAAGAATCAAGCGTATGGATGGATTATTGGTGATAAACAGCCTGAACCAATCAAGCGATAGCCGAATCTTACTTCTAAAACCGACCAATGGAATTATATGAATAAACAGCCACGTAAGCCAGGCTAAAAAGCCTTTGAAAGAAAATCCGGGAAGATCTACCACAGCATTGAATTTTGAAATGATAGCCATGCTGCCTTTATCATTGTAGGTAAATGGAATAAGTTCCTTGCCCTCCTGAAGTCTGATTAGATTTTTCCCAAGATTTTTAGCTTGCTGGATGGCGGCTTGGGCAAGCTGGGGATGTCCATTGGGGAAGAGCTTGTCAGTGAGCTGAAGAGCAATATCTCCTAAAGCATATATATATGTGTGTTCTTCCACCCTGTTATATTCATCCACTAAAATTCTTCTTCCTTTACCGATTTTTTCTTTTGGAATTCCCGGTACTTCGCGCCCTATAACTCCAGAGGTCCAAATCAGTGTTTCAGTTTCTATTACAGTACCATCAGAGAGAAAGACCTTATTGTCTGTATAGTCTTTAACGGAAACATTAAGAAGAATTTTCACCCCAAGTTCCGTCAAAGTCTTATAGGATGTTTTTTGTGCCATTGTACTCATGGGAGAGAGTAAAGTGGGGAGAGCATCAATCAGATACAGATTGGAGAGACTGAGTTTTATTTCAGGATATTCTTTTTGCGCAATGTATTTTCCCATTTCCGCAAGCATGCCTGCCAGCTCTACACCTGTGGGACCGCCACCGGCGATTACTATATTCTGAAGTCTTTCTGCCATTTTTATATCTTTATTTCTTGCTGCTTGTTCGAGATTGAGCAGTATATGATTTCGTAAGTACAGAGCCTCCTGGATATTTTTCATAGGAAGAGCACATTTCTGTACATTCTCCATTTCAAAAAAATTAGATTCAGTTCCCAAGGCGAGCACTAAATAATCATATCGTAAGTTTCCTGTATCCGTCTCTAATACATTATTTTCAGGATCAACTCTAAGAAGGCTTCCCATGTGAAAATTTACATTTTTATATCTTGAAAACAATCTACGGAAAGGATAGCTGATATTGGATGCCTGAATAAAAGAGGTAGCAACCTGGTAAATAAGCGGAGGAAAAAAGTGGTAATTATTCTTATCAACCAGTGTAATAAGAAATCTTTTATCATTCTTTAATGATTTTATAAGATTGAGTCCTGCAAATCCACCACCAACAATAATGATATGTTTCTTCATACTAATTGATATTTGGAATTAATTGATTATCCACCACAGCGGGTGCTAAAAATAGAAGAACAATGATTGCACTTAACGCAGTACAGTACAGGAAGTTCTTTTTAACTGTTTTGTATAAATTTTATAAGATTTCCTCTTGTGTAATTTTTTATTCTGCTTTTCTATTTGGAGCAGATAATATTTGTTAAAGTTAGCAAACGCTATTCTCCTGTATTATTACTTCGATCATAATGGGATTGCTTTTTTTTAATTACTTTTTTAATAACAATAAATAAATATGGCTTGTTTTTTGATACCTAAAAAAATAATTTTTACTAAGAGATTCATTACTTAACTTTAAAACTTTTAAGATATGATCATCCGTGAAGACCTTTTATTAGAGTATGGAGGCAAATACGAAACCTATTATCCTAATGAAACAATTTTTTCTGAATAGAGCCTCCCAAAATTTTATTTTCAGATTGTTAATGGTGTTGTAGAACTTAACAACTACCATGAGGACGGCAAAGAATTTACCCAGAATATTTTGTCTGATGGACAGAGCATTGGAGAGTCACTGCTCTTTAATGAAAAATCTTATCCTATGAATGCTATTGCAAAAACGGAGTGTAAACTTTTAAAAGTACCTCGGGAGGATTTCTTTTCTCTTATTGGTCAAAACAGAAATGTTATGATGGATATGTTTAAATGTATGGCCGACCGGCTCTATTACAAATATTTGATGCTTTTTAATATTTCATCTTCAGACCCTCAATTCAAAATCAAAACAATTATTGATTATTTAAAATCAACCCAGTGCAGCGATAATAACCAAACTTTTCAAATACCCTATACCAGACAACAAATTGCCAATCTTACAGGGCTACGTGTAGAAACGGTAATAAGAACCGTAAAAAAAATGGAGAGCGAGAATATGGTGAAAATAGAAGGTAGAAAAATACTGTACTGACCTCAAAAAAGCAATACCGATTTGGAACATTTATTTGTATTTATCCACCATAATAATGTGTAAATTGGCTAATCTTTGTTACGATTAACGTAATGATAGGAGAATATACTTAATGTTTGATCTTCCATCTGTATATAGGTATAAGTTCTGCCGGATGATGAAGGAGTATGTGTATTTCAACATTACTCTCATTCTTGTAGCATCTGAAATTTTCCTGATAAATATCAAAAAATGACTTTATTGTGAGTACACAACAGAAGCTGAAATAAGCTACTATAATAAGAAATATATATATATTCATATTGTAGTGAATTGTCGTGAAGAAAAATAATCATTAATATGAACACGTTGTGTATTTTAGAAACTATCTTATTAAATTGACAATCAGTAATAATAAGCTCAAAAAGCATGAAGAAAATTCTCCATGCTCTTTAAATAAAAAAGGTAAATACAATGATTATAGGTATATTCGAAAACGGAATTGACCACCTCAAAATCGGGATTCAAATATTCTCTATATGGCTTAACGTATATTTTGAAATGTTTTTTTTTGCTAACTCCCGCTAACCATACTTTTTAATCAATCGCATTTAGTGCTGGTGTCCTTGGTGCATTTCTTCTTTCTCTGTTTTTTTCCCTTCCGGGACATCAACCGTGAAATCCGCGGTATGCACCTTTCCATCTATTTTAAACTGTACCCACATTCTGTAAGTACCAGAATTTTCAATGTACGTTTCTGAATAGATAGGAAAACGTTCATCTGACACAGGATGAATATGAAGGAATTCTTTATCCTTTTCACTGATCATGACGATATGAGCAGATGCTCCCAGATAAGGCTGCAGATTATTTTCCTGCAACTTCTCTCCATCTTTTTCAACGGATATTTCCAAAGATTGTGTTCTACTAGTTTTGAAATCATTTCCATTTTCAAGTGTCACCGTGTAACCATCAACTTCTGAAATCCAAGGATGAGACACCTTCTGGTTACTTACTCTATAATTGCCCTGCACGTCAATTTCCTGCCTGTTGACAACCTGCGTCGCGCCACTTGGTTTAAAATCGGTAAATAAAAGGTACTTACCTCCATTAGGAAAGATCTCTGTGATCACATAGGTGCCATCTGCCTGTTCTTCAGGATGGATATGGCGGAACCAGGTTAGATCTTCACTGACTGCCATTAAATGTATTTTCATTTCGTGAGAAATCTCTAACAGCACAGTCTGGCCTTTTTCTTTGATGGTATATGTCAGTTGTATTGGTACTCCAGCTTCTATAGTTTTTGGAAATGTGCTTAGCTGTACCTGATATTCGTTTGAATTTTCCTGGTGGGCAGCTTTCAGATCCATTCCGCACTTTGGACATCGATCTCCCTGTTGGCCTGTTATTTCAGGGTGCATGGGGCAGGTATACACATTTTTATGATCTGTCTGATGGGCATTTTTCATATGCTAATGGGGTTTTACTGATTAATGGATTCTCTTTTTAAGAATCGAGAGGCTCTATTTTAAAGCCTGCTTTTTGAACAGCTTCTATAACTTCCTGTTGGCCGATACCTTCTGTGGATATAGTAAGTACTTTATCTTTGTGATCGATATCTACTTCCCAATTACAAACGCCTTCAGCATCATTTAGAAAAGGAGTTACTTTTGTTAGGCAACCACCACAGTTGATATTGGTTTTAAACTGAAAATTTTGAGTGTTATTTTCCATTGTTTTAAATTTTAATTGTTTTACTGATACAAAGGTGAGTAAAGTAAGGGGCCTCCTTTTTGCGCTATTTTCGATTTGATTTGTAAGATTTACTGATTTACAGAAATCGGGCTTACAGATATCTGAAGTCCGGTCTTCATTAGCTACTTAAGGGATTTGATGGAAAAAGCAGCAATGATAACAGCAATTGCAGAGACAACAGCTGCTGATAAAAATGCAGTTTGGAACCCTTCGCTAAGGGCAGTAGAATCAGTAGCTCCGGCGATTTTAATAGCATTGGTTTTTGCCGCTGAAATCGCGACTACAATAGCCAGACCCAAAGCTGAACCCACCTGATAACTTGTATTCACCAGCCCGGAAGCAAGTCCCGTTTCTCCCGGCTTGGCACCTGACATTGAAGCAATAGTCCCCGGAATATAAGCTAATGACATTCCTAAAGCACCCAATAAAGAAGCAGGCAGTACATTAACCAGGAATGTTCCATCCGGAGGTATGATACTAAACAGGAGAAGGGAAGCTGTAAGGGCCATCAATCCTGCTATCAGATTGCTTTTAAAACCAAATTTAGCGACCAGTTTGCCTGTAACGCCTACCATCAGAAGCATGATTGCAATGGTCATAGGCAATAACGCCAATCCACTGTTAAAGGCTGAATAATGTAAAGTCTGCTGCAAGTAGAGATTCAGAAAGAACCATAAAGGGATCCACGCTGCCGCCAATAAAGCCATGACTAGGTTACCCGGTGATAGATTGGGAACTTTGAATATACTAAGCGGTACCAAGGGTTCCTTTTTCTGCTTTTGGATCACCAGGAAGATGATCAATAACAGGATGGAAAGGGCCAGCAGTCCAATAGTCTGCATAGATTTCCATCCTGCACCTTCAGCTGATACGATTGCGTAAACGGCCAATATCAATGCTGCTGTTGCAAAAATGGCCCCTGTGATATCCACTTTTCCTTTTTGAGTACTTCCTTTAAACAGAAGATTTTTGCTAAGAAGCAACACTGCAATTCCGATAGGAATGTTAATCAGGAATACCCAATGCCATGAAAGCCATTCAGTAATTGCTCCACCAAGGAAAACTCCAGCAGAACCACCAGCTGCTGCAGAGGCACCCCAAAAACCTAATGCTTTATTGAGCTCTTTGGGATCAGTAAATTTGGACAGTACTAAAGTAAGGGATGCCGGAGCGATAAGGGCAGAACCTAAGCCCTGCAAAGCTCTTCCGGTATTCAGTGTTGCTTCTGACCAGGCTATACCTGCCAAAAGAGATGCACCGGAAAGGATCCCAAAACCCCACATAAAAATCTTACGCGGACCAAACAAATCAGACAAACGGCCGCCAAGCAGCAAAAAACCGCCGAACAGAATAACATAGGCGTTAAAAATCCATTGCAAACCACTTTGAGAATAACCAAGGTCTGCTTTTATGGCAGGCAGGGCCACCCCGATAATTGAGGTATCCATAATTACTATAAATTCTGCTGCGCACAGTAAAAAAAGGGCCGACCAGCGTTTGCTGTATGGGACTGTATGGCTCATGGTCTGTGTTGTATCTGTTATCATTTTTTTTATTATTTATTAGGTTTAATTATAAGCTCAGTAATCCAAGAGCGTGTTGCAGCTGTACATGGAGAATCCGTAGATGATAGACAGCATTCAGGTAGTTGATCTGGGCTTGAGTCAGTGCCAGTTCGGCATCTGTAAGTTCAAGCCTCGAACCAAGGCTGTTTTGAAAACGGGATTCGACCATTTTATGATTTAGCTCTGCAGATTTTATCGTTGTTTCATGGATGTCGAGTTGTGTAACGGCTTCTTTCCATTTACTGATAATCGTGGCGAGTTCAGTTCTGACCTCATCTTTCAAATCATTAAGACGTATATCTTCCTGCTGTGCTTTGATCTTTGCCTGGCTGATCTGAGACTGGATACGGTTCCCATTAAAAATAGGCACACTAAGCTCTATGCCCACAAAAGAAGTTCTTGGCCATGCATATTGACTGAATTTAAAATCATCAGCCTGCAGCTGTACCTGATATTGACCTATAAGGGATATCTGCGGTAACAGTTTTGCCTGCGTAGCCTTTAATTTTTTCTCTGTTAGGTCTATCATCAGTTTTTGAATCGTGATATCGTTCCTGTTTTTCTCAGCGATACCAAATGCTTCATCTACCAGTTGAAACTCACTTTGGCTTGTCTCTATACCAAGCTCAAGCGGGTCGGTCAATTCAATTTCAGCTGGTTCTTTCAATCCGATCAGTCTTTTGAGTTCAATACCGGATACATCGATGCTGTTTTTTAAATAGGATATAGAGGACCTGAGATTTTCCACGGCAATGAAACTGCTCAAAGTATCCGATTTTAGGCCTCTTCCCTGAGCCAGCAGAGCGCGGGAATCTTTTAATGCCCTGATATTCCGTTCAAGGCTTTGCTCGAATGAACCGAGCTGACGGTTCATCATCAGTATATCAAGATAGCCTGTGGAAACCTTAAGGGCCACACGGCTTTTCAGGTCAGCTGTTTTTACATGTTCGATCTTTTCATTGATCGCTGATACTTTCGTCAGCTGATGTTTGACCGGAGCATAAACAGGCTGATATAAGGATATAAATGTATTATGGGTGTTTTTTCCGCCAACTGCCACATCCTGAACCGGTTTGTCGGTGCCTGCAAATGAACCGGGGAGAAAGATAACCTGTCTGTCAAAATACCGGGAATAGGCTGCATTGGCAGAAATGCTGGGCAGCAGGCTGCCCTTTGTTTCTCTGGTCATTTCTTTAGCATGGATCTCTTCCAAAACCTGTATCTGTATGGCTTTATTTCCCTGTTTTGCCATTTCCAGGGCATCGGTAAGCGTCAGTGCTCTTCTCTGTGCATGCAACCCATTGACACTTTGGGTCAAAAGCAGTGCTGTCACTATATATAAGATCTTTATTTTCATTTTATCTTCTTTGAATTTTATATCATTATTTTACTGGTGGTCTGCCTGATCTTCGGGATTTTCTTCCATAACCACTTTCTTAAGTTTACTGCTTGATAAATAGGAGTAAACAGCAGGAATGATGAATAGGGTGAGGATTCCCGAAAAGACAAGCCCGCCTGCAATAACAATTCCTAATGACTGACGGCTGTTAACAGTAAGCGCAATGGGCAGTACTCCGAATATCATGGCCAGTGATGTCATCAGAATCGGACGGAACCGCTGTTCTGCAGCCTGTATGGCCGCTTCGTATTTTGACAGTCCTGTATCTTTCAGATGGTTGGCGAATTCCACGATCAGTATTCCGTTTTTGGTGATCAGTCCTACCAGGGTAATGATCCCGATCTGGCTGAATACATTTAAACTTTGCCCGAACCATGACAGACTCAGAATCGCTCCGGTGATGGCCATTGGTACGGTAAGCATGATGATCAGCGGATCACGAAGGCTTCCAAACTGGGCCGCTAAGATCATATAGATAAACAGCAATGCCACAATCAGGGTAAAGCTGATATTGCCCTGGCTTTCCGTATAATCCCGTGATTGACCGGCTAGGGAGCTTTTGAAATTTTCACCCAGGACCTCTTTCTTTATTTTTTCAATTTCCTGTATTCCTTCTGCGAGACTTACTCCGGGTGCCATTGCTGCAGATACGGTAGCTGATGTATATTGATCATACCGGTAAATAGCTGCCGGACTTACGGCTTCTTCCGTGGTGATCAGATTATTCAACGGGATCATCATACCTGTTGCCGAGCGGACGTAGATTGCACTTAAATCACTTTTATCATTTCTGTTTTCACGGTCCAGTTGTCCGATCACTTCGTACTGGCGGTCGTTGCGGAGAAAATATCCATAACGCTGTCCGGAGAAAGAAAGCTGCAGGGTATGGGCTATTTCTTCCATAGACACTCCCATCAAAGCTGCTTTCTGGCGGTCGATATTAATTTTGACCTCAGGTTTATTGATTTTGAGATCAGCATCAACAAAGAGAAGCTTTTTACTTTGTCGTGCTGCTGTCAGAAATTTTGGAAGCACGGCAGTTAGACTGTCCAGGTTCTGCGACTGCAATACATACTGGATTGGCATACCTCCTCCATATCGGCTCCCAATAGTTGGAGGCAGGTACGGAAATAGAAGAAATCCTCTGAATTTCCCGGAGGCAGCTCCATATTGGCTATACAGATCCTGAATGCTGGATTTCCTTTCTTTAGGATCTTTGAGATAGATACTTTGTACAGCCACATTCACAGGGGCTGGAGCAGGAATGAATGAAATCGCAACCATCGAATACGTCTGATAAAGTCCGTCGGTGGAATCGTTGACATATTTCCCAACTTCAGTCATATGTTTTTTCATATAGTCGAAAGAAACGCCTTCGGGGGCAACGGCAATAAGGCTCATATTGGAACGGTCTTCTATGGGAGCCAATTCTGACGGAAGTTTTTCGCCGACAAAATAGATCAGTGAGGTCGTGCCCGCAAGGAAAACCCAGGCCATCCATCTGGCGCGCATAAAGGCTTTTAACAAAAAGGCATATCCATTATTTAAGCGGACAAAGAATGGCTCGGTAACCCGGTAAAACCAATTCGGTCTTTCTTTTTTCTTCAGAAAATAGGCACTTAACATGGGCGTAAGCGTTAATGCCACTAAAGCAGAGACCAGTACTGAGCCGGATACTACAATGGCAAATTCCTTGAAAAGCTGTCCGCTGATACCGCCCATAAAAACAATAGGCAGAAATACTGCTGCCAGCGTAATGGTAGTGGAAATAACAGCAAAATAAATCTCCTTAGAACCTTTGAATGCTGCCTGTATCGGCGACATACCTTCTTCAATTTTTTTATAGATATTTTCAAGGACAACGATGGCATCATCCACCACGAGTCCTATGGAAAGGACCAGCCCCAGAAGAGTCAGTATATTGATGGAAAAATCAGCCACATACATGATGAAAAATGCGGAAAGGATTGAAACAGGAATGGCAATCACCGGAATCAGGGTAGACCTCCAGTCTCTAAGAAATAGAAAGATGATCAATACCACCAGTCCGAAAGCAATAAAGAGCGTTTCTTCTACCTCCTTGATAGATTCCCGCACAGAATGAGTAAAATCGAAGCCCACGATCAGACGGTATTCAGAAGGAATTTCCTTTCGGAGCTGATCCAGACGTTTATAAAACTCATCGACCACTTCAATTGCATTGGCCCCACGCTGTATCTGAATAGCCACACCTATACCCACACGGTTGAGGTTTCCTGTTTCGTTGATGATGGCCGTACGTTCGTTGACTTCTCCCAATTCGGCCGAGCCTATATCTTTCAGTTTGATTACGGTACTTCCTACTTGCTTAATGAGCATTTCCTCAAAATCTTGTACCGAAGTAAGACGTCCCATGGTACGGATGCTTAGTTCGCTGTTCGTTCCGTCTATCCGTCCTGCGGGCAGGTCAATATTTTCCCTTGCCAATGCCTGGCGGATGTCTGCGGGAGTAAGCTGATACGCTGCCAGTTTTGCAGGTTCAAAACGAAGGCGCATCGCGTATTTATGCTCTCCGACAATGGATACATTATTAATGCCGGGAATCGATTGAATTCTGTCCTTGATGGTCGTAGAGGCGAGGTGGCTGACCTCTTTGATGTCCTTGGTATCACTTTCCACTTCAAGGAATGCTACCAGATTGTCCGGGGATGAGGTTTTTTGAACGATCGGAGGATCTACATCGACAGGAAGTTGTTTCCTGGATTTAGCCACTTTATCTCTAACATCATTGAGGGCGTCCTCAATGTCTATTTCGCGGTTGAATTCTATTGAAATAACACTTGCCTGTTCTCTCGATTCGGAAGATATGGTACGTATTCCATTGGCTTCTGCAATCGACTCTTCCATGGGTTTGGTAATCTTGGATGCGATCACTTCGGGGCTTGCTCCGGGATAAAAAGTAACGACCGAAATGACAGGGGGCTCCGTCAACGGAAATTCCCGAATCCCCAATTCTTTCCATCCTATGATCCCTAAAATAACAATAAGGAGCGAAAATACACCGGCCAAAACCGGTTTTTTTATACTTAAAGCTGATATGCTCATAATGCTAAGATTTGAAATTGGTTATTTAGAGATCACTGCTTTTACGGGTGTTCCGTCTCCTAAGCGCAGCATATTTGAAACAATAATACTGTCTCCTGTAGCAATACCGGATGTAATAACAGCATGTGTTTCTGTCCTGTTGCTTATCGTGATGGGTTTAGGTTTTGCTACGCCGTTTTTTATAACAAATACGGTATAACCTTTTTCGCCTGGAGCCAGGGCTTCAGTGGGTACCATAATACCGGTAGCTCCTTTATCGGAAACATGGAAATGGACCTTAGCAGAAAGTCCCGCACGAAATTTTCCACCCGTATTTTGAGTAATTGCCTGTACCTGCAAGCTCCTGCTTTCGGCATCAAGTCCCGGCTCTGTTGCAATAATAGTTGCTGCGTATTCCTGATCAGAAAGTTCAGCCGCAAACCGTACTTGACCTCCTGTATGTATCAATGGCAGGTATTTTTCAGGAACAGAGAAATTGATTTTAATGCTGCTTTGATCCTGTAAGGTAACCAACCCGATACCAGGTGTTACATAAGCACCCAGATGTACTTTTGAAATCCCGATTTTCCCCGAAAAGGGAGCACGGATGACTGTTTTAGCCAAATCTACCTTAAGCAGTTCCTGCTGTGCAGTTAAAGATTGAAAACGCATAACTGACTCGTCGTATTCCTGGGGTCTTACCGTTTCAGTCTTTAATAGATTGCTCAACCTATTTTTACTGAGCTGGGCCAGCTTCAGTTCTGCACCGATCTGCTTTAAACGCGATCTGATATCAGCATCGTTCAGCTTGTAAAGAACAGCTCCCTGACGGACATAACTGCCGTCTTTAAAGGCTACCTGAGTAATCTTTTGCGGCAGTTCGCTCACAATTGAAACCTCACGATAGGGCATCATAGTTCCCACTACCGCTTCCTCCTGATTGAGTTGCTGCTGCTGCGCGATTATAATGTCTACCGGTAATTTGCTGGTGTCTGTCTGAGGTGCTGCTGCTTTTTCAGGTGTTTTTTTTTCTTTGTTTTCACAACCAATCAACAGGATGC
Organism: Chryseobacterium sp. SIMBA_028; assembly: GCF_046535285.1. Classification (NCBI taxonomy): domain Bacteria; kingdom Pseudomonadati; phylum Bacteroidota; class Flavobacteriia; order Flavobacteriales; family Weeksellaceae; genus Chryseobacterium; species Chryseobacterium sp. SIMBA_028. The sequence continues at coordinate 122,266 of NZ_JAWRWZ010000012.1, read as the reverse complement.
CTAACAGGGCAATTAAAACCCCCAATCTTTTTGTACTGTATTTGTATAACATGACTTTTTTTTTATCCAACTAACTGTTAAATTTCAAGGTCAAAATTACCTACAGACCCTGTAGTGCCTTCTACACAATTACAGATAAGATTTGTGGAATTTATCTTGTCATATCCTAAGATGTGAGTAAATAAATCTATACCGAACGGCACTAAAAAGCGAAGCCCATCAATTAACAGGGCTTCGCTTAAAATGATACTCGTGGTAGATTTGTCATCTGTATGAGAAAAAGTGGAATCAGGTTATCAGGAAGGTGTATCGCCAGGAGACTGTTCCTGTATAATGGTCATCTTATCAAGTCTGATCTGTTTGTAGTAAGAAGATGTAAAACCGGTATATTTTTTTAACTGGTTAGAAAGATGTGCCGGGCTACTATATCCTAAAGCATATGCAATTTCAGACATCGATTGATCGGTATACACCAGAAGTTCTTTTACTTTTTCTATTTTTCTTGAAATGATGAATCTTTCCAGAGTACATCCCTCAGAGGATGAGAACAGCGAGCTTAGTGAATCATAATCTTTATGAAGTTCGTTGCTGAGAAGTGCAGAAAATTTCACAGGATTACCAGTGTATAATTGTTGTTGAATACCTTTTTCAACAGTATCTTTGATCTGATCTATTGTCTTTTGATTCTTACTGTAGAAGAGATCGAACCCATTTTTTTTGAGCATAGCTTTGATTACTTTCTCATCGATGGCTGTCTGATCTGTTTCTTTTAGAATGACTTCTCCTAAATGTATTTCCGATACTTCCAGACCCAGCTTTGGAAACTCCTGAGCCAAAACGAAAATACATCTGTTGCAAACCATCCCTTTGATTAATAATTTCATGGAGTATAAAATATTTAGTATTCATATTGTTACCACTCCAAAAGTCTGTTTTTATGAATAATAAAATGTTATGGTATTACTTGTTTGATTTATGATATTTTATGAATTATGGAATTTATTCAACATTATAAATTGCAGACTAAACAGAGAAAGTAATCGTCTGTGGGTCACAATACAGAATGATAGATATAAAAACGGCGGCCCGGAAATGATGGGCCGCCGTACTGTAAAAATTCTAAAACTTTTTTTGTAATCAATTTATTTTTTTAGCTTGTCAGCAGGAGGGTTATAGTCGGGGAGGCTTGTTACCCGTACCGTATCTATTCCTTCCAGTGACCACGTAATGGGTAACATGGTCATATAACCACACTTAGGACAAGTATCACCTTGTGAGCCGATCATTTCTTTATGTGAGGGGCAGCCTGTTATAAAATTTCCATTTTTATCGAGGGCCTGTCCAAGCTCGTTTTCATACTTGTTGATTTTTTTGGCAGTCTCTTTATTTTCTAATGCTTTAGTGTGATGATGTCCGTCACCCTCGCTATGAGAATGCATATTTTTTTCTTTTTTATCACCGCTACCACAGGAGGAGGCAAGTACGGCGATTAAAGTAAATAGAATGATCTTAATCGTATTGATTTTCATTTGAATAGTATTAATTGGGTTAAAATGCCGGTCTTCTTTACATTATTTTTTCCATTTAAGGCGTAAGCTGTTACTGACCACGCTTACACTGCTTAGTGCCATGGCAGCTCCTGCAATCATTGGGTTGAGTAAGAATCCATTGATAGGAAAAAGAATCCCTGCTGCCAGCGGTATGCCCACAAGATTGTAGATAAATGCCCAGAACAGGTTTTGTTTAATGGTGGCTACGGTTTGCTTGGATAAGCGTATAGCCTGTGGTATTTTTGTTAAATCGGATGAGATAATGGTCATTTTGGCTACATCCATAGCAATATCGCTGCCTTTGCCCATTGCAATACTTACATCAGCGGTAGCCAGTGCGGTACTGTCATTAATTCCGTCACCTACCATTGCTACTATTTTTCCCTGCTGTTGCAGTTTTTTTACAAAATCGGCTTTGTGCTGAGGCAGTACTTCTGCCTGATAGTGGAGTATACCTGTTTGTTCGGCAATAGCTTTGGCAGTAGCTTCGTTGTCGCCGGTAAGCATATACAGTTCAATTCCCATTTTCTGCATTTCTTTAATGGCCTGCACCGAAGTTTCTTTGATCTTGTCTGAAATAGCGATCACAGAAAGCGCCTGCCTGCTGTTCCCGAACCAGATCACAGTTCTGGACTGTCGGCCCCATTCATCAGCCTGCTGTTGAAGCTGATCAGCAATAATAATATTATTTTCTGCCAGCAGCTTTTTATTACCTACGAAATAAGTTTCCTTATTGTGGTCTGCTTTAGCTCCTTTACCGGTAATACTGTCGAACATTGATATCGGAGTCACTGCAGCTCCTTCCAAATGTTTTACCACTGCTTCTGCCAATGGATGCTCAGACTGCTTTTCAATACTCAGTAAAATGTCTTTTGCAGTATCTTCATTGTTCAGCCATTGAATACCGGTTACCTGAGGCCTTCCTTCTGTAATAGTTCCTGTTTTGTCTAAAACGACAGCCGTTACTTTCTTAGCGAGTTCCAGACTTTCCGCATCTTTAATCAGAATGCCTTTTTCGGCTCCTTTACCAACGCCTACCATAATAGCAGTGGGGGTTGCTAATCCCAATGCACATGGACAGGCGATAACCAATACGGTAACAGCAGCTAAAAGCCCCTGAACGACTCCATTATTTCCCCCTAAAACGATCCATAATAAGAAAGTGACAATAGCAATGCTGATTACTACAGGGACAAATATACCTGCAATTTTGTCGACCAGCTTCTGTACCGGGGCTTTGCTTCCCTGGGCATCCTGTACCATTTTAATGATTTGGGCCAGCATGGTTTCTTTACCAACTTTGACTGCTGTAAACTGAAAACTTCCTTTTTGATTGATAGTGCCCGCAAATACTTTTTCGTTTTCAGTTTTCAATACAGGAACAGGTTCTCCACTCAACATGCTTTCATCTACATAAGAGTTACCTGATTTCACCATACCGTCCACAGCAATTTTTTCACCTGGTTTTACCAGTAATACATCTCCTGCGTTCACTTGCTCAATGGCAATTTGTTTTTCGTTTCCATCGGGAAGTATGATGGTTACCGTCTTGGGTTGCAGGCCCATCAGTTTTTTGATGGCTGACGAGGTATTACCTTTTGCTTTTTCTTCCAGTAATTTACCCAGAAGGATGAATGCAATAACCACAGCGGCTGCTTCAAAATAAACGTGTGCATGCAACCCGCGCTGATGCCAGAAATCAGGGAAAACCATATTGAATACACTGAAAAGGTAGGCAATCCCTGTGCTAAGAGCTACTAAGGTGTCCATATTGGCAGAACGGTATTTGGTCTGCTTCCATGCATTGATGAAAAAGTCTTTTCCCAGCCAGAGAACAACAGGAGTAGAGAAGAACCACATGATTTCATTGGCATAGGGAATATTCATAAAGAACATTCCGATAGTGACTACAGGTAAAGACAGGAGAACCGCCCAGATGGTTTTATTTTTAAGCTTTTTGAATTTCTCGGCGTGGATTGCTTCTAAAGATTCCTGCTGTTGGGTTTCGTCCACAATGAGTAAATCGTATCCCACAGACTGAAGAGCTTTCTGCAGCCTGGAAGCATCCGTCATATTGGGAAGATATTCTACCGTCAGATTTCCTGTTGCGAAGTTTACTGAGGCGTCAATGACCCCTGGTTCATACTTTGCAATACTCTCTGCACTGCCGGCGCAGGATGCGCAGGTCATACCCAGAACAGGGAAGGAGTTTTTAACTGTTGGAACACCATAGCCCAGATCTTTAACGGCTTTAACGGCTTTGAAAACTACTTCGTTGTCTGTTACCGTAATGGCCGCCCTGCGGTTATTCAGTTCTATTTTTTGGGTTTCAATGCCCTGGACCTGTGTGAGCCCTTTTTCTACGATCAGTGCACAGTGTTCACTTTCAACGTCTTCCAGAGGGATGTAAATGGTTTCCCGAATGGTATTTGTCGCCATATTTTGCTTGTTATTATCTACCTGCAAAGTTGGCGACAAGATCTTTGAATGCGATTGTGGAATTATGGATTTGATTTGTAAGATTTACTTACACTGATCCAATGGTTTTCTTTTTTCTTCCCGGATCTGTTTGAAATAGCTTGGTGTGAGTCCGGTTACTTTTTTGAACTGGTTACTTAAATAGGCAACACTTGAATAGTTTAAGCGTAAGGCAATTTCACTTAATGAAAGTTCATCATAGACCAATAGCTCTTTTATCTTTTCAATCTTCTGCGCAATAAAATATTTTTCAATTGTTGTTCCTTCCACCTCAGAAAACAGGTTGGAAAGGTAATTGTAGTCGTGATTCAGTTGATCACTCAGCAAGTCAGACAGATTCTTTTTTGTATCATTATCCTGATGATGTACCAGATCAATGATAATATTCTTTATCTTTTCAATGATTCTGCTCTTTTTATCATCGATTACCTCAAAGCCTAAAGGAATGAGTACTGCTTCCAGTGATTTTTTTTCTTCAGAACTGAGTTCTCTGGTAAGACTGACCTCACCCAATTTAATATGGGTAAAGTCCAAACCAAGTTTTTCGAGTTCATTCTGAATCACCATGATACAGCGGTTGCAAACCATGTTTTTAATGAATAATATACTCATACCCCTGTTAGCTTAATTTTAAATATTGAGCAACAAATTTATAATTAAAAAACAATTATTCATGCATGATCAAATGTTGCCGACACTTGTTGAATGAATAATCCAAAGTAAAGCAGTATTCAAAGAGCGGATAGTAATTTTTTTTTCTAAATATAAATATTACTAATATTGTACGTTTGATATCTCTTCATTTAGAATTATTATAACATTTGCATAAATTTAGGTAATGAAGGATTCTTAATGCAAAAAAGAACACGGATTGGGGGCTTTTAAAAGTGAATCAAACGGGACTAACGAAGATTGGACTTAATGATAAACATATTGATTATGTATTATGTAAAAACAAAAGTGATATTTGAACCTCAAGGAACTCATATCCTACAAAGCACTGAATTTTGAATATATGATGGTTTAATAGATAAAATCGTTAACAAGGAAATAAATGAAGTCGAAGTGAAGAATTATTTTCTTTTACAACTTATCAGGCCCAATTATGAGAAAAAATATTATACTAAAAAGCTACTTCTTCCGAGTCTTACTCATATCCTGTTTGGCCGTGATTTTTTCTTGTTCGACAACAATTGCAAAGAATACACTTTCTCCTAAAACAGATCCACTATATGTGGAAATTGAAAATTTAGGACAGGAACTTACTGTAAAGAATAATGTTCCCGGAGTTGCAATAGCCGTAATCCGAAATGGAAAGCTTGCCTGGATACAATTGATAGGTTATGCTGATTTGGTAAGCAAGAGACCAATAACTTCTGAAACTATTTTTAATGTTGGTTCTATCTCTAAGTTGGTTTCTTCGTGGGGCTTTATGCAACTAACAGAAAAAGGTCTCGTAAGACTGGACGATCCCGTTGACCAATATCTTACCCGATGGAACCTGCCGGAATCTGAATTTGATAAATCAAAAGTAACGTTGAGAAGAATTTTGAGCCATACAGCAGGACTTTCTGTACACGGTTATGGTGGATCAGATCAAGGAACGCCACTGCTAAGTTTGGAACAATCACTGAACGGGAAAACCAAACGGAATGGTGAAACCGTACATCTCATCAGTGAGCCCGGAACCAAATGGGACTATTCCGGAGGAGGTTATACGCTAGCACAGCTACTTCTGGAAGAGAAGACCAACCAAAGTTTTGCGGCATATATGAAACAAAATATCTTTCTGCCACTTGGAATGAAACATACCAGTTATGAATGGACGACAGAAATGATGGCAACCTCAGCAACAGCATATGATGACCGTGGCAATCCTATAAAAAACCGGATTTTCACTGAAAAAGCAGCGGCAGGACTTCAAACCACTATTAAAGATCTGGCCAATTTTGCAGAAATGTCTATCACACCAGATAGTTATCAATTAAATAAAGTTTTGAAACCAAAAACCATAAAATTAATGGAAACCCCAGTTCTCCCATCCTCCGACGAAGGTGAAAGCGGTCTGGGATATCGGTTTATGAATTACGAAGGTTTCAAAACCATAGGACATACTGGCGAAAATGTAGGCTGGAGTGCTGCTATGTTTTTGGATCTGCCAACCAGGAACGGTATTATTATTCTATGCAACGGATCCAATGGGGATCGCGTTTGGTTTCCCATTTATCAGAACTGGGTAAAAACTGTTAAGACAGCCAGCAAATTTTCCGAATAATTATTTGTAACAGATAATTTTGGCGATGATAAACTTGAATGTACCAGCGCCTGAATCTTTATTAAAAATGATCATCAAATTCATTTTTTAAATGATACTAATCTTTAATTTCACTAGAAAAAAATATGATATATGATAATTTAGATTGGATTATCATATTATAAACCTATTCTAAAAACTTTCTACACAGTAGGCATTCAACTATATCGTTACCTATTATTATCATTATTGTTTATTCAAATATAAAAAGTGATCTATTTAATATTTTTTAGTTGTTATACACTAATACCTGCATTTTGGTAAGCATGGTTTCGATATCACCGTTGTATCCACTATATGTGTTAGGATCAATATTAACAGTCGCACTTCCTGACCAAGCGGAATACTGTATTTTAAAGGTATAGGTACCCGCTGGAAGTGTAACAGACTTTAAAAATGTTACAGGAATTGGAATATCTTGCAATCCACCTCCACCGGCGGGACCATATTTAGAAGTATAGGCGGAAGAAATTTTAACATTGTTTTGAAGAAGATTAAACTTTCCCTGGGAAGTACCATTGGGAAACAGGGTGGCGTATCCTAATACAGTAAATAAGAAAGTCTGGATTACTTGCATATCTATTTAAAGCAAGACAAGCAGGCATAATAAATTAAGTGTAGCAAAAAGAGGTTTGGTAAGAGTTGAGCGGAGCTAGGAAATTTCAACTTTATTATTAATTATGGAAATTTTTATGACCTTTGTTTAAAAGTAAGAAAAATTGTACTGTCGGCCTTTAAGTTCTCTTTTTTTTAACAAAAAGTTGTAAATTTACAAGTAGAAATTAAAGCGTTCTTTGGTTCAAGTCGTAAGAATTTTGCAGAAATAATATATTTTGTTATCTGGATCTGTTTTATAAAAATTGTGGCAATTTCATGGCACTTTCAGATTCATGTAATAAAAATATGATAAATAGGGCATTTACACGAGTGGGTTCGAATCCCTCTCTCTCCGCAGAGACAAATAAAAAACTACTGAATATCAGTAGTTTTTTTTGTTTTATAAGATTTCTATTTTGGTTGCTGTTGTGTTACACAATGTACCATTCCGCCATTGGCAAACAGGTTACGGCAATCAATTCCAATCACTTTTTTATCAGGATATAATTGTTGGATAATCCTGTTGGCAATTACATCATTGGGATCATTGTAATTAGGGACCAGTACGCGGTTATTAGCAATATAATAATTGATATAAGATGCTTTGCCTACATTTTTTCCATAGGTGGTTGTCACATCATATTTCGTTAAAGGAACTTTTACAAACTGATAGGACGTACCATTTTTTTGTGTAGCATTGTAAAGCTTACCCATATCGCTGCTGGGAACCTGCCAGTAATCCAGATCATCAGTATCCATAGTGATAATAGTGGTGGAATTTGCAAATCTGGCAAATCCGTCAATATGCATGTCTGTGATGTCAAGATTGGCTTTTCCATCCAGCCAGATGAATTTGGTGATTCCTAAATTCTTAGTGAAAATAGCTTCTGCCTGCTGTTGAGTCATTCCAGGGTTTCTGTTTTCGTTAAGAATAGAACTTTTACAAGCCATTAATACTCCGTTTCCATCAATTTCAACACTTCCTCCTTCATTGATCATTACCGAATTAAGATCTATTTTTGGAATTCCGGTGTCGGTAGCAATTTTAGATGGAATGGTATTGCATTTACTAGATTGGGCTTTATTTCCCCAACCGTTAAATCCCCAGTCCTGAATAAACAACTTACCATTTTTATCTTTTACATAGATAGGCCCATTATCTCTTACCCAAAAATCATCGGTAGGGTACAGTTTAAAGTCAATATTGTTCAATGGTACTCCTGCGTTGTTTAATAGTCCTATAATACGGTCTTTTTCTGTACTGTTATAGGCAATGATATGCACTTTTTCACTTTGTGCGAGCTCTTTAGTCATTGCTACCCATGTAGGGTCCAGTCGGTTACGGTAAGTGGTGCCATATTGATACTGGTGTGGCCACTGAAGCCAGGTTCCTTCATGTGGAACTGATTCCTCAGGCATTTTGTAAACTACGGAAGCTGGGTCAGGTGTGCCAGAAGTGGGAGGTGTTGTTATCTCATCCTGAGAACAGGAGAACATGATAACAGGTAGTAATAAGAACATGATTTTCTTTTTTTGCATAACTGATCTATTTTTGATAGGGCAAAATTAGATCGATAAATAGTGGCAAAGTTGTCCAAAATTGACAATCTATTTCAGAGGCAGTAAAATATAAGTCAATTGTTCCTCTTGACTTTCCACATCATCTGCATACCTTTCATATTTCTCTATAATAGGAGTGTGCGAAAACTCAAGTCCTGAATTAAAAATCCATCGGGAATAAATTTTTGTATAAGTGTCATCTATTGTTTCGTAAGTTCCAGAATGAGTAAATCGTGCATATTTACCGCCTAATATGGTTTTTGAAGGAAGCTTTTTATTTTGAGCCTGTGTGGTTGAACAGGCATCATACCGGCAGTTTATTTCGGTTTTAATTAAGGGTTCATCTGCTATAACTCCAAAATATTCTGCATCGGAACTGAGAAATTCATTGTGCATGAAGTTGTCCCAGAGTAATTCAATTTCCGCATTATTATAATAGGTTTGAATGCTCTGATAATACACTTGTGTTGGTTTAAGGTATACAATTTCGGGCTCTAGTAGGATGTCAGATGTAACGGGAATCAGATCCGGTTCGCAAAGTAGCTGTTGCTTGCTTAGTTTCGCTTCTTTAGGAGATATACCAAAATGTTGTTTGAAAGCTTTTGAAAAAGAAGCTATAGAGGAAAATCCTACTTCAATACCTATAGACGTAAGGTTTTCTTGAGTATAAAGAATTCGTTTGTAGGCATTTTCTACTTTCAGCCTTTGCTGGAAAGCGCCTATTGTTTCCCCACAACTATACTTAAAGATACGTTGAATGTTTCTGTAAGAATAATTTGACACCTCTTCTAAATCTTTCACAGAAATCTGCTGATCGTAATTTTTCTCAATGAAATTGATGACTTTATAAATACAATTCAGGTTGTCTTCCATAAATAATGACATTTTGAGAGGTGAGCGGTCTGAAATAAATTGCAAATAAAAGAAATAAAAATAAAGTTAGAATAATGGATGGAGAAACTTTCCTCTCACTACAAAAGCCTTAAATCAATCAATTTAAGGCTTTTATTTCCAGGTGATATGCTGTTTGTTAGCTTAATATTTCACAAGGTGCTACACAATAGACCCAAGGACATCTTTTAATTCCCGGAGGTGGGCAGCATGCTTCTGAGCAGCTTAATGCACCACCATTGATGTTCTTCAGCTGATCTCTTGAAATTTTTTTAGAATTTTTCATTGTCAAGTAATTGGGTTAGACTTACAATTTAAGGCTGATTTCCGCCACCACATCCGTCGTATGGCATACATTGCCATTTACCGTTGATCAAACATATCTGACCACCAGGGCAGTTAATTCCTCCTTTAATTGTTTTCATTTCTTGTCTGTGAACTTTCTTTAAATTTTTCATAGTAATAAGGTTTAATGTAAATCGAAATTAATCAATTTTCATTAAATAAAGTAATGTTATTTTGAGAATATTGTTATAAAATTTGTTTTATATTGTGGTATTATTCAGTGTAAAGTAAACTGTAATAATTATGAAAGATGCTTAGAATGACCTTTTGGAACAGCCTTGCAAAGTAAAAAACTTTTGTCCGGTTGAAATCTTGCCTTGTGGCAAGTTGAATTTCATGAGAATAGAGTAGCTTTAATTAAAAGTTATAATTGATAACGATTAAAAATATTGCCTTATGAATACAAAGTTTGAAGCGGGAATTAATATTGCTATAAAAATTCCAAAAAATAAATACGAAAGCACAGTCGCTTTTTACAGGGATATTTTGAAATTTGATGTTGAAGAGAGATCCATTAACAATCCTACAGTTTCCAGAACGCATGAGGTCAAATTCGGGAATAATATTATTTGGCTGGACTGTGTGGACAATTATACCCATTCTGAAACCTGGTTACAACTTACCGTCCCCAATGTAGAACAGGCAACAAAATATTTGCAGTCACAAGGAGTGGAAACGTGTGATGAAATTGAACAGCTTCCTGAAAATATGCATTGGATTACCGATCCGGCAGGAACAGTTTTCAATGTACAGCAAAGAGGCTAATCTCTATATCTGTTTTTTGTGTAGTATTGCAAGTATATTTGAACGTTCATGATTATAATTGAAAGAAACGAGGAAAATTTTAAACGTTATGGCTCAACAATAGATGAAGAGGGTTTAATTTACCTTTTAAATAAATTTGTAGAACCAATTAATACACATTATGGAGTCGGGTATTGTGCTTCCGTAACATTAAATGACGGGACATTCTTTCCTTGTGTTGAATTTAGGCATAAAGGAAAAATGATTGAGCTTACCTATACTGCATTGCATGAAAAACGGTATGGTATTATAGATAAGAGACCTTATGAGACCGAATTTGTTCAAAAAAGAATAATTGAACATGATCTCAGTTCTGAAAATAGGTTGAAATTTGACTCTGATGTTATAAAAATTGAGAAATGTAGGTATGTTCTTCCCGAAAAAATTCTTCAGAAAATGAGTGGTACCCCCACACATTATTTTCTTGTACAATTTAAAGATGGGAGCTATGAGAATTTTAGGTGGGGGGACGGTTTGTTTTATGAAGTACCATTTAAAAAGCAGTTAGAAGATATTGTGGAGGTATTTAATTCAAAATTAATACTGCAAAATGATAAAATCATTGAATTGAAAAGCCTGATGGATTGGAAAGTCAATGAAGAAAATTTTAAAAGGATACATATTTCAAAGCCTTATTTCGTGAGTTATATTGGTAATCCTGATGACAAAGGTTTTGCTGAAAATATAGATAGGATTAAAAAAAGCAGGAAATAAACGGTCTTTACATAAAGCTAATTCGCAATGATGTAGATGTTGAGTTTCTATGTGAACTCTAAAAATTAATATTCAAAATGTAATAGTCCCTTTTTCTGAGTTGTTATAATGTCAACAGAGAAAAATAAATATCCATAAAACTAATTACTTGAATATGAAAAAGATATGTTTGATCATTGTTCTATTTTTATCACTTAATATTTTTGCGCAAAATATAAACGATAAAATAAACCTATTCGAAACCAAGCTAAACTATTGGGATAAGTCCAAAACTAAAAAGTGGACTTTAAAAGAAAGAATGGCTCTCTACAATGCTAATGCAGTAAGTATTGCTGTTATTAAGGATTATAAAGTAGAGTGGGTAAAAGCCTACGGCTACGCAGATGTTTCTGAACATAAACCTGCTACTCCCCAAACTCTTTTTCAGGCAGCATCAATCAGTAAGTCAATCAACAGTCTTGGAATTTTGAAACTGGTTCAGGAAAGAAAATTAGATTTAGATAATGACATCAATAATTATCTAACAGATTGGAAATTTCCATACGATGAAGCTATAACAAAAGGGAAAAAAATTTCAATTTCCAATGTATTGAGTCATACGGCAGGTTTATCTGGTCATGGTTTTTATGGGTACGAAAAAGGGAAAAAATTGCCAACGATTATAGAAATATTGAATGGGGTACCACCGGCAAATTCAGGGGCGGTAAGGTCTGTATTTGAACCGGGGCTTAAGTTTCAGTATTCAGGTGGCGGAACAGTCATTACTCAGTTAATTCTTGAAAATGTAACGGGAGAAAAATATGAGGATTATATGATGAAGAATGTATTAGCTCCATTGGGGATGAACGAAAGTTCTTTTAACCAGCCTCCGTTAGAAGATAAAGCCAGTCTGCTGGCTACAGGATATCATGCAAATGGCAAGGAAGTGAAAGGGAAATACCATATCTATCCGGAAAAAGCACCGGCCGGTTTATGGACAAACCCCTCTGATTTAGCAAAATATGTCATTGATACACAATTGTCATTATTAGGAAATTCTAATAAAGTATTGTCTAAAGAAATGTCTGCAAAAAGAGTGGAAAATAATTTAGGAGTGTTCTTGAATGACTTTAAAGGAACAAAATATTTTGGACACAGTGGTGGAAACGAGGGCTTTGTCTGTTATTATGTGGGTAGTGTGGATGGCGGAAATGGAGTAGTCGTAATGACAAACGGAAGAAACATCAGATTAATAGATGAGATCGTATGCAGTATTGCCAGTCTGAATAATTGGAAAAACTATCCCATTGAATCCCAAAAAGAACCTATAGCCTTAACGATAAGAAAAGAGTGTTATAAGAATATTGATAAAGGTATTGAGCTATACAAGAAACTTAAAAAGAACAATAATGCCGATTATAATTTTTCTAATGAAAATGAGTTGAATGAACTTGGCTATGAATTTCTAAAAGACGGAAATATAGATTCGGCAATTAAAATTTTTAATTTGAACGTCAATGAGTTTCCAAAATCTGCTAATACATATGACAGTCGTGGTGAAGGATATTTCAATAAGAAAGAATATCAATTATCGAAAAAAGATTATTTGAAAGTTTTAGAATTAGATCCTGCTAACCAAAATGCAAAAGAAATGCTTTTAAAGATAGAAAAAGAGGCCGTAAAATAGCCATATTTTTTTATTTTTGTGGTGATTTAAGAAACTCAAAAAAAGACAGATTATAATCAATCATCTGTTCACTTTTTATATTTATAAGTAACCTTTTTCATCATGAAAAAAATAACCCTTTCTTTATTTGCTTTCCTTGTGCATATTGCTTGTCAGGCACAAAATTTCGACCTTATTCCGTTAGGTATATACGGTGGAGAAGAGGAAGATAACCTGTCTGCCTATTTAGTGGGAGGTCCAAAAGACAATACATTTCTATGCCTGGATGCAGGTACAATAAATACAGGAATTCGTAAGGCCATCCAACTGAAAAGTCTCAACGGATCAACAGAAACCGTTCTAAAGGATCAGATCAAGGGGTACTTTATTTCACATGGTCATTTGGATCATTTGTCAGGTCTTATCATCAATTCTCCTGCGGATTCTAAAAAAGATATTTTCGGGATAGCTCCAGTACTTCAAATTTTACAAAATCATTACTTTATTACAGATACCTGGATTAATTTTGCAGATCAGGGACAAAAACCTATCCTTGGAAAGTATCACTATAAGGAACTTCAGGAGGGAATAGAAGTTCCTACACAAAAAACTTCATTTTTCTTAACAGGATATGAACTAAGCCACGTGAACCCTTATAAAAGCAGTGCTGCCCTTGTAAGAAATGGTGAACACTATTTACTTTACTTAGGAGATACAGGAGCTGATAGAGTGGAAAAATCAGACAAGCTTAATAATCTATGGAACAACGTTGTTCCATTTATTAAGAAAAGACAGTTAAATACAATTTTAATTGAAGTCTCTTTTCCTAATAGCCAACCCGAAAATTTACTGTTTGGCCACCTTACTCCCAATCTGTTGACGGAGGAACTAAGTAAGCTGAAAGAAAAAATCGGACAAAAAAATCTGGAAAATTTAAATATTGTAGTTACCCATAGAAAGCCAACAGGAAATAATCCTGAGATTATAAAGAAAGAATTGCTGGAGAATAATCCATTAAAGGTAAATTATATTTTCCCTGAGCAAGGTAAAAAGATTAGTTTACCATAAAAAAGATAAAAGATGAGACAGAAGAATGTTTCATCTTTTTTTATGTGATTGAAATGTTTGTACATCCTGACAAACTGTTGTCATCTGTTTTTTATAATTTTACGTAAAACAATTGAACATGCAACCTGTAAAAGAAAGAAAAACAATAACGATCAATACAAGCAAAGAATGGCGGAAATGGCTGGAAAAGAACCACCAATCTGAACAATCTGTATGGGTTATTTGCAACACTGCAAAGTCTGATCTGCCTGTTGCAAAATGGAGTGATTTAGTAGATGAATCCCTTTGTTTCGGATGGATTGACAGTACAAGAAAAACCATTGATCCATATTCTTTCATGCAATTGTTTAGTAAACGTAAACCCAATAGTACCTGGTCAAAAATCAACAAAGAAAAGATTGAAAGACTGATCGAAAGGAAATTAATGATGCAGGCGGGTTATGAAACCATCAGAATAGCCAAGGAAAATGGTTCATGGATCATTCTGGATAGTGTAGAAGAGCTTGTAATTCCTGAAGATTTGGATGCTGCATTTGAAATTCATAATGGATCAAAGGATTATTTTTTGAATTTGAGTAAATCAATGAGAAAAATGATGTTGCAATGGATTGTACTGGCAAAAAGATCTGAAACCAGGCAGAAACGTATTGATGAAATTGCAGAGCATGCAGCCCGAAAAGAGAAGCCTAACTACTTCGCATGAGATTTTTACTGATCTTCAGAGGGGTTTCTTTATGATAATCTGTACCAATTATGCTTTCTCAACCTGTACTTTTTCTTCTTTATTGTAAGTAGAAATGATCTGTTTAGTAGAAAATAAAGAGATTGCTACATATTTTGCATTATCCTTAATTTTTGCGTCTCATCTAAGAAAATGGATTTACATTCATTAAAAGCTATGGTTTTAAGGGTATTTTAATGTGAAGTACAGCTCATTTCTCCCAATTTTACCGGATATTTACTATTATTAAGAAGATAAAAATTACTTTAACTTTGCTAATTGAATGATATTTGCTAATTATTAAAATTTTAATAATAAATTTATATTGTTTAAAACTAATAAGAAAAGACTTAAAAAATCAGGATATTAATTTAGCTGATCGTAAATATGGAAAATAAATTCTTAAATTTTAAATTGAGAAAAGTTGTTCATTACTCATTGATTATTTGTATCTTATTGATACAAGTGATTATAGCCATATTTTTTTACAACGAATTTGTCAATGAAAAAAAACTAAATTTCATCAAGAACCAGCTAGAAGAAAGCAGGGCGTTGGGAGGATTGACTGATAATTCAAGAAAAGACTTTATGGATGCGCAGGATCATCTGCAGAAATATATGATAAGTCAGGATGACAAGGATCTTCAAGCCTATTTTCAGTCACTTAGGAAGCTTAAGAACAATTTTGATAAAATTGGTGAATATGAAAATACAAGCCCAAGGTTAAAAAATACTTTGGCCCAAAAAAAAATTGATACTCTTAAGGTTACAAAGCTGAAAACTTTAATAGATTCTGTATATCAATCTTCTCTGAAACCTCCTGCAAAAATTCAAAACAAGCAATACGAGCCGGAAAAGTATAAAAATGACTTTGAGAACTTCAATGTTCAGACCCGTACTTATGCTGATACTATTAAAAAGAAAGGCTTCATGGGGCGTCTAAAAGATGCGATAACGGGTAAAGTAAATGTACAGAAAGAGAGTACGGTAGTTACTTTAACGAATAATAAAACAATAGATCTGTCCAATGTAAAGTCTGAGATGAACAATGCACTCAAGTCTATGGATAGGCATTATGCGGCGGAAGTGAAAAAAGCACAGCTTTATGCCATCCAAAACCAGCGCGAGAATATGCAGTTTTATAATAACTTCAATAAATTGTTGGTATACAGTAATGGACTTATTGATGTATATGAAAGTGCTATTAAGGACTTTAAGTCGGAGCTTGAAAAAGAATATAGTAAGCAAAGTTCAGATAATAATAAAATCAGGAGATATCTTGTTCTTGGGTTAATGACTTTGATGTTTATTGTATCCATCCTTATCATGTATTTCACAAGAGTTGCCTTCTTATATGAAAGAAAACTGAATGCCGCGAATAAGGAAATCAAGAACAACCTGAGTTTCAAAAACAGGATATTGGGTATGCTGAGCCACGATTTAAGATCTCCGTTGAAGATTATTAATATCTTTATTGATAAGATCTACAGGACAACGGAGGATGAGACCACTAAGGATTATCTTAAATCGATTAAGTTTACCAACAGTACTTTACTTCTGCAGTCTAACCAGATTCTGGAATACACGAAAAATCAGGATGCAGAGAAGCAACTTATAAAGTCTGTTTTTAATCTTAAGGATGAGGTTGGCTCCATTGTGAAGGTGATTACCCCTTATCTGGAAACAAGAAACAATAAGTTTGCAGTAACAGATAGAATTCCTGAAAATGTAGTGGTGTATTCAGATAATATAAGAATCAATCAGATTTTTATGAATATTCTGGGAAATGCCAATAAGTATACAGAAAACGGACAGATTGATCTTACCCTGACAACACAGCCTCTTGATGGAAACAGAATTTCTCTGATTACAACCGTAGCTGATACAGGAGTGGGAATCTCGGAATCCGATCTTAAAAAGATTTTTGACCCTTACTATCAGGGAACTGTATCTGATGAGGTTGATAATCTGGGAGTAGGACTAGGACTAAATTTATGTAAGGAAATTGTAGAGCTTTTTGATGGTGAAATATCTGTGGAGAGTAAGTTACACAAAGGGACAAAAATAACATTCAGTCTCAATTTAAATATTAATAATAATGGAAATACCAATTGAAAACAGAGAAATAGCATTCCTTTTAGCAGATGATCATAGTATTGTAAGACAGGGAATGGAGATTGTAATCAATGATATTGCTCCAAATGCTAAAATTTATCACACTTCATCTTTACAACAGGCTGTAGAGCTAGTAGAATCAAAGGGAATTGAAATGGCTATTATAGATGCCCATTTTCCGGAGGGAAATAGCCTGCATGTTTTGCCACAATTGAAAAGTGCAAACCCTGATATTAAGATTTTAATTTTTACAGGGCTTGAAGAAGATTTGTATGCCCTTAAATTCATAAAAGCTGGTGCCAATGGTTATCTGAGTAAGTTGAGTGAAGAAGAAGAGGTGAGACAGGCTGTTCTGAACTTTATACAGAAAGGAGAATATTTTTCTGATGTTTCCCGAAACTTATTGGTTCAGTTTATTTATAATCCGGATTTAATAAGCCCGCTTAGCCGTTTAACCAAAAGAGAACTGCAGATTGCAGAATTGTATGCCGATGGATATGGCAACCTGGAAATTGCGAATAATTTAAATATAAAACAAAATACGGTAAGTACAATCAAAAAAAACATCTTTGAAAAGTTAAAGATTGATAACCTCGTTGAACTGATTGACCTTATTAAAACACATCATAAGATATAGGTGTTTTCAGGAAATATTCCTCACTTCTAATTTTTATAGATAAATATCTATATCACGTCCGAGATCTATCGATGGGTTTTATGCGTAATATTATCCTGTGATGTCGTTACTTTGCAGTATAAAATTTACCAAATGAAATGTAAATGCTTTTTTTAGTTATTTCATTGCATATTAAAAGGTAAATATTATAACTATAAAAATAATAAACTATAGTTATAAAAAACGCAAATGATGAAATTAATATAGAAGTGTATGGATAACCTTTTAACGAGTGAACTTCTTGAAAAAACCAAATGATAAGAAAAAAAAACACAAATTAATATAAAGAAGTTCAATTGGTGGTTACTATTACAAAAACAAAGGAGGCATAAAGGCCTCCTTTTTTTATTTGATTTCGGTTTTGTTTTTCATGATCTTATCTGAATCAATTGACCAGTATTGCTTACTAAAATAAACGTTTCTATTTTTTAATCAGTGTAAGTATAAGCTTATTTTTAGCGTATGAAAGCTCCACTGACTGGGTCTTGGTTTCCCATTTTGAATACGAGGGTTCTTCTGAAACAGGAGTACCTAATTTTTGATTTAGAAAGCTAAACAACCAGTTGTATTTTTTCATAAAAATACTTTTGGAATTAAGAGATAAGAGCTCGTTGGAATCATTTTTTTTGTCATCTTGTGAGTGCGTTGAGAACGGAAAGCCCCATTGAAATTGAATTTTTTCTACAGATTTATTTTCAGGAGCATAATCATACCTTGTTAATAAATGAAGGTACTTGCGTTCAGATTTTTTATAGGCCCTTTGCTCTTTAGAAGATTCTTTTATGTCGTTGTTCTTTTCTGGAGTTATGGCCAGGGCATTTTCTTTCTGCTCAATACGATCAACCTGATCTACGGATAAAGTATTGAGGTTAGAGTAGAAGTACTCAAAGTTTTGTTCTGTCCAGGCCTTTATTTTAGATTCTCCGAGTATAGGTTCTCTGTACAGATTTTTAAAAGTTATCACATTGAATTGGTTTTTGTCAATTTCAATAATTCCAAAAAAATTAGGATCTTCAGTAGTAAACTGAACCGTTTTATAGGAGTTGTCGGTGATGTAATTTCTGGTGTCAGATGTTGATCTGTAGGGGAAAATGTCCGACTTAAACTCCTGAACTTTCAGTAGGGATTTATTTTTCACAGCACCTATTTTCATCGTATTATCACTTGAATAGAGATGATACAACTTCTTGTTGATGACAAATGAGGTCATTATGGCAAAATTATTCCCATTGGAAAAGTCATTGGAATATTCAATTTCAGATTCTGTCAAAGTGTTGGTTGTAGGGAGATAATGATCAGAAGGCTCCATTAATTTGAGGCTCTTAGGATCATTGAATTTCAAAACGGATTCTTTAGAGGTAAGATAATAGACATTATTCAGTTTATTAACCACTGGGCTTTCTGCCAAGATTTCATATTGCTGGCCTGTTGCATTGTCTTGAAACCAAGTTTTATTACAGCAAATTCCCCTATTATTAACAAATACAGTATATTTCTTATCCTTATAAACTTCATCTGTTGCCTTTGAGGTTTTTATCCATTTTTTATTTTTTTCATCAAGATAAAATGTTAGACTACTCCAATCTGCTGTAGTCAAAATACTATCATTTCTTATATACAGGTCATAATCCGTGAAATTTATACTGGGTAATGGAATTTTGGAGGTTATTTCTCCGCTTTCATTCAAAATATAGAAGTCTGTAAATGGTGCAGAGCTATTTTTTTTGTCAACACTTTCGAAATAACAATAATATTTTGAGTTGTGCTTCACGGATGGCCCCATCGTTCCAGGAATACTAATTTCAATGGTTTTAAAATTGATTCTCATTTCTTTTGACTGGCAGGACTGCATCAATAAAAGAATGATAAAGATGTGAATAATATATTTCATGAATTGGTTTGTGGACAACTAACTTACGAAAAATAGAGAAACTAGGAAAATCAGGAGTTTATAAAAGCAGCCTATTCACGGTTGATGAGGGTATAAGTGGCAAAAAAACAGCTTACTATTACTGGTAAACTGTTTTTTGTCAGATAATGGATTCTAACTAAATTTTTGAAGAGCCTCAGCACTTACTGGAGTAAAGAAATTGATTAAGTTCCCATCCGGGTCACAAAATAGAAGAGAGCGGTTACCCCATGGCATCGTTGTAGGTTCTTGTACAATCTTATTTGTTAGGTTCTTAATTCTTTCATATTCATGATCTATATTAGAAACTAAAAATTCTATAATGGTATGGGTAGCCCCTTTTGATTCCGTCAGATGTTCACTGCCAAACATCTTCATGGTACGGGTGCTTCCGATAGCGATGGTGATAGAACTTGTTTTAAGTTCTGCAAAATCTTCCGTATACCATTGAGCCGTTAAGCCCATTGCTTTTTCATAAAATTGTACAGATTGCTTAATGTTTTCAGTAATTATCCTTAATGATGCTAGTTTCATATGATTTTATATTTAAATAATTTCATACAAAACTAAGGGAGAGTTGTGACAACAGAATGTCAGCAGTAATTGAAATGATAAACAAATCCGGGCTTAATAAAAATTAGCAATATGGATCAGTTGTTTAAAATCTATTATTTTTAACTTACGCCTTTCTGATCGGATCAGGTTTTCCTGTTTAAAGTCATTGATGATTCGGGCCAGAGTTTCCCTTGCTGTTCCTACCATATTGGCGAGGTCAACACGGGATAAAGAGATGAATACCTCTTCCTCAGGATTATCAGTCATTTTATATTTATCATGCAGAATCAGTAAGCTTAAGGCCGCACGTTCCCTAACCGTTCGGTGAGACAGAACCGCAATAAGGTTGGCCATCACACTGAATTCATGGCTTAAGGATTTTAGCAAAAGCCTTGAAAATACAGATGACTGATCAAGAATATCCAGAAAACTTTCTTTTGAAATAAACGAAATAACGGAACTTTCTAGGGTAGATGCGGTATCTCCATAAGATTCATTACTCAAAACAGCTGAATACCCGAAAAACTCTCCGGAACTGTAGATGTAGATGATTTGCTCTCTGCCATCGTTATCTACCTTGTATTTTTTTATTTTCCCTTCATTAAGGTAGTAAATTCCGTTAGGCTTTGTTCCGTCAGTAAATATAGCCTCATTTTTTCGGTAATTTTTGGTTTTCATGGCTCCTAGAAGAAGATTTTTCTCATACTCAGGAAGCTCATTAAACAGATATTGATTATTAAAAGTAAATTTCGAGATCATAATTTCTAGGGAAGCTGATGAATAAACGTTCAGAATGTAACTTAAATCACATTTTAATCAGATCTAAATCAACAAGTTTTTTTTCTAAACGAATTATTTTTACAAAAGTAATAAAATAGATTTTGAATATGATTTAACCGATCATATATGAACTATTAAGCCTAGAATTTCTCCTCATAAGAATATAAAATAATACTGGATAAAAACTTAAGTTGACATGTTTTTCACGGCGGTTACGCTGACATTTCTAAATTATTTTTTTTTGCTTATTTATTTTATCCAGTTTTTTAAGCAACTTGTAAAAGTTAGTAGTATTTCCCTACAAAAAATGGTCATTTCAAAATACTGAAATGACCATTTTTATTGTAATAGTAGCTAAAATCTACTGAATTGTATAAGATAAATTTTTCACTGTATGTGCAGAAAAATACCCCAATGCACCATTGCTGATATTGCTCGGTGGATTGGCCGGAGTAACTCCGCTACCATTCGATAGGTTAAGAAGAGCACTATAAAACGTGAATACATTATTGTCAATGCTCTGCATTTCTACATGAATGGTATCTCCCACTACAACTTCATGATCAGCTCCATCATTATCATCATTAGGAAGTATGATCGGACGTTGATTAGGCAGTCCGTTATTTAGGTTGTCTGAAAATACATCGATATATTTTTTTGCTAAATCATTAATGGTAAATGAGAACAAATAACGATTTCCCAATACTGTCGGATCTGTAAAAATTGGTAAAAGAGTATAGCTGGTTTTGTCTCCGAACTTAAAAGAATCCTGTTCAAGACCCTCAAAATCTACAGCTTCCGGCATGGTGCTTTGGGCTGTATATTGCTGCCCTTCTGCCTGTATTTTCAAGGTATAGGTTCTTCCTGAAGCCCCTACAAAAGCTGATGTCATATATCTGCCATCGCCTACATACTGCAAGGTTTCTGTCTGACCTGTATTATCGCTTAAAATCACCTGTGCACCAATTACAGCAGGATACTGATTCTGCTGTGTAAATTCTACAGATTTTGTAATTCTTACGATATAAGGCCCTGGCTGGTCAGTTACATTGGCTTCAATAACAATTTTACCACTCTGATCCGCCAGATCCAGATCAATCTCTTTCTGGCATGAGGTTACTAAAAACAGAGATAATATGATTAAAAAAATATTCTTCATGATTTAAAATTTGAAATTGTAAGTAATGTTAGGAATCAGGCGGAATAATGAAGTCTGCATGGCGCGGGTAGTTCCCGGATTATTCGGATTATCTTCAAAAGTAATGGTGTAGGCGTTTTCACGGGCATACAGGTTATAAATTCCAAAAGTCCAAGATCCACGGAAACGCTTATTAGATTCCGGTTCATAGGTTGCACTTATGTCCATTCTGTGATAAGCCGGCATTCTGTCAGCATTTCTGTTGCTGTACTGGAAAACAGTTTGTCCGTTTAATTGATACTTTCCGGTAGGGAATGTTACTGCATTTCCTGTGCTGTAAACAAATAATCCAGAGAAAGACCATTTAGGATTCAGTTGATAAGTAGCTACTACAGAAAGGTCATGCGTTTTATCCATTCTGGCATTATACCACTTATTATCATTAATTCCGTCTATTTTTCTTTCCGTTTTAGAAAGGGTATAGGAAATCCATCCTGTAAGTTTTCCGCTTTTCTTTTTGGCGATAAGCTCCAGACCATAGGCTCTTCCTTTACCAAATAACAATTCACTTTCTACATCGGCAGCAGTATCAAAGGTGATTTGAGCTCCATTCTTAAAGTCAATTTGATTTTGCATGGATTTATAATAAACCTCAGCATTAAGTTCATAGTTGTTATTATTGAAGTTTCTGCTGTATCCTAAGCTTACCTGGTCTGCAATTTCAGGTTTTACGGTATAGCTGCTTCCAATCCACTGATCGGTAGGATTTCCGCTGCTTGAGTTGCTTAAAAGGTGTAAATTCTGAGTATTACGCGAATAACCTCCCTTGATGCTGCTCACTTCATTGATTCGATAATTGGCTGTAACCCTTGGCTCAACGTTAACATACGTTTTTCCGAAGTCTCCTTTCTCAAGGTATCTGCTGTCGGTAAGAATTCCATTATCATAGGTATTAAAAGTATCACCTCCTAAAACACTGAACATAGAAAGTCTGGCTCCATAGTTGATGGTTAGTTTTTCCGTAGCCTTAAAATCATCGTTAATGTATAAGGCATTCTCCCATGATTTTCTCGGATTTCTAGGGAAACTGCTTACACTTGTCCCTGAAGCACTGCTAGGAGTAATGGTATGATAAATAGACTGTAAACCAAAACGAACAGAATGCTTATTTCCTGCAAACCATGTAAAATCCTGTTTAAGATTCCAGTCCTGTATCTTAGAATTTAGCCCAAAAGTGTTATCATTGCTTGTCAGACTGATTTTGTAATCATAGTTACTATAGATAAATGAAGTGTTGGAAAACAATGTACTATTGATAATGCTGTTCCATCTCAATGTAGCCGTTGTATTTCCCCAGTCTGTAGAGAATGTATTCCCTAATCCCAATACATCTCTTCCAAAATATCCTGAAAGGTAAAGTCTGTTGTTTTCATTGATCTGATAATTGGCTTTCAGATTCAAATCATAAAAATATAACTTGTTGTCTTTGTAATCTTTGGAAGTTTTAAGAAACAAATCTGCATAGGTTCTTCTTCCGGAAACAATAAATGAGGATTTTTCCTTTTGAATAGGCCCCTCCACACTTAATCTGCTGCTGATAAGCCCAATTCCTCCATTGATGTTATAATCCTTGTTATTACCATCTTTCATTTTTACATCCATTACCGAAGAAAGACGTCCTCCGTACTGAGCAGGGCTATTTCCTTTGATGATACTTGCATCTTTCAGAGCATCACTGTTGAATGTACTGAAGAAACCAAGTAAATGGGAAGCATTGTAAACCGGAGCTTCATCCAATAAGATCAGGTTTTGATCTGTGGCACCACCTCGTACACTAAACCCGCTGCTTCCCTCACCATTGCTTTTAATACCGGGAAGTAGCTGTATGGTTTTCATCACATCTTTTTCACCAAACAGAACCGGAAGCTTCTCTATGTTTTTAATGCTTAATGTTTCTGTCCCCATTTGGGCAGACGTTAGGTTTTTATCCTTTTTAATTCCTGTTATAACTACCTCATCAATCGTTTTTGCAGCCTGTTCCTGTTGGCTAAGAGGGAGGTCCAGCTTGATATTCTGGTTAACCGTTATTTGTTGTTCAAAATCTCTATAACCCGGATAAGAGATAATCACCTTATAATTTCCCTCAGGGAGTGATAAAGAATAGAAACCATATTCATTGGCAATCACATTAATAGAGGGATCTTCGGCTACCTTTACGCTTACCCCGATCAGAAGTTCACCGTTTTTCTGATCCTTCACGGTTCCGCTTACCTGGTATTTTTGTTGTGCCATAGCCCAACTGCTGAAACAGAGTGCAGCCGAGGCAGCAGCAATTTTAAAAAAAGATGTTTGCATTAAGTTTATTTTTTAAAGTAGTAGAGATCTCCAATAGATATATCGGTTATAGTTCGTTGAATTAGTTGGATAAAAGGGAAATTAGTTACATCTAAAGCTTTAATTATTAAAGAAATCCATAAAAAAAATGAATTTTTCCACCTCTAATGAATTTTTTTCAAAACATCCCAAATAAACATAAATATAAATCATTGCAGAAAGATTAATATTATGCACTAAATATTGTTTTATTTATGTTTTTTGGTTTATTGTTGAAACAAAATAAATTATTTGATTTTGTTGAGCGAATTTTTTTCAAATAAATCTAAAAAACCAATTTTTAACTTGTCAAAATACTCTTTAAAGCAGTTTTGATACATAGAAAGAATAGAAATTCCGGAGGTTGTGTTGTTTTTCATGATTATTTAAAATTAAAGATCAGCTTTAGTCAATACTAAAACAGCAGAAAACTTAAAATATTGTATGATAAAGAAAATACAGTCTTATTGATAATTGGTGAAGCCAAAAGAAAACGGCTATGCAGATCAATTTCATCGGAAGCGTCTCTTACATCTCAATACAATCTAAAATATGTACAATATGTACACAATTGTATGCATGTGCATATTGTGTGCAATTATGGGTTTCCATAGTGCAGTACTCCATAAATTATTTACTTTTATCCTGTAATAAAAAATCACACAAAAAAGAATTAATTATTATATTTACAAAACACAAATGCTTATGAAGACAAATCTATTCTGCGGACTTTTATTGTTAAGCATGCTTACTGTTTCCCTCAATTCCTGCAGGACAGATGAGATGCTGACAAGCACAGAACAAACGCAAAAGGAGAAAATTGCCTTTTTTGAACGCTTTGAAAAGGAAAAAAGCCTTTCCAAAAATGCAACATCCAACAACTATGCATTACCCTTTGGAAACTCCATGCTTGCCTATTTTGAGAAGTATCCCGAAAAGAGAACAGAACTTGAAAACAAGTATGGAACGGTGGATTTAAGGGTTTCCTCTCAGGATATAGGAGGAGATGAGGTAGATAACAGGAAGCTTCTATTTTTTCCTATGCTTAAGGATGGAAAGGTAACGGCCGTAATAGCCGGAGTGATCAATGCAGAAAGAGACTATCTCTATTTTGACGTTCACCAAAGCACACATTCCGATGTTTTTTATCTTATTGATACATTTCAAGACTACTATGACACCAAGACAGTTTCCAGAAATAGCAACAACCCTATTGATGTAGGAGAAGTGATCATCAGAGTAATAAGACCGGTAAGGCTGACGATGTATGACGGATGGGGTGGAAATGGAGGTCCTGGCAATGGCGGACATGATATGGGTGGTGGACCTGGTGATTATGGTGGTGGAAGTGGGAGTAATCCTAATAACCCCAACCCCAATGATCCTTGTGCTAAGGCAAAAGATGGGAATAATACTGCTGATATAGTCTCAGAGAACTCAGAATTTAAGGGAAAAAGAGATTCTATTAAGGTTGGGATAGCTAATGCTGGACCCGAAAAAGGATATGTATTTGGAAAAGATGCAAATGGGAATTTTAAAAGTGGCAATATTAAAACAGGCACAAACTCAAATATAAGCCTACCTAGTATAGATCCCAATTATACTATAACAGGCAGTGTACATACGCATGTGGGAGACGATAATTTTGATAGCTTTTCTCCTTTAGATTTCTATGGTTTGGGAGAACATAACCAAAATAACTCAAGTTACAATATGATGTTTGTTTTTGGAGCGACAGGATCAGAATATAGTTTGGTAATTACTGATCCTGTAAAATTGAAAAACTTTATCAGTACTAATGGACAAATGAGTAATATTGGAACAGACAATGGATGGGTTAAAGGAACTTCTATTGGAGATCATTTTTTGGATGCATTAAAGCAATTCATAAATAATGGTAAAGGACTTGATGCAGCCTATGCATTGGCTAATGCTTATGTGTTAACAAAATTTGAAATAGGAATGGCAATAAGCAAAAAAGAGGTAGATGGAAAATTTAAGACTTTATTTATAAAAGAAAAATGTGATTCTAACAATATCACTAGCTATGAAGAAACTTCTGATTGTAACTTATAAAATTTTATCATGAAAAGTATATTTAAACATTTTTCTGTGGGCTTATTATTGTTGATTAGCATTAAAATTAATGCACAATTAGATACGTTGAGCTATTTAAAACAATTTGAAACTAATAAATCACAGTATGTAAATAAGCCACTGTCATATTTGTTGGGACAAATTACCCAGATACAGCCTAAAACAGTTTGGCCCATACCTGTTACTAATAAGAAAAGTATTATTAGAGAATCTCAATTTAATTTTTGTGAGAAAAAATATAGTTTTCATAATGCTATTAAGCTCTACATAACATGGCAGGACGAAATTCCATATTCCCAGGTAGATTACTATCAAAAAAAGAATGCATTTTTTTTTACCAATGAAGAACGGATGTTTTACGGAAATAAAATAGTAAAGGATATAATGGTGTATCGTTAATTGTCATTATTCTAATCAAATATTTGATGGGGCAAGTTTTCTTTTTGATTATTGAAGTGGGCCTTATCATGGTTTTCAGCTAAAGCTATTCCAATTTTTTTGTTCTTCATAACAGTTGCTAAAAATTGGCTTTTGTGTGATCTCCAGTTTTGAATAATATAAAACGATCATTTATTTCCTATTTTGCTGGGCAGGACGTTATATTTCCTTTTAAATGCGGCTGAAAAATGTCTTGGATTTTTATACCCGATAAAATCCGAAACTTCACTGATATTCATGTTACTATCCAAAAGTAGTCTTTTAGCCTGTTCCATTTTAGTATCATTCCAGAATCCGAAGACAGTGGTTCCGAAAAGTTCCTTAAATCCTTTTTTTAAAGTAAATTCATTGGTCCCCACCTGATGGGCAAGGTCATTTAGGGTACAGTCTGCATTCAGATTGCTGGCGATATAATCTCTTACGGCATAGATTTTCTCTTCATCTTTTTTGGAAAGGGAAGATGTTGAAGACTTATCATGAAAAAGTTGTTCCAGCTGAAGCAGAAGCAATTCGCTCACCTTGGCTTCAAGATAAATCCGTTTAAAAACGCCCTTTCTGTCACAATTTGTAATATCATTCAGAATTTGATACATCTCCAGGCTGATGCGGTTATGATCCGGATGAATCAGGGATGAATGCTGCTTTTCTATTGCATTTCTGAAAGTTTCAAATAATCCTGAGTGATCAGGCAGAAACTTCTTAAAAAAATAAGGAGCCAGATTGATTTCCAATATATGAATATCCGGACCGTAGAACTCCATTTTACCCTGCATATGATGAGCATAAATGATATTGTGCTGGTAGCTGTCAAATTGTACAGTCTTCTGAAAGTTTTCTGAAATTGCTAAGCTTTTTCCCTTAAGAGCAAAATGCATCTCCACTGTATCAAAATCACTTTCAAAATACAGTTGAAGCTTGTTGGCTAATGAAATATTTCCAAAACTGATATGAATGTTTTCAAAACATATTTCATGATAAAAACCATCCCCATAAGGAGGAATCAGACGGGTTATGCACTCCTGAATATCCCCGTCGTTTATGTAATACGTATCCGGATAATTCCTCTCCATGAGTATTTTTCCGATATTTTCATCATACAGGCGTAGTGTCATTTCCTTTCTTTTAGTTAGAATTTCCTTTTTGCGGACTTTTTATTCCGTTTTGCGTACCTCAACTCTGGGCTATACGATCTACTTTTGCACAAAGGTAATGATTATTTAGAATCATTCTTAATAACTAAGTCTATTTTTCATGAAAGAATCGAAGAAAAGAAAAAACGGAATTGCAAGACTATTGGAGATTGCTGGAAGGCGGAAAATGCTGTTGTTTTTCTCAGGTTTCCTGTCCGTTATCCATGCGTTGCTAAGTCTCATTCCTTATATATTGGTGTTTTATATTATTAGGGAACTGACCAGAGAGACAGTGGATTTCAGTCGGGCTCGTCAATACATTATCTATGCTCTTATTGCAGCTGTGGTGAGTATGCTGGTATTCTTTATCTCCGGAATTTTATCACATATTGCAGCCTACAATATACTGTTTGAATTAAGACGATTTATTGTAGATAAAGTAGGAAAACTTCCTATGGGCTATCTGAATAATAGAAACTCCGGAGCATTAAAAAAGATTTTGTCTGATGATGTAGAAAGAATAGAAAGCTTTATCGCTCATCAGATTCCAGATTTTGTAAAAGGAGTGGCTTTGCCGGTTGTAACTATTGTTTTTCTTTTTTCGCAGGACTGGCGCTTGGCTGCCATCAGTTTTGTGCCACTCATTGTTCTTGGAATTTGGATTCCGGTTATGTTTGGCGGTAAAAAATCAAAAGTTCTGATGAAAAACTATCATCAGTCATTAGAAGATATGAATGCTGGTATTGTAGAATATGTAAGAGCAATGCCTGTGATGAAAATATTTGGGCAGTCGGCAGAAACATTTGACAAGTATGGTAATACGGTAAAGCGTTTTAATGGCTTTGTGAATGATTGGGTGAAATCCAGTACGCCTGCATTTGCTGTATTCATGAGCTTTATCAGCAATGCAATGCTTCCGGTGCTGGCATTGGGGCTGTATCTGTACTTTCAGAACGGTCTCACACTGGCCACCTTATTACTGTTTCTTATTTTGGGAACAGGCTATATCAAACCTCTTTTTGTACTTAACAATATGGGAATACAGATCTCAGTCATCAATAGAGGTGTGGAGCAGATTGATGAACTTCTGTATCACGAAAATTTAAAAGAAAACCATGAAGATCATCAGCCAAAAGACCATAGCATAGCATTTGAAAATGTGAGCTTTGCGTATGATGAGAATAACCTTGTCTTGGAAAATGTTGATTTTATAATCAAAGAAAAATCCATTACAGCACTGGTGGGCCCATCAGGAGCAGGCAAAAGTACGGTAGGACAGCTTTTAGCCCGCTTCTGGGACACCAGTAAAGGAAACATCAAGATTGGTGGAGTCAATATTAAAGATTATCCTCAGGAACAATTGATGCAGATGGTTTCCTTTGTATTTCAGGACAGTTTTATGTTTCAGCAAAGCATGTTTGAAAACATAAGAATGGGAATGAATAAAACGCAGGAACAGGTAGAAGATGCAGCCAAAGCAGCTCAGATCCATGACCTGATTATTGGGCTTCCCAATGGTTACCATACCTTATTCGGGCAGTCCGGAGTACATTTGAGTGGAGGAGAGCAGCAACGTTTTCAGCTGGCAAGGGCAATTCTTAAAAATGCTCCGATTTTAATTCTTGATGAAGCAACAGCATTTGCCGATCCTGAAAATGAATACAAAATCCAGCAGGCATTCAGTCAATTGATAAAGGATAAAACCGTACTGATTATTGCCCATAGACTAAGCACAATTACCGATGCTGATAAGATTATGATTTTTGATAAGGGAAAATTAGTTTCAGAAGGACAACATGAGGATCTTTTAGAAGAAAGCAAAATCTATCAGAGAATGTGGAGTGCCCATATTAGGGCTAAAGAATTTGTAATGTAAAAAAATAACAGAGAATTATCCCCGATAATAAAAATAGTATGAAAAATTTTAAAACAATACAGGCAGAACTTACAGTCAGCAGAAAAGAATATATCACACCTCATTATATCAGGATCTTTTTGACAGGAGCGCAGGTTCCTTTAATAGACAATACAACAGTGGGAATAAACAATAAGATTCTTATTCCGCCCAAAGGAGCAGATAAGGTTCATTTCCCAGAATTTGATTACGAAAAGATGCTTTGGAAACCTCAGTCTGAAGAAATTCGTCCAAGTATAAGAACATATACCCATCGGGGAATTGATCTCGAGAAAAATGAAATCTGGATTGATTTTGTAGCCCACGGAGATGAGGGACCCGCCTCTGCATGGGCATTAGAGTGTAAAGTTGGAGACTTGTTGGGTGTACTGATGAAAGATGGTAAGACAGAACTTTATGGCAAGGCTGAAAACTATCTTCTGGCAGCTGATGCAACAGGAATTCCCGTATTGGCTGCAATTCTGGAAGATCTTCCGGCAACCGTTAGAGGAACCTGTATTATAGAAGTTCATGGGGAAGAAGATAAACAGAATCTGCAAACTGCAGCAGATATTCACTTTATCTGGCTTTACAATAAAAAACCTCAGCAAGGCAGTAAGCTGGCAGCAATTGTAAAACAACAGATTTTGCCTGAAGAATCCCGTTCTGGTTATGTAGCTGCAGAGTTTTCTTCTGTAAAAGAAATTCGCAGTTATCTCAGAAAAGAAAAATACTGGAAGCAGGAAGAATTGTATGCCTATTCTTACTGGAAATCTGGTGTAGCTGAAGATAAGTCTGCTGTAGAAAGGCATCAGGAGAATGCTGAAACAAATGCTTAATAATTTTTAAAGGTAAACAATGATAAAGAATTTAAAATACGTTACCTCTTTCAATCCAAAGGATACCCGAAAGGTGGCTTTTATGGAGATTGTACACAGTCTTTTTATTGCTGCTCCCTCAGGTATTTTGCTGGTGATTGTCTGGGAACTGTTTTCAGAAAAGCCTGATATGA
Organism: Chryseobacterium sp. SIMBA_028; assembly: GCF_046535285.1. Classification (NCBI taxonomy): domain Bacteria; kingdom Pseudomonadati; phylum Bacteroidota; class Flavobacteriia; order Flavobacteriales; family Weeksellaceae; genus Chryseobacterium; species Chryseobacterium sp. SIMBA_028. The sequence continues at coordinate 91,462 of NZ_JAWRWZ010000012.1, read as the reverse complement.
CAAGAATATGGTCTGTTGTTGCTTTAATGGCCGTTATGTTACTGGTGCAGTTTTTTGTAGCTTCCCGCTCCATGGTAAGATCCAATATTCTGGTCTATGATCTTTCGACTAAACTGCGCATTAAACTGGGAAATCATATTCAAAAATTCTCTTTAGGATTCTTTAAGCAAAAAGATCCGGGAGAAATAGCTTCCATTGTTTTACAGGATGTTGCTAATTTTGAGGGAATATTCGGACACAGTATAGGAAATCTTGCTTCGGCAGCGTTTGGTACAGTATTATTATCAGTCTGTTTATTGGTGTATGATTGGAGACTGGCGCTTTGCCTGTTACTGGCATTACCGTTAATTTATCCTTTCTTAAGAATTGCTAATTATTTTGTCAGCCGTTTAGGAAAAAAACAGATTGAAGCAAGAAATACGGTAGGAGCAAAATTTCTTGAGTATGTACAGGGGATCCGACATTTGAAATCTTATGGGCTAACAGGGCAAAAAAATAAGGGACTGGAAGATTCATTCGATGATCTCCGCCGTAAATGCATCCGTTTGGAAGCCATTCCCGGACCATTTATTGTAACAGCAGCCATTGTATTTGAAATCGGTTTTATAGGAATGGTCGCCCTTGGATTATACTTTCTTCTACACCAATCTATCACTGTTCCTGTACTGATTACCTTTCTGATTATGGGGTACAATCTGTATAGTCCCTTAAAAGTGGTGATGGTTGATTATCTCGTATTGCGTTATATGAATGAAAGTCTGAACCGAATCATCGGAGTACTGGAAGAACCTACAATGGAAACCGAAAAAAATGAAGCTCCTGACAACTACGAAATCAGATTCAATAATGTGAACTTTGGATATCAGGAAAAAATGACTTTGAGGGATATTAACTTTACTGTTCCTGAAAATTCAATGCTGGCTTTGGTAGGGCATTCCGGATCTGGTAAAACAACCATTGCCTCATTGATTGCCAGATTCTGGGATGTAAATGATGGAACCATAACAGTGGGTGGTATTGATATCAGGAATATCAAACAGGATACGTTCTATAAGCTGATTAGTGAAGTCTTTCAGGATGTTTATCTTTTTGATGATACCATTTACAATAATATTAAAATCGGGAATCCGGCTGCAACCGATCAGGAAGTTTCCAGAGTTATTGAACAGGCTCAATGTCTTGAATTTATCAATGAATTGCCCAAAGGTATTCATACCAAAGTAGGTGAGGGAGGTTGTAAATTATCCGGTGGGCAAAAGCAACGGATCAGTATTGCAAGAGCCTTATTGAAAGATGCTCCCATTGTATTATTGGATGAAGCTACCGCCAGTCTTGATCCCGAAAACGAAATTTATATCCAAAGAGCGATTCAGGAGCTGGTAAGATCAAAAACAGTAGTGGTAATTGCCCACAAACTGTCTACCATACAGAATGCAAACCAGATTCTTGTCCTTAATGAAGGAAAAATAGCGGAAAAAGGCAATCATGAAGAACTTTTACAAAAAGAAGGGATATACCGTAACATGTGGGATATCCAAAAACAATCCAACGGATGGAAGGTAAAACACACAAATAAAATGCTTGATGTATGCTAAAGATGGAACAGACGTTTTCTTCTTAGTAAGAAAAGGTCCAATGCAGAGGGAGTCTTTAAATCTTCGGATTTAAAGACTTTTTTATTGAAAAAAGAATTCCGTAATGCCAAACCAAATAATAACCTTATCTTGGTGTAATGAATTATTAGGAAAAGAATATGGAAAATATGAAAAAATGGTTCAGAAGCAATTGGTCTACAGTCATCTTTACCATTGCTTTCATCATCTTGTTGGTCAGTCCCGATGCCAAGGCATGGCTCATGAGACAGGCAGCCTCTACAGGCTTATTAAATTCTAAAATATCAGAACCCAAAACTAAAAATACCCATACTGTGCCCTCTGCTTCTTACACTGATTTCACCCTGAAAGACGAAGCGGGAACTATGGTAAACGTATCAGACTTAAAAGGGAAAGTGGTTTTTATCAACTTTTGGGCATCATGGTGTCCTCCGTGCCGTGCAGAATTTCCCTCCATTCAGAAGTTTTATGAAAAATACCGCTCAAATGCGAATATGGTTTTTCTGACGATCAATTTGGATGATGATCTGACATTGGGGAAATCTTATCTAAAGGAAAAAAGTTTTACTGTTCCGTTTTTGACTCCGGGAAGTTCCATTCCAAAGGAAATCTATGACGGATCCTTGCCTACCACTGTGGTTTTGGATAAGAATGGGGAAATCCGTTTTCATCATACAGGAGTGGCTGATTACAGTAAGGACTCCTTTTATGATCAGATGGATCAACTCTTAAAAGAATAATGCTGATGATATCCTTTAAAATACTAACCATTAAAGAAATGGAAGCCGAAGTTTTGAAAGAGAAGAAAACTTTGCAAAACTTCCCAAAAACTACTGATTTCCCTTTTTCTGAACTGTATAGAAAACTGGCTACTCAAATAAAAACTGTGGAAATTGCATCTGAAGCTATTTTATACAATTCTGTGGATGCAGTCAATGAAAATAAAGAATTTGTATTGAAAGAGTATTGGTGTTTTGCCGGAAATGGACAAGGAGACCAGTGGTTTTTTGATAAAAATGGGAATGTTTTTTTCTACGACCATGATTATGATGAAAGTATGGAACCTATGGATATCAATTTTGAGCAATGGCTGCAAATGGCATTTGTGATTAAACAGTTGGATGACTATTTTGATGTACATGACGATATTTCAGAGCCTGTTAAACATAAATTTTATGAAACATTGAATATCTTTCACCCCAAACTGAGTGAAAAATATCCCTTTGCAATATAGAATCATCCTTTTCTAAAAATTATAAAAACCAATAAAATCAATTATTTTTGAATGAAAGTATTTGATTTCAAACACTAAAAACAACACTTGAATAGTAACATGAAAAATGAACCGCTTGTAGAAGTTTTTTATGACCCAAAAAACAAAACATATACCTGTATAGAACGAAATACCTTATAATCCCAATGAATATCTCAGAACTAGAACAAAAATACAACTTCAAATACCCCGAGATCTACAAACAGCTATCCGAAAATAATATGCTGGATTGGGGAGAATCCGGATCAGATTGGTACCATACAACCTTTCCGGAGCTGAAGAAAAATCCACCATTGCTTTTATTTGGATACGATATTGAAATCTGGAATAATCCTCAGTTTGTGGAAGCTTCCATAGATGAAATGTCAGATGAAGAAGACTATAGAAATATCCATTCGGGATATCAGTTTGTACCTTTTGCAAAAAATGGAGCGGGGGATTTATATGCCTTTCAGTTTGACTTACAAAATAATGGGGAAGTTCCGGTTACGTTTATTCCTCACGATGATGAAGAAGCAGAAATAGTAGCCAAAAATTTTCAGGATTTTATTTTTCGTCAGCTTTTGGAAGCTATTACGGAAGTAGATGAAGACTCTATGTTCTACGAAGAGGATGAAGAGGAGATGAAGCAGAATCTAATCAATCAACTAAAAACCCATGAACCTTATTTGACCTCCAGACAGATAGGAATTCTGAAAGATATCTACCAGAGAGATATCTTTGAATATACTTACAAAGTTCCCAATGGCAGTACTTTTGAAGCAGAAGGCTTGGTAACCTTTGATGAGGTGGAGAAAATCCTGAATGAAGAGATCAACTTTGCTCAGCTTAATAAAAAATTTAACTATACAAAAAATTGGATCAGCTAAGAACCCATATAGAGAAGATTGTTCCTCTCAGTGATGAGGAGTTTAATTCTATATCATCTTTCTTTACGTATAAAAAATATAAGAAACATCAATTTTTGATACAGCAGGGAGAGGTTGTGCCCTCTAATTATTTTGTATTGAAAGGCCTCCTGAAATTAGTCTATACCGATGAAGGAGGAAAGGAACATATTGTAGGATTTGCAATGGAAGACTGGTGGGAAACCGATTTTCCGGCCTATTATCAGAGTAAAAAGGCAACCATGTCATTAGAATGTGTAGAAGATACGGAAGTACTATGCCTTAGTCTCGACGGGTATCGAAAAATAGTTCGCAATCATTCCAAAATGGAGCATTTCTTCCTTGAAAAAGCTTATATGGGCTTTATTGCGGCACAACAGCGTATCATTTCTACCATGACAACAGGGATAAAAGAACGGTATGAGCAGTTATTGGAAAAATACCCGTCACTCATACAGCGCGTTCCAAAGTCTCTACTTGCTGCTTATCTGGGAGTTTCCCGGGAGACCCTGAGCCGTTTCCCTTTATAAATAGTGATCTTCCTCACTTGATAATCGTGATAGGGATCACAGAATTTTGCTATACCTATTCTGCAATTTTGCAAAGTAATGTATAACAAAATATAGTCAATACAATGGAAAAAAGAACGGTAAACCCATGGAAATGGCAGGAAGAACGCAGCTATTCGCAGGCAGTTGAAGTAAAAAATGTTCAGGGAACTTTATATTGCTCCGGCCAGGCAGCCATTGATCCCGATGGTACATCAAGTAACAAGGATATGAAAAGCCAATTAGAGCAGGCTATAGCTAACCTCGAAGAAGTAATCACTGCTGCAGACTATGAATGTAAAGGAATTGTAAGGTTAAATATATACACGACTTCTACAGAAGAATTGTGGCCTCATTTTCCTATTCTTCAAGAATGGATTAGCAGACATCAAATAGAGCAGGCTGTAACTATGCTTGAGGTCAATGGTTTATTTGAAACCTTAAAAGTAGAACTGGAAGCCACTGTTGTTAAATAATTATTCAGTAAAATTCTATAACCAACCTCCAAGGCACATCTGGAGGTTTTTTCTTACCTTTATATAAGCTAATTTGAACGTATGAATATTCAGTTGTTTTCAAAAAATGCCTTGGTAGGAGGAGCTACACAAGGAATAGGGGCCGGGATTGCCCTTGAACTTGCAAAAAGTGGTGCTAATGTTACTGTAATGTCCAGAAATGAAGCCAAGCTCAGGGATTTTGTATCCACATTGCCTGTCTTAAATGCAGATCAGAAACACCAGTATCTGGTTGCCGATTTTTCAGACTTTGAAAACTACAGAAAAGTGATTGCAGGGTATTTCAATGATCATTCTATAGATATTCTGGTTAATAATACCAATGGTCCGGAGCCGGGTTTAGCAATAGAAAAAAATACAGGAGACTATCAAAAAGCATTTGATCTACTCTTTAAAACTGTTTGTGAAACCACGCTACTGGCCTTACCTCATATGATAGAAAACAAAAATGGGCGTATCATTAATGTTTCCTCACTTTCCGTGAAAGAGCCAATTGGTAATCTGGCACTTTCTAATTCCATTCGTTCAGCAGTAATGGCCTGGGCAAAAACCTTATCCAATGAAGTGGCACAGCATAATATTACCGTAAACAATGTTTTAACAGGATATTTTGATACCGCACGCATTCAAAATCTGATTGATCATGAAGCGGAAAAAACAAATACCTCTGTGGATGAAATAAAAAAGACCAGAGAAAGTAAAATCCCAATGAAAAGGTTTGGAAAGCCCGAGGAATACGGTCATCTGGTTACCTTTTTAGCTTCTGATTACGCCGCTTATCTTACCGGAGCAAACATTCCTTTGGATGGAGGATTAAATAATACCTATTAAAATCAAAAATTTTAAAATTTTCATGTAATAAATCCTTTCCATCAGTTGTCTTATTAATTATTGGAAAATATTATATGAAAAATTGGTCTTTTAAAAAATGGAACACCGTAACGGGATGGTTCCTTTTCGGTATTGCGTTTATTACCTATCTCTCTACCATAGAGCATTCCCTGAGTTTTTGGGACTGTGGAGAGTATATTTCATCAGCTGTTAAACTTGAAGTAACCCACGCTCCGGGAGCCGCCTTATTTCAAATTATGGGAGCTGTGGCCAGTATTTTTGCACTGGGAAATTCAGAAAACTATTCCTTGGTAATCAATGCAATGTCAGCCCTTTTTAGTGCATTTACTATTTTATTTCTGTTTTGGACCATTACCCATCTTTTAAGAAGACTTTTAAATAAAGACTTCGAAGAAATTTCCGGACACCAGGAGATTTCTATTCTGTTTGCAGGAGCAGTCGGGGCATTATGTTTTACATTCTCAGATACATTCTGGTTTTCTGCAGTGGAAGGGGAAGTATACTCAATGGCCTCCCTGTTTATTGCGTTACTGGTCTGGCTCATTACCAAATGGGAAAACGAATATCGGGCAGTTGATAATGAGCGATGGATTATTCTTATTTTCTTTATTATTGGGTTGTCGGTTGGGGTACATATGATGTGTATGCTTGCAATTCCGGCAATCTGTTTGGTGTACTATGCCAGAAACTATACATTCACCTGGAAGAGTTTTATAATTGCCAATCTGGTAACCCTTGGAGTGCTGGCCTTTGTGTTTAAGATTATTTTCCCTTTGATCATGACGATGTTCGGGAAGTTGGAGATTTTCTTTGTCAATGGATTAGGACTACCTTTTCATTCGGGAACAGTGGCTGCATTTGTTATAATGGCCGCAATCAGTTTCTTTCTGATTAAATATGCCCGAAAGACCAAAAAAAATATTTATCAAACCATCGTTTTATCGGTTGTATACATGATTATTGGTTTTTCTTGCTGGTTGGTAATCCCGATCAGGGCTAATGCTAATCCTCCCATGAACCTTAACGATCCCGATACAGCGATTGGAATGAAGGACTATTATAACAGGGAACAATATGGCGACTGGCCAACCATCTACGGACAAAATTATACGGCAGCTCTTGACAGGAAAGGACTGGAAAAGAATGAAGACGGAAGCTACAAAAGAAAAATAACAGGTGACATTTATGAAAAGGATGACAAAACAAAAACCTACAGAAAAACCGGAGAACGATTCAACTATGTTTTTAGTAAATCTCATATAAGTTTTATGCCGAGGATGTTCAGTGAAGATAAAGAAGTAACGGCTAATTATATTGCCATGTACGGAGCTCCTGATTTTACATTCAACTATGATAATGAAGAAGTTGCAGACAATCCGCAGGCAAAACAAATTTTTGATGAATTGAGAACCAAATATGAAAATAAGACCATTACAGCAGAAGATTATTTAAAAGTAAAACCTTATGATCTTATCAATGTGCAAAGGCCCTCATTGGCGCAAAATATGGACTATTTTATCTCCTTTCAGAATGGGTATTATTTTGTAAGGTACCTCTTGTGGAACTTCGCAGGAAGACAGAATGATCTTCAGGGTCATATGGAAAACACCCACGGAAACTGGATTTCCGGATTTTCATTGATAGATAATGCTTTGTTGGGAGATCAGGATCATATGCCGGTCAAATTTAAGAATGAAAGTACGGTGAAATTCTTCTTTTTACCCCTTATTTTAGGTTTAATTGGTTTCTTTTTCCAGTTAAATAAAGATTTTGGAAGATTCTATGCAATCCTTTCGCTGTTTATTCTGACTAGCTTTGGAATTGTTTTTTACACAGGAGTGAAACCGTTTGAAGTAAGAGAGAGAGATTATGCAATGGTAGGTTCTTTTTATGCTTTTGCAGTCTGGATCGGGTTAGGAGCAGGGGCAATTTTATGGTTCTTGCAATCCAGGATCAAATCGAATGGCGCTAATGTGGTACTAGGAGCAATTTTATTAGGAGTTCCTTTTATGATGGGCTTTCAGAACTATACATCCCACGACCGAAGCAAAAAGAGTGCAGCATATGACTCGGCTTATTCATTCCTGAAATCTTTACCTAAAAATGATATTTTCTTTATCTATGGAGACAATGATACCTTTCCAACTTGGGCTATTCAGGAAACAGAAAGATTCAGAGATGATGTGAAAACAGTCAACTTCACCCTTCTAGCTACGCCTTGGAGTATCGATCAGGTAAAAAGAAGAACCTACAATGCAATGGGAATTCCGGGAGAATTAACCCATGAAGAATATAGAGACGGGGTTAATGATCAGGTATATCTGATGAAAAAGGACGATTGGGAGGGACTTTTTGCCATGTTAAAAGAACAAGGTGCTCCTGATACAGAATTTCAAACTTTTAGAAAATATTTGACACAGGATTCCATGACATTGAAAGAAGCTATGCAATTTCTTAAGTTAAAATCCGCCGAAAAAGATGAACTGTTGAAAATGTACTTCGGAGAAAAGGAGTATGAAAAATACAATATTATCCCTGTCAACAAATTTATTCTTCCCGTAAACAAAGAAAATGCGGTGAAGTCAGGAACTATTAATCTGGAAGATCTTCCAAATGCAGTGGATCATATTATGATTAACTATGAAGCTCATACTCTTTACAAAAGCAATCTTATGATGCTGGATATGTTGGCTAACTTCGATTGGAAGCGGCCAGTCAATTTCTCATCAGGAGGAATGTATGACAGTGAAAATGTTTTTTATCTGGATGATTATCTGCAGTTTGATGGATTCAGTTACAGATTGGTTCCTATTCACACGCCTCAAGGTCCGGATGGAGATAAAGGTAGAGTAGATGCAAATTCTCTTTATAATGTGGTGAAAAACTTTAAATGGGGCAATTTTAAAGATCTCAGCATTTATTATGATGAAACTGCTACTTCCAATATTATAGGCTACAGAATGTCGGTAAGCAGAGCCGCTTCTGCTCTTGTCTTAAATGGACAGAAAGCTAAGGCACAGGAATTATTAGATCTTGTAGCAAAGGAAATTCCCGTTGAAAAATACAATGATCCACGTTCATTAAGTTCTATTGTAACCGCTTATATCGTTGCCGGAGAAGAGCAAAAAGGGATTCAACTGGCAGAAAAACTTAAAAAAGAAATATTTGAAGAGTATGATTATTATCTAAAACTTTCTTCCGAATTTCAGGCAGCTGCGCGGAGACAGATGAGGTCAAAACCAATGGAATATGCGCTTGTTATTTCAGCAGTGACAGAAGGATACAGAAGATTGGGACAGAATGAGAAAGCACATGCCTATCTGCTAAAATCTGTGGAGTCAATTGATCAAAAATTCAATGTCTTTGTAAAAAGTCTTCAGCAAATGGATAAAGAAAAAGCGATGAAAGAATCTGAAAATGTTCAGCAGATTACTCCTTTCTATCAATATTTATTTGACGTTATGAAGCCTTTTGACTCTAACTATTCAAAGAAGAAAGAAGAGCAGATTACCACCGCTATGATTAGAGCAACACAGTAATAAGAATGACAAGACAACCCACTTAATAATTAAAAAAGCCTTTAAATTCAATATTTAAAGGCTTTTTTATATAATGGAAATTACATTTTATGCTCCAACAGAAAATTCCTTTTCCAGTTGTATTGCTTTAGGGAAAAGAATATTATTTTCAAGGTGAATATGTTTATGAAGATCATTTTCAAAATCCTGCAGCATGGCAAAAGCTACTTTATAAGTATTACAAGCATCTGCAGGCGGCTGGTATTCGTTTGTGATCTCCGCAATCTTTCTGAAACGGTCACCCTCCACGGTATGTTCGTGCTGCATCATATTAACCGGATTTTCCACTGTTCCAAATGCAGGTTGTGCAAGGTTTCCTCCTGATATTTTAGTCTTAATCATATTTCTTACAAAAGGAAATAGAATAAGTTCCTCTTTTTTCATATGAGCGGCCAGATCATGTGCAGACTCATTAAACAGGGCATTGATCTCAAACAGTTCAGGATGTCTTTCACCGTGAACCTTGCATAGTTTTTCTAGAAAAGCCTGTAAAACTTGGGTTTTCTCCTCCACATAACGATGGTGGGTTTTCTCAATATAATCTGCCAGAAGATCTAATGGCCAGCTATTGAAATCTATTGTTGCTGCTTCATTTTTCGAAAGGGTTTCCAGTTCTTCATAGATTTTTTCAGGCGGCATTTTTTTGGTGTTGCATGCTTCTTCAATGGTTCTTCCGCCTTTACAGCAGAAATCAATTCCGTGTCTATTAAAAATAGCTGCTGCTCTGAAGTCCTCAGCTACAATATTTCCTATACAATCTGTTTTTGCATTCATAATACAATACTTTTTTGTCTTTTATTATTTTAAATTTTTTATTTTTTTAATGATAAAATATACTTTACCATCAGTTTTGCATTGTCTTTACTGAGTTCATTGTGAGGTGTCATTGGGATATCTCCCCAATTTCCCTTTCCGCCCTCAATGATTTTCTGGGCAAGTATATCGAGATCGGCATCTGTATATTTTGCGGCAACTTCCTGATAAGAAGGACCTATTAATTTTGAATCTATTTTGTGGCAGGCAAGGCAATCTGCTTTTTCAATTAATTGTAAACCCTCATCTCCTGAGGGGCTCACTACCAATGGTGCAGCTGGTACCGGTTCTACAGGGGGAACTGATTGCTGAGCAGAGGAAGGTTCAGGAACAGGAATGGGTGTTGTTTCAGTCTTGGAGCATGAAAATAATAGGATGGATAAGGTCAGAATAATTGCGGTGTTTAAGAATTGTGTTTTCATAATGAATACATTTTATTATTTATTTTTTAAACTGTAAAATAATGACGATAGTGATTGTCAAAGCCTAGCAATCTCTTCATATTATATTATTTAAATATATTAAGATCTTTTTATCTTTTATTTTATTAAATTTTTTTTACACTTTAAGATGGGTTAATTTTAAATCTAAATTATCAACAAACATTTGTATACTAGAGGTTTCAAGCATAATGCGGAGATCATGTCTGATACTTTTGAACTGCTCATGAAGAGGGCAGGGGTGAATTTCAGAACATTGATCAAGCCCAAGACCACAACCCGAAAACAGTTTATCCCCGTCAATTTCTCTTACAATATCTGCAATGCTTGTATTCAGGTTGGACTGATCCATATAAAATCCACCATTAGGCCCTTTTGCCGATTGTACAAATCCTTTTCTGCTCAGATCCTGAAGAATCTTTGCAATGAAATGCTCAGGAGAATGAATGCTTTTTGAGATGTCTTTAATTCCGACTCTGCTGTCATTTTTAGACTGCTGGGCAATATAAATCAAAGCTCTTAAAGCATATTCGCAGGTTTTGGAAAACATCTTATCTGAATTTTATAGCACAAAGGTATAACTTATTTTTAATAAAAGATAAAAAACTCTTTTATTTTATTGGGATTTGATAAAGATCATGAAATGACAGATTGAACCATAAATACCTAAAATTTTAACCAGAAAACTCTCAAAAGCTTTTAAACACTTTACGCAAAACACTTAAAAAGTCTTACTGCTTTTTCTAAGATCTGATGGTCTGGATTGGGTAAACTCATGAAAGGTATCACTGAATGCACTGATAGAGCTATAACCCACATCATCTGCAATTTCGTTAATGGGTTTATCCGTATTTAAAAGGAGTTCGATAGCTTTTATAATTCTTAATGTTTTCAGGTATTGAAGAAAAGAAATATCCATATCAGCCTTAAACAGACGGGACATGGAACGTTCACTCAGCCCAAATCGGGCACTTACATTCCCTAGAGTAAGTTTTTCCCCGATATTCCATTCAAGATAAGAGACGATTCTCATCATTTGTTTATTATGGGTAGCAGGAAGAATAATGGGTAAGGGTTGATTATGAGTTTTGGGAAGGATTTTTTTTAAAGCCATTAAAAACTCAAAATTTTCGTCCTTGTCAGTGACATGCTTTTCGTCCCATATCTCTGAGTATTTAATCATCTGGATTAAAAGCTCGGATGCCGGATATATCCCCAACCTGCCATAGAAGGGATCAGAACCATCATCATGAGCATAAAAGTAAAGTGAACGAAGGACGGTAGCCGTATGTCCGATCTCTAAAATATGTTCCATTCCTTGAGGGATCCAGAAGAAGTGTCTGGCAGGCACCACATATGTTCGATTGTCTATTGTAATATAGGCTATACCGCCCTCTACATAGCTTAACTGTCCTTTTGTATGTTTATGAAAAGGAATGAGTTTTTCTGATTTTTCGTGCATTACAAATACACTTTTATCATGTTTATCTATATCCGGAAGTGCTGCAATTAATCCCATAAAAAAATGAAAATACTAAAGAAAATACAAATATACGCATTTGGCCGGAATCATGTAAAACTTGACTATTTTAGATAAAAGAGATGTCTGAATTGGAGAGTAACTTTGCAGAGCAATAATTCGAAAAATCCCGATGAAAATTTATCTTACCGGATTGCTGATGCTGGGAACTTCCTACATTATATCAGCCCAGACAGGCAGTCCAAGAAATGATACCATCCGCCTCTCCCTAAAAGATGCATGGCAAAAAGCTGAAGAAAACAGCCGTCATATTAAAATCAATACCATCAATGTAGACATCGCCGAAGCTGAAGTAAAAGACGCCAAAAGAGAAAGACTTCCGGAAATAGAAGTTAAAGGATCCGCAGAAAAAGCATCCAATATCCCAATTTATGAAAATGGTATTTTTTCCAAACCTACCCAACATGAAGTAATCCATACACTGTATAGAGCTGGAGCAGATTTTTACCTGAATATTTATAACGGAAATAAGCTGAACCTTAAGATCAAGGAAAATAAAACGCTTCAGAAAGTCAAGGAAATTCAAAAAGAACAGGCGATTTCGGATATTCATTACAAAACGGCAAGTCTTTATCTTGAACTACAGAAAACTTTCATCTTCAGGGATCTTATTAAGCAGGATATTGCAGATCAAAAAGTTCAGCTTAAGGAAATACAGGCACTTTATAAAAATGGAGTCGTTCTGAAAAGCGATGTTTTAAGAATAGAGCTTGAGCTTTCCAAGAGAAAAATGACCTTAATGACTATTGAGAATGATATCCTCATTGCTATGCAAAAGCTGAACATTATTTTAGGTATTCCGGATGATCAGGTTGTTATTCCTGAGGCTCCGTTCAGTCAATGGAATGAAAACACGACCTATGCAGAATATCTGAAACTGGCTTTGGATCATTCTTTCAATTATCATGTTTCGGAACAGCAAACTGAACTGAGCAAGATTAAGCTGAAGCAGGTAAAAGCCAACGTAAGTCCCAAAATTGGAATGTATGGAGAGTTTTATTATGCCAATCCACAGATTTTTCTTTACCCTTATAATCCTTATTGGTACTCCCTCGGCATCGTAGGAGTTAAGGCTTCCTTTTCCATTTCGTCTCTTTATCACAATACCCAGAAAGTAAAAGCTGCTGCATTGGAATTTGAAAAAGAAGAAGAAGTGCACAAAGACACGGAGGACAAAGTAAGACAACAGGTAAAAGAGGCCTATTTAAGATATCAGGAAGCTCTTGAACAGATAAAAGTTGCTGAAACCAATGTAGTTCAGGCTAAAGAAAATGCAAGAATCATCAAAAATACCTATTTCAACCAAACCTCTCTGATAACAGAACTTCTGGATGCCGATATACAGGTTCTTCAGACAAAATTTGAATTAGAGGCTGCAAAGATCATGGCTCAGAACAATTATTATTTACTACAAAATATTACAGGCGTTTTATAATACAATGAAAAAAAAATATACTCCCACCGATAGAATCATCACAAAAGTTACAGGATGGATTTCCGTTTTTATCGTTGCAACCCTTGCAGTTTGGGGCGGTTTTACCCTTAAAAATTACTATAAATATGAGCAGACCAATGATGCCCAGATTCAGGAATATGTAAACCCTGTTATTTCCAGAGCTGGTGGATTTATTGTAGCTGTGAAATTTGAAGAAAACCAGGAAGTGAAGAAAGGAGATACACTTTTACTGATAGATAATCGTGAATATATACTTCAGCAAAAACAAACCCAGGCAGCCCTGCAGAAAGCCCGTGCAGAGCTAAGAGTGCTGGAAAGCAATACTGGCACCACAGAAAAAGAAGCAGCTTCAGCACAGGCACAGGTAGATGCCAATAAAGCAAAGGTCTGGAAGCAGCAACTTGATTATAACAGATATAAAAAGCTTTATGATGATGAGTCTGCTACAAAACAGCGGTTAGAAGATGTAAAAGCAACTCTGGATGTCAACGAAGGCGAATATAAATCTTCTCAGGATAACTATGCCGCATCTATGTCTAAAATCAATGACATACAAACTGAGAAAGCCGTTGTACAGGCAGAAATTGCCAGACTGGAAGCATTGTTGGATCGCCATAAACTGGATGTAACCTATACCGCAGTTACTGCAGCATACGATGGAAGAATGGGACGTAGAACCGTTGAGATAGGACAAATGATTGATGCCGGAGAAACTCTTGCATTTATCGTGAATAATGAAACTGATAAATGGGTAGTTGCGAACTATAAGGAAACACAGATTAAGGATATGCATATCGGAGATCATGTGAAAATTGTGGCAGATTCTTATCCTGACAGAGAATTTCAGGGAACCATTATTTCTTTGTCACCAGCAACAGGGTCCAGTTTTTCACTTTTACCTCCTGATAATTCCACCGGAAACTATGTGAAAATTGTACAACGTATTCCTGTAAGAATTAAGGTTGAGGGGCAAAGAAAAGATATAGATGTCCTGAAATTGGGAATGAATGTGAATGTATATGCCAATAAAAAGCATTCCAATGGCTAAAAGACGAATGCCCTTTTTTAAAAGTTGGGTGCCGGAATGGCTGGTTAAAATCATCCTTTTCTCGATGACACTGCCGGGGATTATCATATTCTTTCTGCCACTTACCAACGTTAATGCAGCAGCAGGATATTATGGCTGTGAGCCTGCAGATATTCAGTTTTCAGTGGCTTTATTTTATGCCGGATATGTAGGGTTTTATAGTCTGGAAAGAAGATTTTTTAGCTTTCTGGCAGCTAAAGAGTATTTTCTTTTATTTACAACCTTGCAGATTGTAGCCTGTTTGGTCTGTTATTTCACTCGTGAAATTTATATTTTATTTCCCATACGTTTTATTCAGGGAATGTTGTTTGCAGGGAATGTTAACCTTTCACTTACCCTGATCTTTACACGGCTGAACAATGAAAGAGGACGGGAGATCAGCTTTTCGGTATTCTTTGGAATTCTGATCTGTGCATTGCCTTTTAATAATTTAATTACAGCAGATCTTATAGACTCCTATAATTTTAATATTGTCTATAAAACGGCAATCTTTTCTTATTTGCCGGGACTTGTATTTCTGAGTCTTGTGATGAGTAATTACAGAACCCATGTCAGATTCCATTTGTATAAGCTGGATTGGCAAAGTTTTGCAGTCTTTAGTACCATACTGGTACTTATAGGATATATTATGATTTTTGGCCAGGAATATTATTGGCTGGAAGATAACCGGATTTTAGGATCTGTAATAGGGATTATTATTTTGACAGGAATATCCATATTTCGACAGCAGGCGATTAAAAGACCTTACATTGATCTTCGGATATTCCGATACAGAAACTTTAAAGTGGGGCTGTTGATTCTTTTTGTCATGTATATCTGTCGTTTTGCCTCAGGAATTACCAACAACTATTTCGCTACAGAGCTTCATCTTGACCCGTTTTATATTTCCTATATTAATATTTTTAATCTTTGTGGACTTGTTATTGGGGTAATTATTGCCTGCTGTATGGTATTGCAGAAGAAAAGAATTCAATATATCTGGGGACCCGGGTTTCTTATGTTGCTTGCCTTTCATGCACTGATGTATTATTCCTT
This sequence comes from Chryseobacterium sp. SIMBA_028, assembly GCF_046535285.1. NCBI lineage: Bacteria > Pseudomonadati > Bacteroidota > Flavobacteriia > Flavobacteriales > Weeksellaceae > Chryseobacterium > Chryseobacterium sp. SIMBA_028. The sequence continues at coordinate 75,825 of NZ_JAWRWZ010000012.1, read as the reverse complement.
TGATGTTCAGGCTGATGAATTCAACTATTACATTCCGTTATTTCTTCAGGGATTAGGAGTGGGATTAATTATGGTTCCTACTATCATTTACATTATTTCATCAGTTCCGGCTTCTATTGGTCCGTCAGCAGCAGCAACAGCTCTTACGATAAGATATTTGGGATTCTGTGTCAGTATTGCATTGATCAATTTTTTTGAACTTTTCGAAAAAAGCCGTCACTATAATGCTTTTCAGGATCATTTAAGTGCGATAGACCCTGCCGTTAAAAGTTTCTTACATCAACAAACAGCTAAATTGACTGCTAAGGGAATGCTGGAAGATCATGCGGTAAAAGCTTCCAATAAATTGCTGGTGAGAAGAATAAATGTCCAGAATCATGTTCGTTTTGCCATGGATTATTATGAAATGATGATGTGGCTCCTTGCCATTGTCTTGCTTCTGATTTTTCTTTTCCCGTACCTTAATCGTACAGCTCTTTATTTAAAATCCCGCAGGTTATCTCCGGCATAAATGTAGATGATCATTGAAAATTTTTAAATACAAATACAATCAGAAAAGTATAGCTTATTAGCTAGTTTTTATAGTAGAGTGCTGAGACTGTCTTTTATGGCAGTCTCTTTTTATAATCAAAAGAGATGATGAAGTATGGCTGAAAGTGTATATTTTTTGTCATTGCAGCCATGATGCATTCTCAGTACATTTGTATCATACAAATAAGGATATGGAAGAGGTAGAAAAAGATACAGGAATAAAAAATATTGTGCTTTTGGTTTTACCGCAGGTACAATTATTGGATGTTGCGGGACCTTGTGATGTTTTCACTTCAGCCAATCGTTTTTTATCTGAGGAAAGCTCCAGGTCAGGATATTATGTCTACCTTGTATCAGGAACATCAGAAAAGATCTTGTATTCAAGTTCCGGAATCCCGTTGACCTGCAGCCATACCATTTATGATTTTGATTTTAATATAGATACATTATTAGTTGCAGGAACTGCGCTTACCGTGTTGGATGAGATCAATCCGGAGCTTTATTCTTACCTGCGTAATATGAAAGAAAAAGTAAGGCGGATGGGCTCAGTCTGTGTAGGAGCATTCGTACTGGCAAAAGCTGGACTTTTAAATGGAAAGCAGGTTACCACTCATTGGAAGTATGCAGATGCATTACAAAAAAGCTACCCTGAGCTGGAGGTCAATATCAATCCTTTTTTTATCCGGGATCAGCAGATATATACCTCAGGAGGTGTCTCTTCCGGGATGGATCTGGCATTGGCTGTTGTAGAGGAAGATTTTGGAAAGCCATTGGCTGCAGAAGTTGCCCGCCACCTTGTTCTGCATTTAAAAAGAGTAGGAGTACAGTCGCAGTTTGGAAACGCTCTCCCAGATTATGAAACCCTGTCCTCTTTTACAAAAGATATAAGAGATTTACTTAAAGATAAGCTAGGGCTGTCCATAAACATTGAGTATATGGCAGAGTTTATGAATATGAGTGTTCGCAATTTCTCCAGAGTATTTTTAAAAGAATCAGGAATGACTCCCGGTCGGTTTCTTGAAAAAATGAGACTTGATCAGGCAAAAAATATGTTGGAATATACAGATATGAGCCTTGATATGATTGCCGATAAATGTGGCTTTGGAAGTTCTGTTTCTCTTCGGAGATTATTTTTGAAAAACCTTTCCATTTCTCCCGCACAATATCGAAGAGCTTTCAAGGGAACAGAATAATTAAATTTTAACTTTTTAATACACAATAAGGCTGACAATCATTTGTCAGCAGGCAAAATCCATGTCTTTTTCAGAAAAATATTAATCTTTAAAAAATAGAATAATGAAGCAAGTACAAAACAGTAAAACAATGAATGTAGCATTTTTAATTTATGATCAGGTAGAAGTTCTTGATCTGAACGGTCCTCTGGACGTTTTTGTTAAAGCAAATGTAGTACAGCCCGGAAGCTATAACTGCTATACCGTAGGGAAAACAATGGAACCAGTGTATACAGAGGCCAATACCATGTCAATAATTCCTACTTATGATATACAAACGTCTCCAAAACCTGATATGATTGTGATTCCCGGAACTAATCCTGATCAGGTAATGAAATACCTAAAAGACGATGACTTTCAAAATATTGTATTGAACTGGGTGAAAAATAATAGTAACAATGGAACCGTTATTTTTACGATTTGTACGGGAAGTATGCTGTTGTCAGAAACGGGCATCCTTGATCATTATGATATTACGACTCATAGCATGCTGCTGGATGCATTGGAACAACATAATCAGGAAAGTAAGGTTAAAAAAGGAGTACGGTATGTAGATCAGGAACAGTTAATTACCACTGCAGGGATCACTGCCGGAATAGATGCCGCTCTTTACTTGGTCGGGAAGCATCATGGAAGTGAGCTGACAAATACTTTGATTACCCTTTTTGAGTATCAGAAGACAAAGATGGAAGATTCTATGGCTTAATAAGCTCTTTTTTTAATAAAATATAAAATGAGTTTAAAATTAATCGGCGGCTTCGAAGAAGCCGCCGATTAATGAATTCAATATACTTCAAACTTTATAAAACTTCACTTTCCAATATAGAAAATGTCTGATCAATACAGTTGATTTCCGCTAATTTCCCATAAGGAAGTGTAAAAGTAGGGCAGGTGTGGCCGAAATCCATCTGGGTAATGACGGGAAGATCATAAAGATCTTCTTCATCCAAAACTTTCAATAGCTCGGTTTCATATTCCTCTGCATGTAGATTATCATAAGGTCTCCCAAAAATAATTCCCTTTGCATTTTTAAGAATTCCTGTTGCAGCATAGTTTCTTAGCCACCATCTTACATATTCAGTTTTAGGTTTATCCTCTGAAGTTTCAAAAAACAAGATACAATCTTTCCATACTTCCGTATCCGGCCAGTAGTCCGTTCCTTTAAGCATTTCAAGCACTTCGATACATCCACCTATCAAAGGCCCCTGTACAATGGAGTTTCCTCTTATAAAGCGCCATCCCGAAGAAAGAGTTAATTGCCTTTTGGTATTCTGTAGAGAAACATCAAACCAATCGAGAAATTCCGTCGTCCAGCCCTCTTTATTAGGATGGATCTGTCCAATTACAGACGGAGAAAATAAAGTTCTGTTGATATCATTGATTTGATATTCATGCATCGCTCCATTCTCTGCAAAACCAACCAGTAAAGAAGTACCATAAAAGGAGCTTAAACCCGCCTTAAGACAGATAAAATGAGTAATGGTACTATCAGAAAATCCAAGAAATATCTTTGGGTTATTTCTGATGACATTAATATCGATATATTTCAACATTCGAATGCTGTCATCTCCGCCAATATTTGAAATAATAGCCTTTATAGAGGGGTCGGAAAAAGCGTCCATAAGATCATTGGCTCTGGCTTCAGGGTGGTTATAGATCCATTGTGCAGATTGCAGGGCATGTTTTGTTTCCGAAACCTCAAGGTTGAAAATCTGATTCAACCGTTCCTTGCCTTTTAAATAGCGATGTGGCAGATCGCCAGCGCCTCCCCATGACATGGAAATGGTTGCTATTTTATCACCACTGACTAACCTTTTGGGAGTAATTAATTTCATAGATATGGGATTACTTAAAAAAAACTATGATTTGAGATGATGTAACCATTGAAAAGATCAATCAGAAAAGGCTTGTATGCCTATTTCTTTCAAAAATAGAACTTCTTTACCAAAAATACAAAGATCAGTCCTTAAAAGCAAAGGTGAAAATCTTCTATAAACATGGCATAATAGAATACGGTCAAAGATCAAAGGACTAATTTCATAAAAAGTAATAATTGTAATTGATTTATAAACAGGTGCTTGATAGTTATTCTTAAAATTTGAAAATAAAAAAGCAGTGAAAAAGTTGGAATTAAAAAGGATTTTTCTATCTTTGCAGTCCCTTAAACAAAGGGATTTACTTGAAAAAGTAAGTGGCCGACTCGGTAGCTCAGCTGGTAGAGCAATACACTTTTAATGTATGGGTCCTGGGTTCGAATCCCAGCCGGGTCACAACAAAAAAAGAACTGCAATTTTGCAGTTCTTTTTTTGTTTTTTTATAGGTAAATTTTAAATCTGCTCATTAACTTTTTTAAACCTCTATCTTTCCAGAAGAGTTGTGATGTATATTTGTATAATATCACGAGAGTAGAGCCTGCATATGAAGTTTATCCATCAAATTGACCCATCAAAATTGACCTTTTTTGAACTGGATTCCTATTCGGAAGATTATCTGCGAAATCCACAACGAGCCCATTTTTTTGAAATTATATGGTTTCGAAATGATTCGGAGAAGAAAGAGGAAGATCAATATATAAGTCTGATTCCCTTATATCGGATTGAAAAACCGGACCTTAAAGGGAAGAATGGTTGTGTAATTGCTTTTAAAAGGGATTATTTGGAAGAAGATGATAAGGAATATGCATTGGATGTTTTCAATCTTTTCAATATGCATGGGCAGTGCACCAGCTTTCGTTTGAATAAGGATGTTGTAGAAACCCTTCAGCATTTAAAAGTATTAATTGAGAAAGAATATACTAGCTCAATGGGAACCTATCTGGTTTTAAAGTCACTGTTGAAGGTGTTTCTTTTAAATTTAATTCGGATTAATCAAAATTACTTTTTAAATCAGGATGTCAATCAGAAACGGGTCTATCACTTTATTATGCTGATGGACGAATATTATAAGACAGAACGAAAGGCTGACTTTTATTCCTCAAAAATGGGTATTAGTGAAAAACGGATCAACCAAATTCTAAAAGAAAAAATGAATAAAACCCTCACTCAGTTATTACATGAAAGGGTTGTTTTAGAAGCTGAAAGAATGTTGATCTCCAGCGAATTGACCATAAAAGAAATTGCGTTCGACTTAAATTTTGATGATCCTGCCTATTTTTCCCGATTTTATAAAAAGCAAACAGGGCAAAGTCCCGAAGTTTTTAAAAGAAAAAATGCCTGCCTGTAATATTTTTAGCATTTAAAATTCTAAGTCTTTTCCTCAGTTTTTCTTCAAACTCAAAAGTATTATTTGAGTGGAAGCGCTATTCATAGCACTTTTCCAAATTGTACATATCGATTAGATAATAGTACAATAATCCAGGTATTTACCTGATTTAACTTTGTCCTACAATTGACAGAATAATGAAATAGGAATGGAGTAAATAGAATAAGGTAAAATGAAATTCATGCTATTTTTCCATCCTTATACCCAAGGGTTTGATCGAAGAATTAAAACGTATAATGTAATAAATTATCGAATATGGAATTGACTAAGGAAACTGAACAATTAATGTTTAAGGATATAAATACTCTTTTATCCTCTAAACCAATCTCTCTTGAAGCGGGTGTCAAAAGATTGGATAACGGAATGCTTCATGTGGCGATGAGGAATGTGCTGCATAATTGCAAAGGTAAGATGTTGGATTGGTGGTTCAAGTATTTTGAAACAACGACCGATTTAAAGTTATGGCATCCCCATGATCATGTGGAGCACGGGGGTTGGGACAATAAATGGATTAAAAATGAAAATTATATCGGAGCTACCATCCACGCAACAGAATCCCTTGGGGATATTCCTCCCGTAGCTGCCACCATAAAATTTCATGATCCGGCAGAAATTTTTGATCCTAATACTCTAATGCGGGCCTATGCTAATGGAGAAGTAAGTGCCGTTGTATATGCAAGAATTGGGTTTGGTGAAGATACATTAATGGATGCAAATGGGGACCCTATGGATGGCTACATGTTTCATGTTATCAGAGATACGGTACAGGGCTGTATGTTAAGAAGCCATTTTTTTCTGGGAGCTTTAATGGCAGATAATGAAAATCAGTTGTCTGAAGAAATTGGATTCGGCTTAATGGAGCACTGCTATAATGAGTTTACTTATCTTTCACAGGTCCTGCCTTCCCTTTATTATGCTGAAAATAAAAATGGAGATCTGGCACCTCTTTTTTGGTAATTTACCTTAAACGGAGGTTGTTTTAATTAATAAACACCAATAAATTTAAATTTCGACCTACAATTTTAGAATGCTATATGAAAGCTTCATATAGCATTTTTTCTTTGCAACTAACCCTTTATCAGTGTTTTGGTATGATGACCACAATTACAAGGAATGTAAAATCCTCATGAATGAGAGATTTAAAAGTAAAAAACATAAGAAAAAGAGTAGGGGTAAAGGAAAAAATTATATCTTTGCAGTCCCCTAAATAAAGGGATTTACTGAAAAGTAAGTGGCCGACTCGGTAGCTCAGCTGGTAGAGCAATACACTTTTAATGTATGGGTCCTGGGTTCGAATCCCAGCCGGGTCACAAGCAAAAGGATTATCAATATTTGATAATCCTTTTTTTATTTTTCCTAAACCATATTATCAGAATTTACTTTTTATATGAGGTCCTTAAAACTCATGAAAATTAATCTCATTGTATTTCTGTGCTTTAGAATTAATTTTAAGATTTTTAAGGTAAAAAAGTTGGATTGAAAAGAAAAGTTTCTATCTTTGCAGTCCCTTAAACAAAGGGATTTGCTGAAAAAGTAAGTGGCCGACTCGGTAGCTCAGCTGGTAGAGCAATACACTTTTAATGTATGGGTCCTGGGTTCGAATCCCAGCCGGGTCACAAGAGCCTTAACGAAAGTTAAGGCTTTTTTATTTCAAGCGGGTTGAGAACCGGGGTTCGATTTGCAGAAACTCGGCTTGACAAAGGAATGGTTGTATTTGAAAGAATTAAATCACTCATAGGAAAATACAAACCAACTTCATCTTCAATAGACATTAGTGGTAGTACGGGAAAGTGTTAGGAATGGCTTGCTAAAAAAGGATGGGTATACAAAATCCACCTCATAATTTTGTAGACGCCCCATTTTTAGACAGTAAAACTGCTATTATCTAATTTATTTTATTACTTTTTCAACTTCGTTTTGGATATTTGTACATGGCTTTATTTATAACTTTGGACAATGTCTATAAATTGTACAATCTCGATCTTTCAAAAAAGACGGAAGGGATCGTTATTCTTAGTCAACAAAATGACCCAAAGAAGAAATATACAACTCATAGTCGCCTATTTGATGGTTTATTACTAGGGTTTATGGTACAAGGATCCATGAAATCACAAATTCATTTTTTAGAGTATGAAATAAACACGGGTGATATTGCTATTTTACAACCGCAACTGATGATTGATACAAAGTCATTGAGTGAAGATGCAAAAATAGTAACAATTGGTCTTTCATTAGATTTTATTACAGAATTTCCTATTCTACGTGAGTTTGTAATGAATAATCAAATTAGATGGCAACCAATTATCAGGCTTCAACCCGAAGACGTAAAGCTCCAAAATGAATTATTAGCACTTATACAAAATTTCTATAATAAAAAACCGAGTTCTAATAAGACACAAATGCTGCGGCATCTTGTTATGGTTCTAATTAGTATGATTTCTGAAGTATATTCTAATTTACCGAATAACAAAAGCTTAGTAAAAAACCGCACACATGAGATTATAGATGAATTTTATTTACTAATTTCAAAGCATGCTAGCCAACAAAGAAGCGTTGCATTTTATGCTGGAAAGCTACATTTAACACCACAATATCTTTCTACTTTCCTAAAACAGAAAACTGGAAAATCTGTATTACAGTGGATTGATCATATCACAATTCTGAATGCTAAAACATTATTAAAATCTTCTAATTTATCAATTAAAGAAATTAGCAATGAGCTTCATTTTGAAGAAACAAGTGTCTTTTGCAGATACTTTAAAAGAATAGTAGGAGTATCGCCAAAAACGTATAGAAACGCATAATAATTTATATTCGTTTATATATCTAAACTATTTACAGGTCGCTGAAGATTATTAGCTTTCAGATTGTATGTAAACTCCATTAAATTGTCAATACCTTCTTTTTATCTCTGTTTAATTTTACAGCATGAAAAAAACAGGTAAAAAAGCAGCTATCAGATTTATATTTATCACGTTGTTGATTGATATTACAGGTTGGGGAATTATACTTCCTGTGGTTCCTAAACTCATTGGAGAACTTATCCATAGTGATCTTAGTGAAGCTGCTAAATATGGAGGGTGGCTCGGCTTCGTCTATGCTATGACGCAATTTATATTTGCACCTATAGTGGGTAATCTCAGTGATAAATATGGAAGGCGACCCATTATTTTAATTTCTCTTCTTGGTTTTGCGATGGACTATATACTATTAGCACTTGCGCCTTCTATTGGTTGGTTGTTTTTTGGAAGAATTATTGCTGGGCTTACTGGGGCTACTATTTCAACAGCTAGTGCATATATAGCTGATATATCCACCGATGAAGATAGAACCAAAAATTTCGGCTTAATAGGTGCTGCTTTTGGATTAGGGTTTATTTTAGGCCCGGTCATCGGTGGTTTACTTGGGCATTATGGAGCAAGAGTTCCTTTTTATGTTGCTGCTATATTATGCATGGTGAATTTTCTTTACGGGTTGCTTATACTACCAGAAAGTTTAGAAAAAGATAAACGTCGATCATTTAACTGGAAAAGGGCCAACCCTATCGGAACATTTAATTTTTTGAGAAAACAATCAAAAATATCAAACCTTGTCCTTGCTTTAATTTTGGTCTATGTTGCTCTTCATGCCGTACAGAGCAACTGGCATTTCTTTACCATGTATAAATTCAATTGGACGGAACGAACTGTAGGTTTATCACTTGGTTTACTTGGTTTATTGATTGGATTAGTACAAGGAGTTCTAATAAGATGGACAACCCCAAAATTAGGAGAACAGAAAAGTGTATATTTTGGGTTGTTATTCTATGCCTTGGGACTCATGCTATTTGCCTTTACTAATCAAGGATGGCTGATGTTTGTTTTCCTTATCCCTTATTCTTTGGGAGGAATCTGCGGCCCCGCACTACAATCAATAATTAGTAAAAATGTTCCTTCAAATGAGCAGGGCGAGCTTCAGGGAGCTTTAGCAAGTTTAGTGAGTGCTACTTCTATTATAGGTCCTCCGATTATAACAAACTTATTCTATTATTTTACACATGATAAAGCACCATTTGAATTTTCAGGAGCGCCATTTTTTCTAGCATCCATTTTAATGGCTATTAGTGCAATTATTATATATTTTGCTTTTCAACGAAAAAGTAAACAGAAATCTAAAGAATAAAAAATGCAATAATTTGAAGAAGTAGGGGTAAGCTAATGATGCATTACATACTTTATTCAGAATTAAAATGGTTTCCGAATCTTCTAATCTCTTTTTTCAAATAGATTATTGAGTTTAGGATTGAACAACTCTCGGTTTGTGAATGTTTGGAGTAACTGTATCCGAATGATTTTTTAATATCTTTTCGCTGGTTTAATTGCCTCAAATCTTCCAGTAAGGAGTTCGAGTTTTGTACCAGTGGGTTCACAAGCAAATGGATTATCAATATTTGGTAATCCATTTTTTATTTTCTTTACACCCTATCATAGGAATTTCCTTTTTATACAAGATGCTAAAAATCCATGAAAATTAATCTTATTGTATCTCTGTGCTTTAGAAATAATTTTAAGATTTTTAAGGCGAAAAAGTTGGATTGGAGAAAAAAGTTTCTATCTTTGCAGTCCCTTAAACAAAGGGATTTACTTGAAAAAGTAAGTGGCCGACTCGGTAGCTCAGCTGGTAGAGCAATACACTTTTAATGTATGGGTCCTGGGTTCGAATCCCAGCCGGGTCACAAACAAAAAAGAACTACAGAAAGTAGTTCTTTTTTGTTTTAGGTGAAATATTTCATAACAATATTGCTTGCAGAATTTTTTTCATCAATTACTTCCTGAAACCCCATTTTTTTATATAAATGATAAGCCCTGTCATTTTTCGGAGTTACTTCCAGAACGACCTCAATTCCTTTAAATCTGCTATGGGCTTCATTGATGATAGCCTGTATTAATCCAGATCCGATATTTTTCCCCTGAAATCCCTCTCTTACATACATCTGGTAGATATTTCCTGTACTATTTTCATCCTTAACGAAAGCACAGATACCAATAAGCTTCTGATCAACAAATGCTCCAAATACAAATCTTTCTAATGACTGATTCTCTATATCATTTTCTATCCTGAATTTTTCAGTCTTCAGGGCTTCCAGGTAATTGGCACCAAATGATTCCGGAAATTTTTCAAGACTTTCTAGACGGATCGCCCTATATGCTTTACTTTCGTTTGGTAAAAGATTTCGATATTCAATATTCATGGTTGTTTGCAATTAAGGTTACACGGCTTTACTAAGCAAATATGCAGATAGTTTTGGACTTGTTCTTTATGAAAACCCTAAAGTTTGTTGTATTGATCGGGTTTTCCAATAAAATAAGAAATTTGTAACAATTTTACTTTCGCATAGTCTTATTAAAGAATGAAGAAATAAAATATTTTCCAATCTTACACCTACAAAAATTAGAACGTTATGGGAGTCGTTAAAGCTGTAGAAAATACTGAAATATCTACTCAACATAAATAATTTTTGAATGATTATTACGTTGTTTTTTTTAGATTGGAATGATTTTATACAATAATTTATAGATAAATTCAGTATATTTATAACAAATGTTGCTAAGATGATTATTTAATTACAGTATGATAAGTTATTAAATTAATGTTCAGGTAGGTATATGGAACGCGACAGATAAAAGGGGAAATTAAAATTGACAATTAGTAAGAATAATAAAGTATCTTCAATAATCTTGAGGAAAGTATTAATGTATACATGGTGTATAGGTTTGTTATTGCATATGTTTTCATGTAGCTCAAAATCTCAGGATGAAGAGAAAGAAAATTTTGATATTTCCTTACTCAGGAAAAGTGCAGAGCTACAGCTTTCTGGTGAATATGAAGCTCTTGTCCAACTCAATCTGAAATATCTACAAAAAGCTTCTAAAATGAAGTATAAAGAGGGAAAAGGGCTTTGTTATCTTAATATTGCAGGGGTAAATGTATCAGCAGGTAACTATGAAAAAGCACTGTTTTTCTTCAACAAAGCAGAAAAAGACCTTGAAAATTCTGAAAATAACTATCACAAAGCTACATTTTATAATAACTACAGCCAATATTACTCCCATCTCAAATTATATGACAAGGCTGTAGGATGCAATAACAAAGCATTTTCTTATCTAAAGAATGCTAAGGACTCAGATCTTAAAAACAAGCTTTTGCCGAGACTTTACATCAATAAAGGAATCTACTTTGCATGGAAAGGCTGGAAAGGCACTTCGCTGAAGTCTTTTCTAAAGGCCAATGAATTGGAAAATTCGGCTTATAGTAATTGTATGGTTGCTCAATACTACCTGTTTGTGCACGAGCCGAAACTAGCGGACCCTTACATTGCGATAGCAGACCAAAAGATGCTCAGCCAAAAGACCAGCGATGTAGAATCTCTTTGGGTTTACTATACCATGGGATATTATTATAATGAAATCAATGATAATGATGAGGCTGAAATAGCCCTTAAAAAAGCTCTGGACATTAATATAAAGACCAAACGTACTTATTCTACTCATATCAGTGGAGTATATAAATCTTTGGCAGAACTCTACAAGAAAAAGAATGATGGCGGGAAGGCTTACTACTATTTGAAAAAATACATGGAAGAGGAGAATAGACTTGATACGGCACGATTGGCCACCATGAATAAGGCTACGGAAAGCTTTATCACAGAAATGAAGAAAGAATCCGATTGGCATAAAAATGATTTACCCTTTCTTATTGCATTATCGATTACAGTACTTGCTATTTCCGGTATTTATGTGCAAAAAATGATAAAGCAGCAAAAGATAAAAAAGAAAACATTAAAAGAGGAAACCGAAGAGCTGAAAAATCATGTGCAAACTAAGATGCTGCAGGAAGTCACCGAGCTGGCCCAAAAAAATGATTCTTCTTTTTTAAAGAGGTTTAAGGAAGTATATCCGGATTTCATCACTGCACTTCTGAAGATTAATCCTGATCTGGAAAACTCTGAACTGGCATTCTGTGCCATGTTAAAGCTCCATTTTTCATCCAAAGAAATAGCTGATTATACCTTTGTACAGCATCGGTCTGTACAGCAAAAGAAATATAGAATCAGAAAAAGGCTTAACATTACCGGTGAAGAGGATATTTATGCTTTTTTTGATAGGCTGGATCACTAAAAGAACTATTAAAAGTTAATTAGATCTGATATATAAACAAAATGTAACATCATTGAGTGTAATAAAATCATTTTTAAATCATAATTTATACCTAATTCAATTTAGATGGTAAAGGTGCTATGATACGTATTCTTCTTTTTATTTTACTAATTATCCTCATTTCCTGTAACCCGGATTCGAAAGAATACGAGAAAATTTTTGATGCTCCTCTCATGAAACAGAATGAGGAATTTAGACTTGCCGGTGAATACGATTCCCTTGTCAACCTTAATAAACAGTTTTATAGAAAGGCAGAAAGTATGGGGTATGATGAGGGTAAGGCACTCTGTTATATCAATCTCGCCGAAGTCAATATTTCATTGGAAAACTATCAAAAATCTCAGTCATTTTTTAACGATGCAGAGGCCATTCTAAAAAACTCAGAAAATAGGATTCATCAATCCAGGTTTTATAACGCGTACGGCCGTTTCAATTTAGAGATGGGGAGAGGGGATAAGGCCTTTGAATACAATAATAAAGCTTTAAATCTTATTATAAAAAGTGGAAACTCAGAACTGAAAAACAATATCCTTTTTAATATTTACCTCAGACAGGGAACCTATCTTATTAAAAAAAATCAGTATACAAAAGCACTGGAGTCCTTTCAGAAGGCCAGAAAACTAGACGATTCAGGGTTGGCAGACTGTGCCATAGGGGATTACATATACATGCATAAAAATATGGATTCTGCCTATAAATATGTAACCATTGCCTACAATAAAGCCAATGCAAGTGGGAAGAAAGATGGAGTAGCTCTTTATGCCAATACCATTATGGGAGAATATTATCTTGCAGACAAGCAATATGATAAGGCCGAGGAAGTCCTTAAAAAAGCTCTGGAAATAGATAACAAAACAAAACGTATCTATGCTTACTATACCAAGTATATTTATAATGATCTGAGGTCGGTATACGAGAATAAAGGAGACAATGGAAAAGCTTATTTTTATTTAAATGCTTATACTGAGGCAAAAAATAGAAATAATACAGCCATCCTGAAAACCATCAACAAGGATATGGAGTCCTTTATAGCAGAAACAAAGAACGATTCAGAAAATCATGGGAGAAATGTACAATGGGTAATTTTATTATCTCTTGCAGTTCTTTCGTTGCTGGCTGTGTATGCATGGAGAATCATAAGTTTGCTTAGAAAAAGGAAAGACACACTCAGAACAGAATCTGAGGAGTTAAAAAACCGCATAAATGATAAGAGCCAGACTGAAGTGATGGAATTAGGCAGAAGAAATGATCCTGAGTTTCTTAGTCTGTTTAAAGAAGTATATCCGGAACTCATCAATAAACTTTTACATATTAATCCTAATCTTGAGGATTCTGAATTGGCTTTTTGCGCCATGTTAAAATTGCATTTTACCTCAAAGGAGATTGCCAGCTATACTCTTATTCAACATAGAACCGTTCAGCAGAAAAAATACAGGATTAGAAAAAGACTTCATATTCCAACAGAAACGGACATTTATCAATTTTTTGATGATCTGAATTAACTGCAAAAAAAACTGCCTGAATCATCACAATCAGACAGCGTTCGAAATATTTTTTTTCCACCACTATATTTTTATAGTGGTCTCTTGTTCAAATATGATGATTTTTACCTAAAAGAAGAAAAAAAACAGTACTACACGAATACTACAGCTCTGAATTGTTAAGTTAATTAATTGAAAAATAGATTGTTATATTTTTGAGGGTAAATTCAAAAATTTATACATATTATGGATGATGTTGATGCCTGATCTTCTTTTTTAGACTTTAATTATTTTAAAATATAGCACTGTCAAGAATTGCTTTAGAGAGTATTTATATTGCGATTGTAGATCAGAATATTTTTTTTAGTACAAGTTTGGATAGCATGTTGTTTTTTTATAATAATCTGATAATCAATTTATTTTATTCGATGCTGTATTGGTGTAGTAGGGAGTTTTTTCAAATTTCTGATTTTAAAATATACATTTGTAAAGGAATTATTGAAAATAAATAACCAATAGCGTATTAATTGTGATTATAAATAATAGTAATGCTAATAAAGCATTGTAAAATTTATAAAATACCTAGTATAATAAAAAACACAAATGGTCTCCAAAATCAGAATCTAGCGGAGAGAAAGATCTTTATTTTTAAGAGGGAAAAAGGGGCTGTCTCATTATTTGAGGCAGCCTTTTTATAATAAGTTTCAATGTCCACTAAAGAATTCCAGCATGGTTGTTAATGCCTGTTTAGAATGCATTCTCTCTCCATTTTCAAGAGATTCCTGGGTAGCAATGGCAGCCCGCTTACCCATTTTAGTTTCATAATGATGAAGAGCTTCCTCCAAGGTGCTGTAATTATTATTGGTCAAATGTTCACTTAATTCCAGTGCATCAAGCATTGCCATATTGGCTCCTTCTCCTGCAAATGGAGGCATTACGTGGGCGGCATCACCCAACAGAGTTACATTGGCCTTTGTTTCCCAAGTCTGATCTAAAGGCATATAGTAAATGGGACGCGGAATAAACGGGGTAGCAGCATTTGTAAATAATTCATGCCATATATTGCTCCATTCAGAATATTCTTTTTTAAACCATTCCAGGATATCTGCACGATCAGAAAAATTCAGGGCGCTGTGTACAGCCCAGTTTTCATCTGCCTTAAAGCTTGCATAGAAACCAAGATCACCATTGCCTTTTTGGCCCATCAATATATTTTTGGTATTTCCGAATGCCATTATTTTACCACCTTTTATCAAAGCATCAATATTTGGTGCATTTTCTTTTGAAACATTTCCTTCTAACATAATAATCCCGGAATAGACTGGTTGATTATTGGTAAGGTAAGGACGAATTTTAGAATGGGCCCCATCTGCAGCAATTACAAGATCTGCATAAGCCGATGTCCCGTTTTTGAAATGAAGTAACCAACCTTCATTGTGAGGTTTCATGGATATAAAATGGCTATCCCATACCACTGTTTCCGGTTGTAAAGAGTCCAGCAGCATATTTCTGAGTGGTCCCCGGTCTATTTCAGGGCGAAAATGCTCGGCTCCAAAATCTTCATCAGGCTTTGCTTCATGATCACTGAAAAGAATTTCTGCCTGTTCGTTCACAATCAGTGTTTTATCTGCGCCGGGGCGGTATGATTTTTTAAATTCTTCAAGCAAATCAGCTTTACGCAAAGCAGCCAGCCCCGAATCTTCATGCATGTCAAGAGGAGAGCCTTGTACACGGGCATATTTATTAAGATCTCTTTCATATACCTTTACATGGGCATTTTTCAGCTGTAAAAGTCTTGCCAGAGTAAGTCCCGCAGGGCCTCCTCCAACGATTGCTATTGATTTATTGTTTATCAGCATTTTATTTTAAATTTTACAGGACAAAATTACTTGCCTTTTAATACTGATAATAGTACAAATCGGTCGTTTTTATTTTGAGATAATTCCTTGGGAGCAACTCCGGAAAATTTCTTCACCTCCTTGATGAAATGATTTTGATCTGTATAATTAAGTTCAGGGAAAAGCTTTCCCTTAACGATGTGTTCCAAAGATGCTCTGAAACGTAAAATTGTGGAGTAGGCTTTTAATGACAAGCCTAGTTGCTTTGTGAAATACCTGTTTATTTGTCTGCTGCTCCAGCCTACATTTTCCGAAAGTTCTTTCACACTCATTTCTCCTTTTGATGAGTAGATGAGATGAAAAAGGGTACGCTTTCTTTCATCTGTTTCTTTGGGAAGAAGTTCCTTTATCTTTTGTGTCGCCTTTATACAGCAACGTTCAAAATTTTGCACGTCTTCAGCCTTAAATCCCCAAAAATCGTCAGGAAGATCTTTTGCTCTATTTACTATTTCAGCAATGGAAGTATTTAAAATATATTCAACAGCAAGAGGCTTGAAACTCACAACAAAAGCAATGGTTTGTGGCGGGATATCTCTTTGTTCAGGATAGGTTTCCAACCCAATAAGGGCAATATGGAAAGGTTCAGACGGAGATTGCATGAAAAACACATCAACCCGCCCATCCGGAATAATTACCACTTCTTTTGCTTCATCTGAACGATTATGAAATGTCCCCAGATTTTCTACGAAATCAGCAAGAACTAGATCGGGTTCAATGAAATTATAATAAAAATCCTGGTCCATACTGGTAAGGAGTGCATACTGATTAGACTGAAGTAAATTACAAAAATAGTTAGATCACAACAAATAATTTAATAATTTAGTCGCTAAGATTTATTAATATAATTTGAATCTATAAAAACTAATAATATGGCTAAATATCAAATTTTGTTGTTTTTTCTGTTGATTTTTATGGCAGTACCTGCACAGAAAAAGAAAAATAAGGCAATGTCACCAATGCCTAAAAGAGAAGTATTAACTCCTCCCGCAATCATAACAAAGGAGTCCCTGGAACCTGCTATTGGGGATATGGCAGCGTTTCGTTGGAAGAATGAGCCCGAAACATTAACTACTTTTACTCCTGATGACCTTGTAGAAAGAATATATGATTTTAACGGAATGTACAGCGCACGTATTATTTCCCATTATCCATTGGAAACCATCAGCTATAAAAAGCCAGACAAAAATGACGATAGGGTAGTCTTACTTGGGTATACCGCGAAGTATGATGACTATGATACTGTTGAACTAAAAGGAAATAAATTGCAACTTTCTGATAAAAAGGATCCAAAAAAGGAAAAAATTATACTGGAGGTAACCAAAAAAGGCAATAAAGTAATCCGAATAAAGGAAGTAAAAACAGGAAGAGTATTTAGTCCATCAGAATATTCACCCTCTCCTTCAATCTAGAAAAGCCAATAGCATTACAAAAATTCTCTACATTTTAATTAATTTTAGACGGAGAATATTATACAAAAAAAGTATACTGAAAAAATCAGTATACTTTTTTTATATGTTGTTAAATCTTTGAAAAATAATCCTCTTCCAGGATGGCATATTCATAATTATCACTCCAACCATTTTTTAGTGGAAGCAATTTTCTACGATGTGCTTCTCTTATCATTCCTGTTTTTTCCATGATTTTATAAGATGCAATATTGTCTACTGCACAACCTGCTTCAACTCTATGTAATTTTAGATCTTCAAAGCCAAATTGAATAATTCGGTCAAGCGCCTCAGTACCATATCCTTTTCCCCAGCTTTCAGGACTGATTTTAAACCAGACTTCGGCATTTCTGTAGTGTGGTTTAATAATATCAATACCGATAATTCCAATAAATGCATGATTGATTGTATCCTCTATTAAAAAAGTAAATTTTTTCCTGTCCTTTCCTTGATCAGATTCTAACTGCCAGGTATTGATTAATTGTTCAGTCTCTTTTTTATCCTCGGAGTATGTGGTTGGGTTGAATGCCGTACTTTCTGGTCTTAAAAGCATTTCATGCACATTCAAGATATCACGACCTCCAAATGTGCGTAGAGTTAATCGTTTTGACTCCAGGGTAAGATGATTCATTTTCTATGGTTTGTTTTTTAGTTTAATTGGAAACCCGAGGCAATATATAAAGAATAATCACAATTTCGGCCTCCAGGGAAAATATCCTAGTTTTTGAATTCATTATTTATAGTGATTAGGTACCATAGGAATTGGATGAAAGTGGAGATTCACTACTGAAGCGAAGCAATATCGTGCAACACTAGTTAATAATAAGATAGAGAAACCTTCCAAAGCTTTTTCCTGCTGTAAATATGAGTAACGCAGAAAGAGCAATAATTATAATTCCAAAAGTAGGATTGCTTTTGGATTTTTCTGTTAAAAATAGTATCACATCATCTGCTTTAATCTTTTTCAGTCTGTTCCATAAATTTTTCATACCGTTCTGTTTATCAGTTAGTAGATAATGTTGGGTATTTGTTACAAAGGGGGTAAGGTGTAGATTATCAATTGTTTAAGCCTGAGTCTTTAAATTTTTATATTCCTCAGTAATTTCCAAGATGCTTTAAATCAGGTGTTTTCTTTTAAGATATAGAAAAAACCAGTGTTAATCAGGGGTAAAGTACCTATATTTGAATCATGTAATGCATTGTAAAGTGCCTTATAATGCCCAATGAAAAAGAAATAATAATATGCAAGAAGAGAAAATAGACTTTTTACACCATAATGAGTCTGCCTGGAATAAGCAGGCATTGGAGCAGAATGAATGGTCGAAAGCTGTAAGTACAGAACTGATTAAAGCTGCTAAAGAAGGGAAATGGGAAGTTCATCTTACCCCAAAACCCTTGAATAAAACATGGTTGGGAGATGTAAAAGGAAAAAAGATACTATGTCTGGCTTCTGCAGGAGGACAACAGGCTCCCGTATTGGCAGCGGCAGGGGCTTCTGTGGTAGTTTTTGATATTTCAGAAGAACAATTAAGACAGGATGAACGTGTTGCAGAACGTGACGGTTTGTCATTGAAAACCATTCAGGGAGATATGAGAGACCTTAGTGTATTTGAGAATGAGTCATTTGATATTGTATTCCATCCCATATCCAACCATTACGTGGAAGATGTGAACCCTGTCTGGAAAGAAGCTTACAGAGTCCTGAGAAAAGGAGGAACTTTACTGGCCAGTTTTTTTAATCCAGTTGTTTTTGTTGCAGATCGTAGCCCTGAGGATATGGCAAACGGAGTTATCCGTCCGAAATATACTTTACCCTATGCTGATATT
Source organism: Chryseobacterium sp. SIMBA_028 (assembly GCF_046535285.1). Lineage (NCBI taxonomy): Bacteria > Pseudomonadati > Bacteroidota > Flavobacteriia > Flavobacteriales > Weeksellaceae > Chryseobacterium > Chryseobacterium sp. SIMBA_028. Next base: position 56,954 of record NZ_JAWRWZ010000012.1, on the reverse strand, counting down.
AAAGATCTGGGACAAGAACAGATTGCCAGAAAGATGGAGAATAGAGAAGCCTTGGTTTTTGGGCATACACTTTCGGATCTTATTGGCGGGCAATTAAAAGCGGGTTTTGTAATGGCAGATTTTGAAGAGGAAATGCAGCCACATCCGAGGTTTTTAATAGATAAGTATCTGCCGACTTTTATGGCGACAAAAGCATTGAAATTAGTATAGCATTGAATGGATAAATCATCAATTAATAATTATTTTCATTCCTTATTCAGTATTAAAGATGAGGTGGTTGAAAAGATTACGGAAACTTTCAATCATTTTGAATTAAGGGCTAATGCGGTCTTGCTTGATCAAAATACCATTAGTACAAAGACCTATTTTTTGGAAAAGGGGTATGTTCGTTCGTATCTTTTGAATGAAGATAATGAGGAAATTACCACCAATATTTATGCTGCACCATGCTTCGTTAATGATTTTCTGTCGTTTTTCAGGCAACAGCCCACCAAGGAAATTTACCAGACTGTTACGGACTGTACTTTTTGGGAAACAGGTTTGGAAAATGTACAGCATAATTTTCATAATATCCCGGAATTCAGAGAATTTAGCAGGCTTCTTTTCGTATTAAATTATTACAATATCCATGACCGGCTGATTGAAATGGCGAGCCAGAAAGCTTCCACAAGGTATTTTAATCTGATGAAGAAAGATCCTGATATTTTTCAGCATGTTCCTCTAAAGGTTATTGCGTCCTATCTGGGAATCAAGGATAGTTCTTTGAGCAGGATCAGAAGAGATATTAATAAAATGTAATTTCTTTTCATTTGTCAAGTGATATTTTATCATTTGTCATTCATCTTTGTTAAAAATAATTTAATGAATAAAAAACATATTGTCGTTGTTGGGTTAGGAGGTGTAGGTGGATATTTTGGTTTTAAAATTAATCAGCTTAATGAAGCTTTCGGAAAATATACGGTTTCTTTTGTTGCCAGAGGAGAAACCTATGATAAAGTAAAGGAAAACGGATTGACCTTACTTTCTCCGGAGCATCCCAATGACCGGACACATCCTGATGCTGTTGTAGAACATATCAATGACATTCAGAATCCTGATTTGGTATTGATCTGCGTTAAGGAATATGATCTGGAAAATGTTTGTAAACAGCTTTCTGAGGTCATTCATAAAGATACTGTTTTACTTCCGATGATGAACGGAGCAGATATTTATGACAGAATTCGAAAAGTAATTCCTGATCATGTTATTCTGCCAACCTGCATTTATGTAGCTTCCCATATTAAGGAAAGAGGGACTGTGGAGCATAAAGGAAAGGCCGGGAAGATGATTGTGGGGAGAGATCCTGAACACTTTTCCTGCGATGTGGAATGGGTAACAGATCTGCTTAAGGAAAGTAAAATTGATTTTGATTTTAAAGAAAATTCACTAGCCGATATCTGGACTAAGTTTTTCTTCATAGCAAGCTTTGGAATGGTCACTGCAAAGCATAATTCATCCATTGGAATGGTATGCGCAGATGAAGAACAGAAGCATGAAGCAACAGAGATTATGAAAGAAATAAAATTGATTGCGGATAAAAAAGAAATCCATTTACAGGAAGATATTATAGAGAAAACTTTTGAAAAAGCTTCTACATTTCCGTTTGAAACACCTACCTCTTTACAGTTGGATATTCATTCCGGGAAGAAAGACAATGAACTGGAATTATTTGCCGGAGCGATCTTAAAATATGGAACAGAACTTTATATTGATACTCCTTTTACGCAAAAAATATACAATGAGATAAAAGGAAAATAGGTTTGGGCTAAAGCCAGACGAAGAATTTTTGATATTGAAGGCGGGTTAAAACCCGCCTTTATTTGTTATTAAAATTATAAGGGTGTATCAAGTGAAAACGCATACAAATCATGGAGGTTTTGTAGATATCATTAGTTCTCATTCGTATACAATCAGAGTGTTATTAGTGTTTAAAATTGTGACATTTAATCCGAAATTTAAAATCTAAAAGCTAGGTATGCAAAAACCTCTGCCGGTTCAGTAGGACCTCTTCAGTTTCCCGATGATCAGGATCATCAACGCAACAATCTACCGGACATACGGCTTTACACTGTGGCTCTTCATGAAAACCTTTACATTCAGTGCATTTTCCGGATACAATATAATAAACCTCATCTGAAACAGCCTGATTAAAGGCACTGGCATCTGCCTCTGTACCATCAGGAAATGTCACATTTCCGGAGAGCTTTGTCTTGTCTTGCCAACGCCAGTCAATGGCCCCCTCATAAATAGCTGAATTGGGGCATTCGGGTTCACAGGCCCCACAGTTGATACAGGCATCCGTTATTTTTATAGCCATGTTCTTTATTTTTAAAGTATTTAAAAAAAGGGACTTCTTCAACATTGTACTGTTTTGGAAATCCCTACTAAACTTAATTAAAACAGTTTCAACAATTTATTACATCATAAACTGTGCAAACTTGTATTTTGAATCTGTTAATCTGCTGCGATTTCCACAGAGAGACCATCCATTTGCGCTGTCAGATAAATTTGGCAAGCTAATCTGCTGACTGCATTAGAAGTGAACAGTTCTGAGAGAAGAGCTTCTTCAACATCATTTTTTTCAGGCAATGAGGCCGCTTCACTGAGAATGTAGCAATGGCAGGTGGCACACATAGCCATTCCGTTGCACATAGCCTCCATGGGAAGTTCATAGGCTTTACAGATATCTTTTAAAGTAAGTCCCATCTCCAGCGGACAAATCAGGGTATGTTGAATACCGGTTTGATCCGTTACGGTGATTGTAATTTCATCTTTCATGGTTATTAGTCAATCGTTGCTACTACTTGCTTCTCTGCTTGTTTTTTTGTTCCGTCAAACCCCTCAATACCACTTACTGTAGTATATTTCAGGACAAACTTTTTGTTAGGATTAAGACGTTGATAAATACTTTGGCAGGCAATGGCTGCTTCATGGAATCCACATAGGATCAGCTTCATTTTGTAAGGATAGGTATTGATATCACCTACCGCATAAACCCCAGAAATATTAGTTTGGAAATCTGTGCTATTATCTACCTTAATGGCATTTTTTTCAAGTTCCAGCCCCCATTCTGCTATAGGTCCCAGTTTAGGAACCAATCCAAATAATGGGATTAAATAATCTGTTTTTATAGTTTGGATAAGCCCTTCTTTCTCAATAACAATTTCCTGCAATGAATCCCTTCCTTTCAGTCCAATAACTTCTGCAGGAGTTACCAGATTGATTTTTCCCTCGTGTTTTAATTTTTTCACCTTTTCCACGGAATCCAATGCCCCTCGGAATTCATTTCTCCTGTGAATCAAAGTAAGGGAAGAGGCAATTTCTGCCAAATGTATGGCCCAATCCAATGCAGAATCACCACCACCAGCAATCACTACGTTCTTTCCTGTATAGTCTTCAGGATTTTTAATGAAATAATTTACCCCACGGTCTTCATAAAAAGAAATGTCTTCAAGAGGAGGTTTTTTAGGCTCAAAACTTCCAAGGCCTCCGGCAATAATGACTGCTTTAGCTCTATGTACGGTACCTTTATCAGTAATTACTTCAAAAAGATTTTCTTCCAGTTTCAGAAGGTGCCTGGCTGTTTCATTGAATGTAAAACCTGGCTCAAACTGTTTGATTTGTTCATAAAGATTATCAATCAGTTCACCAGCAAGTACACTGGGAAATCCCGGAATATCAAAAATGGGTTTCTTGGGATATAATTCTGATAACTGGCCTCCCATTTGGGGCAATGCATCTATAATATGGCAACGCATTTTAAGGAGACCGGCTTCAAAAACTGTAAATAACCCTGCAGGGCCGGCACCAATGATCAGTATATCTGTTTCTATCATGTTATGATTGCTTTATTGTAGTTTTTTCTATTTTCTTTGTTGTTGCTATGCTGATAAGTTGATCAAACTTACCGGAATAAAGAGGAGAGATCTGTGTAGGATGATCATTATCAAATAAGGAACCCCTTACAATCGGGACACTAAAAGGAAGTGGCCAGGCCCGTAGTGATTTGGCAATAACATCCATCGCATTGATTCCGTGCATGGCCTGTAAACCATCTGCCCAGCAAACTAATCCTACGGTTTTGTCTGTAAGGTAAGGTTCATAGGTGTTGGCTGTCACTTCCAGCCAGTCGAGGCAATTCTTCATTACCCCCGGAATACTTCCATGATAGATAGGAGCCAGCCAGAAATGAAGATCAGCCCCCAAAAACATTTGAGTCATACGTTCCACAGCCAAAGGCGTTTTGGTAAGGGTGACATCAAATAAAGGAATCCCGGAATCCGCAAGGGTGAAAATATCAGCCTGAACTCCTGATTGTGCAAGACGTTCTGATAAATATTTGGAAATAAGCCCTGAAGTAGACTCCGTTCTTCTTTCCAGTGATCCGTTGAATATGATTGCTTTCATTTTGTTTTATTTTTTGAAAATTACTTTTGGCAAACCTATTTCGCCATACATCAGGCTTTTGACCAAGGGTTTTAGAAGTCCGGTTACCAATAAGTAAAGTGCAGGGGCGTGATGGGTATGCGCTCTAACCACAACTTTTTGATTTTTATAATGTTTTAGATCTGCATAGGTAATCCGGCGTTTCCAGAGATCAAGCAGAATGGTTTCAGCATTGTTTAAATCTACATAAACAGCATAAGGAGATATTTTTTCCATGATGAGCATATAGGCCCACGGCGGAATAATGGCATCAGTAGAACAAATAATCCCCACTGCTTTTTCGTTGTATACAGAATAGTCCACTGCAGCAATTGATTCTTTAAACTCCTTTTCTTTGACAATCATTCCCATAAAAAGATGATCCTTGATATCGAACTCTACAATTTCTGTAGTGGGTTTATAGTCTAAAAAGTCAAAAGCAATAATACCGGAGGCCTCTGCTTTATTGACAAAAGTTTGAGTGTTCATTGTTTGCAATATTTTCTTGTATTATCTTATTTTTGAAAGGGCTTCTTCATATTTTTTTTCTACTGAAGCCCAGTCTAACACAGACCAGAATGAATCCAGATAATCTGCTCTTTTGTTCTGATAAGCTAAGTAGTAAGCATGTTCCCAAACATCTATTCCAAGGATTGGGAAACCTCTGTTCATCGAAAGGACGTCCATCATAGGGCTATCCTGATTAGGGGTAGAACTTATGGCAAGAGAACCATTGAATTTTACAAAAAGCCAAACCCATCCTGAGCCGAATTGTCCAAGACCTGCTTTCTTCATCTCTGCTTTAAGGTTTTCAAGACTTCCGAAAGTTGAAATAATAGCATCATTAAGTTTTCCCTCAGGGTTTAGCTTAGGTTGCGGGGACAAGATTTCCCAAAATAAAGAGTGGTTATAATGACCGCCACCATTATTTCTCACAGCAGGGCTGTATTCACTTATTCTTTGTAGTAATGAATCAAGGTCAGGATTCGTCTCATTGGTTTGCTCCAAAGCAGCATTTAGATTATCCACGTAGGCCTGATGATGGCGTTGATGATGAATAGTCATTGTATTTTTATCTATAAAAGGTTCCAGAGCATCATAAGCATAGGATAGCTGAGGTAGTGTAAATGGTTTCATTGCATTTATTTTTTTGATTAATGTAGGACAAAGGTAATAATATATTTAAATAAAACAACTTTTTAGTTGTTTTATTGAGTGGTCTGATATGAAGGGCAATACTCTGTAAATGATGTGATTAATATTGTAATTTAAAGATTATAGAAAATGACTATATTTGTTGTTGGAAAATAAAACAACCTAAATATTGTCAAATGAAGAAGCCGGCAGCAGACCGCATTCTGATGTTTTTGAAGATGAGAGGAGAAGCCACTGCGCTCCTGATCTCTGAGGAACTGTCCATCACAAAGGAGGGTGCGAGAAAGCATCTACTGAACCTTGCGGAAAACGGATTGATTGAACCTGTCATAAAAAGTGAAGGGGTAGGCCGCCCATCTACCTATTATATCCTTACCGAAAAGGGATTGGCTCAATTTCCGGACACGCATGCAGAAGTAACAGTTCAGCTTCTGAAATCTGTGAAAAATCTTTTAGGAGAAAATGCATTGGATTTACTGATCAGTGATAGAGAAAAAAATACCCATGAACGATATGAAAAGGCTATTTCCAAAACAAAATCTCTGGAACAACGTCTGGAAGTCCTTGCAGAAGCCCGAAGCAAGGAAGGATATATGGCAGAGTGGAAAAAAGAAGGCAATGAATATTTTCTGATTGAAAACCATTGCCCGATATGTGCTGCCGCCACCGAATGCCAGGGGTTCTGTCGTGCTGAGCTCTCCAATTTTCAGTCTCTTATTGGGAAAGATTATACAGTGGAAAGGGTAGATCACATTATTTCCGGAGGGCAGCGTTGTGTTTATAAAATCAGCCAATAGTTATCATTATTTAAATTCATCGGTAAGGAATATGGTTTTAAAAGCAGTAATATTTGACATGGATGGAGTTCTTGTGGACTCGGAGAGATTTTGGGCCAAGGCTGAACTGGATGTTTTTTCTTCCTATGGCGTTCAGATTACGGATGATTTGACCACGCAGACCAAATATATGACCACGAAAGAGGTTACGGAATTCTGGCATGGAAAATTCCCTTGGGAAAATCTGGATGTACCTATTGTAGAGCAGAAAGTGGTCTCTAAGGTTATAGAATTTATACAAGCCGAAGACTGTACCATGTCCGGTATACAGCAATTTATTACAGACCTTAAAAATAAAGATTATAAGATAGGATTAGCGACTAATGCCCCTTTACGGGTGGCAGATGCTGTTCTTGAAAAACTTCAGATACGGGATTTATTTGACAGTGTTCACTCATCGGAATTTGAAGAGCTGGGAAAACCACATCCGGCTGTATATCTTACCTCAGCTAAAAAGCTTGGTGTATCTCCAGAACATTGTATTGCTATTGAAGACAGCCATTCCGGGCTTCGGGCAGCGAAAGGAGCGGGAATGAGAACCATTGTTTTTACCAATGATGATGAAAGCATTAACTTTGATCTGGCAGATTTTAAAATATTGAATTTTAATGCAGGGCTATTGCCTGTTTTTCAGTAATTTAACGACAATATAATGATAATAAACAAGGTTCTTAATACCTTGTCAATATTTCCATCAGCATAAGAATAGATACCAGTTTTTTGGAAGACTTGTATTCCGGATTTAGCTGCTCCCGAACCTCATTGAGGGCTTTACTCAGTTTATTGCTTACCGTTTTATTGCTTATTCCCAAGGCTTCTGCGGTCTCATTTACAGACCTATTCTGCCGGATTCTCATGTCGTATACCTGCTGTTCTGTTGTGGGGAGTTGTGAGACTACTTCATCAATCATAGATAATAAAGCAGAAATTTCATTTTCTTCGATCATTTCAATGTATTCCGTATCAGAAATATTAAGTTCTTCCGGAGTTTCAAACTCATCAATACTCAGTGTTGGAGGTGCTTTTTTATAGCTGTTATAGTAATCGAGAATCCGATAATGAAGGTGACGAAGAAGGTATCCTTTTGCACTTTCAGTTTCGTCTGTTTGTATTGTATCTGGATTTTCAAGGATCTTCATCCAAAGATTTTGAAGAAGTTCCTCAGAAGTTTCCTTATCCTTGGTTCTTACAAAGACAAAGCGATACAAACTATCCCAGTATCGGTCATACAGCAGCGTGAATGCAGGGCGGTCGCCTGATTTTATTTTCTTTAATAAAGTGTAGTCTGTTACATTCATAGGGTTGCAACAAAATTACCTAAAGGAAAATTAACTTTTTGTGAACTTTAATTATGGTAAGGTTAAATATTTCTGTAAAACCGGGCTTAAATATGAAGTTAATGTTGAGTAAATGTAAAGTAAGTTGAAAATAATCCCAAATCTGGCTTTAATATGAATAAAATATTAAGAAATGGCTGGGGAAGTTTTTCATTTTCATCGTCTTATAGATAGAAGTATCTGTGAATACTATGAAATATTTTATGAAACATTTTAACTATAAAAATATTGAGGCCTTTGTTTTCAAGCTCTGGGCACGTGAAGTCTCAGAGGAAGACATTTCTGAAAAAGAAAAGGAACTTTTAGTACAATGGAAGATAAATGCTGAACAAGATCTGGATGCTGTTCATATGAAAGAATCCAAAGAAAGAATCCTTTCCGGTTTGGAGCCTTATTTCAAATCATCAGATACAACTTTTTCTATAGAAAGTTTAAAAAGATATCCCTACCAAATTGCAGCGGCCATCATTCTGCTCTTTTCGTTGGGAGGTCTCTTTACTTATCAAACATTCATTAAGCCGGATATTTATCTGGCTGAATCCGGGAAGCGTATTGTTTATCTGGAAGACGGATCTGTGGTCACATTATTACGGGGTGCAGAGCTTACCGTATCAAAGTCATTCCCTGCCTCTACAAGAGTGGTTAATTTAAAAGGTGATGCTATTTTTTCGGTAGCAAAATCAAAAACACACCCTTTTATTGTGTATGCAGACGGTTTCAGTACCAAGGTATTGGGAACGGTATTTAAAATCTCTCAATCCGGGAAGAAAAAAGCAGTAGATCTTTACGAAGGTAAGGTTGCTGTATCTTCTGCAGGAGTTCCTGTTTCGTTCCTTAAGCCCAATCAGAAATGGACCAACTTCGGGGTTGCTCATACCACTGCTGTTATTTCGTTCGCACCGGATAAAACTTCCGGAAAACAGACTGCTGAGTTATTGTCCTTAAGTTTTAATGATGTGCCTTTAAAAGAAGTGATTACCGTTTTGGAAGGTAATTACAATACTAAAATTTATTATCCGCGGGAAATTGAAAATAAAAAGATCACTGCCGATTTTACGGGAGGAACAGTTGCAGAGAATATTGAATCATTGGCCTTTATATTAGGTTTTGAGGTTCAGAAAAAAGACAATATGTACTTTCTGAAAAAGTAAATCATTAAAAAAATTAAATAATCAGATAACCTTTAATTAAAAAGAGAACACTAACGTATGAGAAGTTTGAAATGTGGTTTTACCATAGCAGCCTTATTTTTTACCGTTGCAGCAGAAGCACAGGAATTGGTTCAGAAAGTTTCATTTTCTGTTCCTGTAAGTCGACCATTGATTGAAGTTTTGGAGGACTTTGCCGGAAAAACAGGAATGAGACTGGCCTATTCAAAGGTAGATATTAAAGAGCTAAAGGTAAAAGGCGTAAAATGTGAAAATTCTACAATCAATGGCTGCCTGAAAGATATTACCAGTGGACTTCCTGTAGTATTCCGATTACATGGAGACCTTATTTCAATAAAGTATGAGGGTAGCTACGTTTCTATACCGGGAAACGGACGTATATCCGGGAAAATAGTAGATGAGGTGGGAAACCCAATTGCAGGAGCAGAAGTTAATATTGCCGGAAAAACGGTAATAACAGACAATAATGGTGACTTTTCAACGGATCTTCCTTCGGGGATCTACAATTTAACGATAAAAGCATCCAAATATAATACGCTTCGGGTAGAAAAACTATCCATCCTTCATAAGGAAACAAATACAGTGTCATTTGCCTTAAACAGGGCTTCTGATAAAATTACAGACATTAAGGAAGTGGTGGTTACGGCCACAAGAAAGGCTGATACCCAGGCAGGATTGTTGGCCCAGCAAAAAAAGGCTGCCCAAATGAGTGATGGGATCTCTGCTGAACAGATTTCGAAAACGCCGGATAATGATGTGGGGGGTACATTGAAAAGGGTAACGGGGATTACTACCATAGACAATAAATACGTTGTAGTCCGGTCTATGGGGGAACGTTGGAATACCGCAGCCATGGATGGAATCAATTTACCAAGTACTGAGGCATATAATCAGAATTTTTCTTTCGATATTATTCCTACGGCAATGGTGGAAAGCGTAGTGGTAAGCAAATCTGCAACCCCTGATATGAATGCCAATTTTGCAGGAGGGTATGTAGAAGTGAGAACAAAGGATATCCCTAACGAGAACTTTACCACGGTAAGCATGGGAACTTCTTATAATGATCAGGCTGCTTTCAAAGATTTTCTTACCCGTAAGCGTGGAAAGTATGATTATTTCGGGTATGATGACGGAACAAGAGATTTTCCAAAGGGACTTGAACCTATGAACTGGAACAATCCAATGTTTTTTGAACAGTCTAAACAATTCACCAATGACAACTTTACAACCTACCGTACAAAAGGGGATATGGGATCTAATATGCAGCTGGCTTTAGGAAGAACATATGCGCTTAAAAACAATAATAAATGGGGTTTTGCAGGTGCTTTTATCATCAGAAACGAACAGAATAAGCTGGATATTGATCATACAGGAAGAGGAAACTGGATGGATACTACCGGCGTACCAGATGCCAACGGAAAAATACCCTTTTATAATTTTAAAAACTCAGGCGCGTCCTATAATTACAATTCCACCATAGCCGGAATGCTCAACTTTGGTTTACAGCTTAATAAAACAAGAATATCATTCCGTAACTCCTACACGCATATTTATGATAATACACTGACAAGGGTTACAGGGTGGAACGAATATTCTAGCGGAAGTGCTCTTCCTGCCAATGCGGAGCTTGCCTATAATTACTTTTACCACGGAGTGATTCCGAATAATGATCCATCACAGATTAAATCTTTAGATGCTCCTTATACAGACAATGCGAATTATCCTGTTTATCAATCTTTTTTACAAAATAAACTGGAAGGAAACCATAAAACAGGAAATATGGAAATCAACTGGTTTGCAGCCAGAACAGGAGTTACTTCAGATACCAAAGATTATACTTTACATCAGGCTTTATACCGTTTCATGGGTAATGAAATCCTAAGCTATCATAATATTAATAATTCCTCAAGTGATTTTGCAAGAGGATATATTGAAAATAAGGAAACTGACTATAATTATGGAGCGTCTTTTAAGCTGAACCTTGACAGGGAGAATTTTAAAAATGATATCAAGGTAGGCTATGCCGGTGCTTCCAAGTTCAATACCAACCAACAACAGAAATTTTTGCTTCGGGTAGATGAAAACAGGGAGGTTTCAAATCCTAGTATTTTAATCATGTATGGGCCTCTTTCCGAATGGTTCAATGGTTCTCACTATGTACCGGGAGGAATCGGATGGCAGACCAGACCTCTTTATAAAAACGAGAAGTATGAGGGAGAGGTTGATCAGCATGCGGCCTATGTGATGTTTGATAACCGTTGGAAAAATAAATTCAGGCTGGTTTGGGGGCTGAGAGCAGAATATTTCAGATATGATCTTATTTCTCAGCAGCTGGACCCTAATGATTCCAGAAATTTTTCCAAATCTGGTATTGATGATAAACCATGGCAATGGATGCCCTCTGCCAATTTTACTTACAGCCCTACCAATAAGATGAATCTGAGACTGGCCTATAGTAAGACGGTTATCCGTCCTCAATTTAATGAAAGAACAGGATTGCCTTATTTTGATCCGATTGCCAATGGACAAATTTTCAATACACAAATGGTTTCTTCTGTGGTCAATAACTATGATTTTAAATTTGAGTGGTTTCCTGGATTAGGTGAAATATTTTCTGCAGGAATATATTATAAAGACATAGATCGTCCCATAGAACGCGAAGGGTATATTTCCAGTGAGGGAAATTTGTATCTGTACAATGGAAATTCAAAGAATGCCAAGCTGAAGGGATTTGAAGTAGAGGTAAGAAAAAACCTGGGCTTTATTATACCGGATTCCTTTCTGTCAAAACTTTTCATAAGCGGAAACTTTACTTACAATGATACTAAAGTAATTGCTTTTAAAGACAGAGAAAAAACAAAGGATGAAGATGCCACCTATGAAGTGGGAAGACCTCTTTACGGACAAACTCCTTATGCCTATAACCTAGGATTGATGTTTGATGGGGAAAGGCTGGGAGCAAGCTTTTTGTACAATGCAAAAGGGGATCAGTATATGACCGTAGGATATGCCTATAGCGGAGAAGAAATACAACGTCCATACGCTGTGGCAGATGCACAGATTTCATATAAATTTTTAAGAAACAGAAATCTAGAACTGAAATTGAATATCAGAAATCTATTCAACAGAGTAAAGGAATATTATAACAATTATAATTCTTATTTGAATCAGAAAGACGGTGGAAGTACGGTAGGAACCTACAGAGAATCCTTGGCACTGTTACCAGGTGCTACCGATAAATATGATAAGGATATTGATAAAATCTTATTCCGTGCCTATAGCGGAAGAATATTTGGGCTAAGTGTAGGGTATACATTTTAATATCTGCCTGCCCAAAATTTAAAAATGAAAAAGAGCTCTTGATATAGAAACGTACAGGTTTCGGCAGCCTGAACATGAACCGGATGAATACTGATGATGCGCACACCAGTACCGGATGAGCAAAAAACCGAACGTTGCTGTTTTTTCCCGGGCAGTAAAGGATTTATGGGAACCTCGGTAGGACAGCCCCTCCTGAAATACCAGATGAATATAAAAAACCAAATCGAAGGAATAGAGAGGTGGATATTCCTAAATATTAAAACTTCCGGTAATAAAATAAATAACCGGGATCTACTAAAAATTATAACAATGAAAAGATTAACTCTAATTGCAGCTGCTGCATTATCCCTTACTGCTTGTCAGAACGACCATTTAGCAGATTCTTCAACTCCTTTCGAAATGAAACCTACTTCTGCTGAATATCTTACAGCTTCTTCACTTCCTGTTACTACTGTAAGTGGAGCAATTATAGGTAACACTACTTGGAGCGGAGTAATAGAGCTTGACGGTACAGTAACCGTTAAAAACGGAGCAACACTTACGATACAGCCGGGTACATTTATCAAAGCTAAACCGAATGCATCAGGAGAAGGTTCTGGAATTTTGGTTATTACAAAATCAGCTAAGATCAATGCTGTGGGTACAGAAGCTCAGCCTATTGTATTTACAAGTTATAAATTGTTGGACGGAGAAGAAACTACAACGGCTACTCCGGGAGATTTCGGAGGAGTTATCCTATTGGGTGATGCGCCTACCAATGTCCCTTTTACAACAACCATTGAAGGGTTAAGCGGTGATGACTATTACTTTGGAGGAACTAACCCTGCTCATAGCGCGGGAACAATGAAATATGTGCGTATTGAATTTGCAGGGTATGATTTCGTAGGAGCTAACTCTGGAAACGAAGTAAACGCATTATCATTAGGAGGTGTTGGAAACGGAACTACTTTAGATCATATTCAGGTTTCTTATGGTCAGGATGATTCTTTCGAATTCTTCGGAGGTACGGTAAATGCTTCCAACTTGGTATCTTTTGCAGCTGAAGATGATAACTTCGATTTTGACAACGGATATACAGGAACAATCACATGTGCATTGTCTTTAGCAGATTACAAATCAGCACACACTGTAAGTGGAGGTTCTCCTGACTCTAACGGTATCGAATTGGATAACAACGCCGGAGGTACTGCTACATCATTGATTACAAATCCTGTGATCAATAATCTTACCATCATTGGGGCAAGAAATGGATTAGCAGGACAAGGACTTGCTTACGAAAATGGTATCCATATCAGAAGAAATGGAAAACTAACATTAAATAATGCCGTAGTTACAGGATATCCGGTAGGGATCAAAGTAGAAGGAACAGGTTCTGAACTTTCTTCAGCTTCTAACCTAACTTCAATCCTTGTACACGGATTCGGAACTTCTGTTACAGGAACAGGAACTGCCGGAATTCCTACTGCAAACCTATTAACGGGAACTCTTGCTTCACTATGGGGAATGAGCCAGCCATTCTTCAACGAAGGACCATGGAATGTTTCTCCTAGAAACTGTGGAAACTTCCAGGGTATTTGGACAAAATATGACTTCTCAGTTCAAGAATAAAACTTAAAAAGCAGGGAAAGAATTCTTGTCTTTCCTTGCTTTTATTCTTCAAAAAAATCTTAATAACAAGTATTATGAAAAAATTAATTTTACTATCTATTGTATTGGTATCCCAGGCTGCGGCTGCACAGTTTCAGATATGGAGCAATTCCTTTGAGACACCTGACGATCTTCAGGGATGGACGATTCATGATTTAAATAATAATGGGAACAAGTGGGTTCAGGGAAAAAATATCTATCATAACGGAACCTCAATGGTATTGGGAACTTCAGGATCACTTCGCTATTCCATAAGCATAGTTCCATCAGGTACTGCGGCTAGTTTCAATACAGAAAATGATTGGATCATTTCGCCCGAGATTGATTTATCCTCAGCCGGAGGAAGTATTATGCTGGCTGCTTTCGTAGCAAGACAGAGAGCAAGTCAGGCTTCTGTTGCCAGAGATCTTTATATCTACGTGAGTACTCCGGAAAAACCGATTCCTGCTTTGTCAGATTTCCAGTCACTTGCTGTAGATGCCAATGGGAATGATCTTCCTAATCCTTATAAAATACAAGGGGGATACACCAATAATCCATTTCCTTCGGATGTTACCCAGTTTGTAGAAAGTATTGTAGATCTGTCTGCTTTTGCAGGAAAGAAAATTTACATAGGTATATGGTCAAACAGAAAAGCATTAGGGAACAATATTCAGAATATTAATATAGATGAAATGGCTATTTATGCTACATTATCTCTAAACACAAAGGATGTAAAAAAGAAAGAAAACCTTACTAAAATAGTAGAAAATCCCGTAAAAGAAAACCTACAGTTACAGCTTAATCCGGCATTGAAAGAAAATATAACAATGGTCAATATCTATAATAGGGCAGGTCAGAAAGTGAGTACCACTCAGTATTCCAAATCTATGAATGTAGCAGACTTATCTACAGGAGTATATATCGTGGAGGTTACTGACGGAAAGATCACAGAAAGGTTGAATTTTATTAAAAAATAATCATTCTTGATTAAAAAAATGATTGTTATAAACACCATGAAATTTTAAATATACAATAATGGATAAAGACTTTGCTAAAAAGCTTTATCCAGAACATATCCAACTAGTTTTTTTATAATTATATATTGCCCTGCTGTAGGGTGGGGCAATATTTTTTAAGTTTTAAAATAATAAAAAAGATGAATAAGATCTTTGCAGTACTATTATTATTTACCATACTGTTTTCCTGTACAGACAATACTGTAATGGAGCGGTATGATACAATACAAAAACCCGGAGATATAACCATCAACGGATATTCCAAACCTGATGTAATTCAGTTGAGATTTAATGGAACTCCTGTATCCATTAACGGAAATACGTCATATACCAATAAAATAGAGACCAACATTCAGTTTGCACAGGATCTGGGAGAAACCAACAAACTGGCAATATATAATAATGAAACAGGAAAGGAAATAGCACAATATAATATCACCTATGATAATATAGATGATTATAAAAAGCTGTATTTCTTCAATTTACCAGGCATCTTCCTGCAAACTTATATCGTAAAGCCTCAGGTAAACCTTGGAAAAGTAGGCTTTGAATTTATTTTTCCGAATCTGGGGGAATTTTCAGGATCATCCTTTAAAAATGTAAAAGGTATTTTAAAAAGAGAAAATGGAGTAGTATTGGCAGAATTTGACAATATTGGAAAAGATAATTTCACAGCAGTGAAAGTCTATAGTTTTTTCAGTTCCACAGCTCCTGTATATCTTGAATTATATAAACCCGGGACTACAGAAGCCTATGCCGGATCCGGAATTATTAAGGTTAAAATAAAGCAGCATATGGGAGCCAATATGATCGTTCTTCAGGAAAAAATGGAAAATGGAACTTGGGGGGTAAAAGGTGACATTGATGTCGCAGAATATTTGTAACCAGCGATGAGAAACTTTTTAAAACTTCAATGCATAGCCATTATAGCCATTCTTGTATCCTGTACCAGCAGTGATGAAAATATTCCTGTATTTCCTGAGGGAAGCACAGAATCCGTCAATGTCTGGGTTCAGGATAGTATGAAGCGCTATTATTACTGGGCAGATCAGATGCCTGCCAAACCTGACTATCATCTTCCCGTTAAAGATTTTTTTAAAAGTCTGCTGTCTTCTCAGGATCGTTTTTCATTTATTGTAGATACCGAAGACTCTTCCAGCTATCCACGTTCCATTAGAAATATGTATGGTTTTGATTATACTGTTCTTCAGCTGGCCAATGGGGAAGTGGTTACGGTCATTAAATTGGTCCTTAAAAATTCTCCTGCATTCAATGCCGGATTGGAACGGGGAATGATGATCACCAAAATTAATGGAAAGACGGTGACAGCTGCCAATGCAGAAACCATTACCGCCTCTATGAAAGATTTTACCGTGTTGGATCTTACCCTAGGAGAGTGGAAAAATGGAAGTATTACGGATGAAAAGGAGGTTAAGGTGTATTATGGCTTATCTCTTGAACAGCCTGTATTAACTAAAATATTTGAAAAAAATGGTAAAAAAATAGGCTACCTTTATATCTATGACTTTCCGGATGGAATGACTTCCGTGTTCAATCAGAAATTTGCAGAATTTAAGGCTGCCGGCGTACAGGAACTGATTCTGGACCTTCGGTACAATTATGGCGGATCTGTATCTGCAGCGGCGGCACTTTGCTCACTGATTCCCTCCGGTATTTCCTCCAATTCACCATTCATACTATTTAAAGGAAATAAAAATGGCGGTCAGGTAAAAAGAACATTTGCCCAGCAGATTGCCTATGATCCAAAGGCTCTTGATTTTAATGTTTTACGCGCCAATGCTCTGGGAATAAATAAAGTCTATATTCTGACCTCAAACAGTACAGCATCAGCGGCAGAAATAGTGATTAATAACTTAAAACCTTATTTGCAGGTTATTCAAATTGGCAATACAACCTTAGGAAAAGATATGGCAGGATTTACAGTAGAAGATAAACGGAAGCCAAAACAGATTTCATGGCAGATTCATCCGGTAATTTACAAAGTATTCAATGCAGATGGATCCGGAGAGTATAGCAACGGAATATTGCCTCAGATCACGGTGAATGAATATGCTGTGTTACCCTTATTACCCTTGGGTGACCCTAACGAAATTCTGATCTCATCTGTTCTTAATGGAGCTTACCTAAAATATGCAAGTCATGATGGTTTCTATAAGGACGTAAAGATTTTGTACCAGAGTGACTTGAATTTTATTCAGGGACAGAAGTAGCCATTCATTTAAGTTTCTTTAAAAATAAAACAATGCAAGGAATAGAACCCAAACTTCACACAAGCCTGATGGGCCGTATGGAATGCTTTCGCGCACTATTACAGGAAGCTATGGACCACTCTGAATCTCAGTCATCTGATATTTTGGTAAAGATTTCGGAACTGGATGAATTGTATGATGATTATTTACTCAACAAAAAGAATTTGGAGAATAGTATTAAAAATTATCGCGAGTATCATAATGACTTAAGGCGAAAGCTCACTGTAAGGCTTCGGGAGCTTAGGAAAAAAGCAAAGGAGAAATGATCAGAATGGCTGATTTTAAAAACGAAATTCATACTTTTATAACATCAAGTTGAAAGATGAAGAGTTTATGAATTTTAATGAAACTGAGCTTTCCGGTTACTTACACTTATTTTGGCAGTTTTCCTGGCCTCAATGGATTATGTTCAGTCTGATCATTAATATTTTTCTGTACCTGTTCTCAATAGGCATATACCTGTTCATTGATAAGACCTGTCGCAAAAGTAAACTGCAGGAACAAGATCATCCTGTTACAAAGGCAGACTTCTATCTTAGCCTGCTTACCATTTTTTGTAATAGTCTTGTAATGCTGATAGGTGTTTTTTTATGGAAGAATGGCTGGATAGAGCTTGAAAATACCCTTTCACCGGTTGGCATTGTTCTGCAAGTAATGGCATTGCTTCTTTTGATGGATCTTCTGATGTATTTTTTTCATTATGCCGCCCATTTACCTTTTGTATATAACCTTTTGCATGGAAAGCATCATGAGCATGTAAGCACCAATTATCTGAGCCTTTTTGTTCTTCATCCCTTTGAAACCATAGGCTTTGGACTGATGATGCTGGTGCTACTGATGGCTTATGACTTTTCTGTCATTTCCATTTCCATTTATCTGCTTATCAATCTCATTTGGGGAACCATAGGACATCTGAACCGGGAGTTTTTTCCTGCTAGTTTTGATAGATTTTTTGTAGGAACAACCAGATTTCATAATCAGCATCATGTGGAGAAAACAAAAAATTTTGGATTTTATACCTCTATCTGGGACAGATTATTTGGAACATATAAATGAGGTTATTTTAGTTTATAAAACAATTTTTTAACCGCAGAGTCCGCAAAGTTTATATTTTCGATAAAATTGGAAGTTATGGAATCTCTCGCAGATTTTTTTGATTAGGCTGATTTTCATTCTGTTCCATTGGTTCATTTCAAAAATATGATTAACTACAAGGAATCTGGAGCATTAAAGTTTGATTTCACTCAAAACCTTGCTTAGCAGATTATTAAAATGTTCAAGTTCAGCCGGACTAAGTATTTTCGTAGTTTGCTGGGTGATTTTTTTTCGGAATGTTTCAGAGTTTTCAACTACAAATTTCCCTTTTTCAGTCACGGAGAGTATGAATTTTCTCCGGTCTGTTTCATCCTGCTTCTGAGTAATAAAATCATTGTTGATGAGGGGTTTCAGCTGCTTTGAAACTGCTGCTGGGGTGATCTTAAAAGCAGAAGAGATCTCTTTTCCTGTTGACCCTTTTTTACGAAGAATAAATTCGATGATATTGTAATGAGAGGCTGTTATTCCGTTAATATCCCCTCTATTCATATGAGCAATAATAAGACATTGGAAATCGGTAAATGTATCAAAAAATTTTTTTTCAGTTGGCTTCATGGAATAAATTAATTAACTTAGTTAACTTTTAACAAAGTTAATGATTTAAAATGGAAAACATAGAAATTACCCATGCAAGACAGAATAATCTCAAAAATATTTCCATAAAAATACCAAAATATAAGATCGTAGTTTTTACAGGAGTATCAGGTTCGGGGAAATCTTCTCTGGTATTTGAGACTATAGGAGCGGAGGCACAGCGGCAGATTAATGAAACACAGAACAGTTTTATCAGAAACCGATTGCAGCATTACGGTATCCCGGATGTAGATAAAATTGAAAATCTGAATGTTCCTATTATCATCAATCAGAAGAGACTGGGAGGAAATGCACGTTCTACTGTAGGAACTGCTGTAGATGTTTATGTTTCTCTGAGGCTTTTATTTTCAAGAATGGGACATCCCTTTGTAGGGTATTCCAATGTATTTTCATTCAATAACCCACAGGGAATGTGTCCGGAATGTGAAGGGTTGGGGTTTGTACAGACAGTAGATGTTAATACCCTGATTAATCAAAAGAAATCATTAAATGAGGGAGCTATTCAATTTCCAACCTTTCAGCCCGGAGGATGGCGTTTAACAAGATATACACAGTCTGGCTATTTTGATAATGATAAAAAGTTGAAAGATTTTACTTCCCAGGAATTAGACCTCCTGTTATATGCCTCTGAACATAAACCGAAACATCCGGATAAAAATTGGGGAAAAACCGTAAAATACGAAGGAATTATTCCCAGGATTGAAAAAACATTTCTTAAAAAAGATTCCAAAGAAAATCTGACAAGAAAAGATGCCTTGCGTAATGTAGTGGTTACAAAAACCTGCCCATCCTGTCATGGAAAACGCTTGAATGAAAGGATTTTAAGTTGTGAAATCAAAGGGAAAAATATTGCAGACTGTACAGCACTTTCCATTGATGAGTTATTGGAGTTTATCAACAGTCTGGAATCAGAAGCTTATGAAGTCATTATTCAAGAACTTTCCGGAAAGCTGCAGAATATCATTGATATCGGTTTACAGTATTTGACCCTGGACCGAAGTACCAATACACTTTCAGGAGGGGAATCTCAACGGATAAAAATGGTAAAAAGTTTGGGAAACCGCCTGGTAGACTTACTCTATATCTTTGATGAGCCAAGTATTGGTTTACACCCCAAGGACCTTGAAAATATTAATCACATGATACAACAGATCAAGGATAAAGGCAATTCTGTTTTGATCGTGGAGCATGATCCGGATCTTATTAAGAAAGCAGATTGGATCATAGATATGGGGCCGGGCTCAGGAAAAAATGGGGGTGAAGTGATCTATGAAGGGGATTTCATCAATTTAAAAAATTCTAAAGGAAAAACAGGGTCTTATTTTAAGAAAAAGGCTGCTATTAAAGACCTTTACCGAAAGCCTAAAGGTTATCTTGAGATCAGAAATGCTAGTCTTCATAACCTTAAAAATATAAGTGTCAATATTCCGGTAGGGGTTATGACTGTTATCACCGGTGTCGCAGGTTCCGGAAAAAGTACTTTAATTAACCATGTTCTACCTGCGTTTTATCAGGATTTAACTGTGATAGACCAGTCTTTGTTTACAGCAAGTAGCCGCTCTAATCTTTTAACCTACTTAAACCTTTCCGATACGGTCCGAAAACTATTCTCAGAATGTAATCATGTTTCGGAAAAGCTTTTTAGCAGGAATAGTGAAGGGGCATGTAAAAATTGCAAAGGATTGGGAGTGGAAAAAATAGATCTGGCTTTTATGGATGATATTGAGCAGCCATGTGAAGTATGTGGAGGTTCTGGTTTTGATCCGAAAGTTCTTCCCTACCAATATCATCATCAAAATATTGTAGAAGTGATGAATATGACGGTAGTAGAGGCAAAGGATTTTTTTTCAGATAAAAATATTATCAAAAACATTGATCTGCTGATAAAGCTGGGTCTGGATTATCTGACATTAGGGCAGCGGCTGGATAGCTTTTCGGGAGGCGAAAGACAACGTTTGAAACTCACCAGAGAACTAAAGAATACGAATCAGATTATTGTGCTGGATGAGCCAAGCACAGGGCTCCATCCAAGTGATACTCAAAAACTACTGTCTTTTTTTAATAATCTTGTAGACCAGAATAATACATTAATCGTTATAGAACATAATCTGGACATCATTGCTCAGGCTGACTGGATCATTGATATCGGTCCTGGTGCCGGAAAATTTGGTGGAAAAGTTCTTTTTGAAGGAACCCCTGAAAAATTATTGGAAAATAATATATCCTATACTGCTGAATTTCTGAGAAAACATATTGAATAAAATAAACCATTAAGATCGTTGAAGAGAATAAGAAAAGGTAAGATTAAATCTTTCGATTTTAGATAAATTTCAATCTTCAAGCGAAACTTTTCTTAAATCTTCTTAAACCCCTATTAATCCTAATGGTTTATAGGTATTATCTAAACAGAAATTTAGTCACAAATAAAGAGAGTTATAATTGTGCTATTTGTAAAAATATTAGTCTTATCTGTGTTTAAAAACTATTTTTTAGATGTTTTCATAGCAGCTTGAATTCTCTCTTCAATAAGCCTCCAGTCATACATATGGAAGACTCTGCCATTGCTCATGGCAACAAAGACTCCCTTAGGGAATTTTGGCCCTAAATTGACATTTGTTACCTCAGAACCGTCACTTTCAAGAGTAGAAACAGGAATTTCTGCAATGCGACCCTTTGCCGGATCTTCTCTTAAATATACATTAAACGTATCATTCTGCTGATTAGAAACCAAAATATATCCTTTCCCTTTTGAAGTAGGGTAAATTGAGATTCCTTCCACATCAGAGGCGAAATCACCTTTTCCAAAAACCAAGAGTTCTTCATTCCCTTTTGCCGGATCCGCATAATATTGATGAATTCCAAACTGTTCATCAGAGTAATAAATATATCCCAGTTCATCATCTACAGCAATACTTTCAATCTCTTTCAAACCACTGTATTTTCCAAACTTACGGACAACCTCTCCCGCAATGGCTCCATTTTTTTCAGAAAGTTTGTATTGCCAGAGATATCCATCCTTTGGTCCTGATTTTCTTCCGACAATCACAAAAATTTCTCCTGTTTGAGTGTTTTTATACATGGAAATACCCATTGGTCCACGTTCTGTTTCTCCCTCAAATACAGAAATTTCGCCAATTTCTTTCAATTCAGGAAGAGAATACAGCTTTACCTTGTGGGTTTCACGTTCTGTAGCCGCTGCGATATCTGTCTTTTTCCCATTTAAAGTAAAGCCATACTCAATATCCACATTATTAGGACGTTTAAGCCCTAACACTTTATGGATGATTCTACCATTCAGGTCAAAGGCATACAATCCGCCATCAGTATCTTTATCTGTTCCAATGATGATGCTCTTGGAAGCATCTTTAGGATTAATCCATATGGCCGGATCATCGGTATCATGAACTACAGTTTCCGTAATAACGGTTGGTTTTAGTTTTTCTCCTGATTGATTCTGCCCCTTACAGCTTGTCACAAAAGGAAAGACTGCAAGTGCTGCGATATAATATATTATCTTTTTCATGTTGTTAAAAATCAAATTTCACTCCCAAAGTAAATCTTGGCCTGTAATATTCTGCCTGTGCCGTTCTGCTCTGAATTCCCTGGTAATATCTTAACGGTTGATTGGTAAGATTATTGGCTTCCGCAAAAATTCTTAATTGGCTTGTGATTTTATAGGAGGCATTGGCATCAAGGAAAAATTGCTTGTCATAATAACGATCATCAAAGGACTTTCCTCCTAATTCATCAATATAATGAGAAGCATAATTCATAGAAACCCTGGCAGAAAAGCGTTTGTTCTCCCATGAAAGCGATCCGTTGAACATATGAGGGGCCGCTCCCGGAAGACCTACATCTGTTCTTTCAATACCATCTTCATTGGTAATTCCTTTAGCCTTGGATTTGGTATAGGTATAGTTGACATACACTCCCATGCCTTTCCAGAATGCTCCCGGAATGAAATCCAACTGTCTCTGTAAAGCCACTTCAAAACCATAAATGTCTACATTGTCACCATTACGCTGCTGGGTAAATTTCCAGTTGCTTTCCCCGGCCGGAATAGGATTGGATTGCCCAGCAAATTCACTGGAAAAATCATTGGCCGTATAATTTCTTCTGGAATAGGTATAAATAAAGTCGTTCAGGTTTTTGTAAAAAATCCCTCCGGAAAGAATCCCCACAGATTTAAAGTATTTTTCGGCCATAAAGTCGAAGTTATAAGCATATGTTGCCTTTAAATTTGGATTTCCTGCTGAAATAACTTCATCTTCTGAAATTACATTCAGGTAAGGAACCAGTGAGTAGTAATTCGGGCGGGCAATAGCTGTTGTAAATGCCGCACGAAGCACAAGATCCTGAACCGGAACATACTTGAATGATAGATTGGGGAGTACATTGGTGTAGGTATTGGTATTGTTGATTTTTCCAACCAGATCACTTTCATTCATTACATAATTTCCGGTGTAATCAATCTTTGTAGTTTCAACACGAGCCCCTATAATCATGGAGAGCTTATCATTAAAATCCTGATCCCAACGGATATATCCTGCATAAATCTGCTCCTTTGCACTGTAATTATTGGAAAGGAATTTTGATGGTTTCAGCGTACCATTGAATTGTCCTGAATTAAACAGGTCCAATCCTCCCAAATAGACAGGATCAACGAATGCTCCCGGAATATAATTCCCCGGCTGAAAGTTTTTCCCGTCAAGATATACAGTGGGTACAGAAAGAAGACTGCCCATACTGCTGGTGGGTTCAAAGGCATAAAAATCATTATCCCTTTCCTTTTCCTTTAAACGCATACGGAAACCGGTACGAAGTCTTCCTTTTTGGTCTTCAATGACAGAAAAAGGAAAACGTACATTCACTTTGGCTCCAAACTCCTTTTCCTGTGTAAAGCTGTTGGCATCTGAAAGATCACTTAATTTATAGCTTCCTAAATTATCTGTTGCAAGAAGATTGAACATCGGTTTTCTAGGATCACTAAGGTCCGGTGAAAAATTCATCTTACTGTTTTCAAACTCTATATACCGTTGATGAGGTTTGTCTTCGCTGGCTGTAGCATAGTTCATAGACCAGTCAAGATCTACTTTTGTTCCCAGGAGGTGTTCTCCTCTTAAGGCATAGTTCTGAACTTTCTGCTTTTCAAGACGGGTATTGTCATTGTCTGAATCTCCACCCTTGTTTTGTCTTGTGATACTGCCTTTCCAACCTGTAATCTCGGATTCGTCAGTAGTATAGACTGGTTTTATCTTATAGCCTAATGCAAAACGGTTTTCCTTGTCGTTTCTGAAGTTGTACATGGCGGAAGCATAGATCTTATTTTTAGAATTAAATTCATAATCCATATTAAGATCAAAACTATGCCTGATACGATGTTCATTATAATGACGAACACCCATTTTGCTCACATATACAGTCTTTGCTACATCATTGGCCTGGCTCCATACAGGTTCTATATTATCTGAACCAAAATTATTGTTGTTATAGGAAAAGCTAAATACAGCGCCCAATTTTTTGTTTAAAAAACGGTTTCCATATACAAATCCGGCTGTATAATTTCCTTTTTCACGAATCGGATTATACCCGCCGGCCAATGTTGCAGAAATTCTCTGCCCATTAGGAGAGGCCCTTGTGATAAGGTTTACAGAACCACCAATGGCATCAGCATCCATATCGGGTGTTAGGGTTTTATTCACCTCAATGGTAGAGATCATATCAGAAGGAATAAGGTCCATCTGAACATTACGGTTATCGCCCTCAGCAGACGGAATTCTGTCACCATTCAGGGTTACGGAGTTTAGGTTGGGGGCAAGACCTCTGATAATAAGGTTTCTGGCTTCTCCCTGATCATTTTGTATGGTAATTCCCGGAACACGCTTCAGGGCATCTCCGATATTGGCATCAGGAAAACGTCCGATCTGGTCGGAAGAGATCACATTGGTAATATTGGCGTTGTTTTTCTGCTTGTTTAAGGCTCTTGCCTGATTCTTTAAAGTAGCTCCGGAAACTACGATTTCGGCAATATTTGTTTCCTTTTTATCGAAAACGATGTTTTGTCGCGTATTTTTTTCAGATTCTACAGTTACATGATATTCATGCGCTCCATAGCCCAGATAATCCACTTTCATGGTATAATTACCAGGAGGAACATTCAGGAAAACAAAATTTCCATGCTCATCAGAGGTTGTATAAATAGTTCCCGGACTTAAGGAGATTTTAGCTCCCGGCAGGGCAATTTTAGTGTCGTCATTGATGTTTCCGGAAAGAGTACCGGTTTGTGCATAGAAAAAAATAGAAGCACAAAACAAAACGGATGTAAAAATTTTCTTCACTTTCTTTTGATTAGATTAAAATCATAACAAAATTAAACGACTGTTTGGAAAGGGACCTGAAGTAAAAATTAACATTGTTTTAAGATTTGTTAACATGGAAAGAAATAGAGTCTTGTATTTGAAATGTAAATGCTAGGTGCGATCAATGCTTATTTTTATATCAATAGAAAAAGGCTTTAGGA
Organism: Chryseobacterium sp. SIMBA_028; assembly: GCF_046535285.1. Lineage (NCBI taxonomy): Bacteria > Pseudomonadati > Bacteroidota > Flavobacteriia > Flavobacteriales > Weeksellaceae > Chryseobacterium > Chryseobacterium sp. SIMBA_028. Next base: position 31,548 of record NZ_JAWRWZ010000012.1, on the reverse strand, counting down.
AAAAATTAAATTCTATTCCTATCCATAGTTTTAAATTATTTTTCTCAATTTGCATAAGAAATAAACCTATATCAAAATTTACCAATAAGATGAGCAGATTTCCGAAGATTCTATCAGATGAAAAACTTAATGAGAGACATATAGATTTTAGGAACGCATTGTATAATCTTGAATCTGGTGATCTTACTCCCGAAAATTTTGACTGCTTGATCAGAATTTATACAACCACTAAGCAGCTTGATTATCGAAACAGAATCCTGAAACTCCTTTATAATCAGACTTATTCCAAGCTTCAGTCATTTTTTGAGCTGGCTTATAAAAAAGAAAGATATCTGGATATGAAAATCTATGCCTTGCGGGGATTGGCTTTGTTCTCAGAGGAAAAAGATATTGAAAAGCTTGTGAATAAACTTAAGGGGACATTGGCAAAACGTGAGCAAACAACCCCTTACAATTATCAGGAATATGAATTACTGAGAGGGAAAAATGCATTACCATTTCTTGTTGAAAAATATAAGTATACTTCTTTTAAAGACCTGCTGGAACAGGTGAATGAACAATATGACAGAATGCCGGAAGCATTTAAAGGACACTTTACCACTGATGAAAATGGAGAAACCGTTAACTTAAAAACCGCTGAGGAAAGTTCAAAGTTGCTGAGGGATTTTTTTGATCAAAATAAAATATAAAGTAACAAAAAAACCGCATTGAAATAATTCCAATGCGGTTCGTGACGATTAGTCAGTTTCAATTAAGTGCAATTTTAGTCATTATCTACCCGGATCCACTTTCCGTTTTCTACTCCTTCGTAAAAGTGATCGTTATGATAAATAATAGCTCCCTGAATATGAGTTTTATTTGTTGGAAGCGTAAGCGATTCAGGGGCAGCATTCGCATTACGGATCAGAAATACCTCATTTCCTTCCTTTACTACAATTCCTGTTCCCGAAACAAGCCTTGTTACGCCCACATCCGTTGGTGGGTTTGATACAACAGACGGATTTACTTCTGATAAGCGTCTCGCTCCCATAGCAGAAGTGCAGCCTCGGAGAAGATTATCCATCAACATCATGACACCGGGGGTAGGGCAGTCAGGGTTGATATTCACAATCATCTCTTTATTGCTGATCGCAGCCGGACAAGCTTCTCCAGTGGCAAATCGGATGCTTTTAAGACGATAAACAAATGTTCCTGCCTGGGCTTTAGAATGAAGAATAATTGCTTCACCATTAGCCGCAGATGCAATTTCCTGATCAGGACCTCCGTTAATGTTATACGTAAAGATATAAGCCTGGGGAAGAGACCCCTTAAACTTTACCTCTATATCTCCGGAAATCTGCTTAGCGGCACTTGCTGCTGAAGAAGTACTACTATCTTCGGGCAATGCAATTGAAGAAATGGTGAAGTTTTCTGTAATATTACATCCGTCCTGACTATAAGTGACATTTACCCTGTAATTTCCGGGCTGTGTAAATGTTACCAATGGACTTGTACTCATCACTCCTGAATTGGGAGTATTAAGCTTCGTCCAGGTATAGGTTGCATTGGGATCCGTTCCGTATAAAGCTGATGCATCATAGGTTTTTGGAAATTCCGAAGCACAGAGGGTCTTGTTGCCTCCGAATCCTGCTGCCTGTACATTGGTAGGAACAATCGTAAGGTTAGCTGTATTTCCTAAATCCTGACTATTCCCATAAGCACTTACAGTACGGGAAAAGTTCATATCTCGTATGGATGCATAAAACATGGTGTATGCTGCTGCTGGATCCAGATTGAGGGTGTTCTGGCCCGCTGTTGACTTGATGACAGAGATTCTGTTACAGGGAGTTCCTGTCATGAATAGATTTTCGGTGACAGTCTGGCTGCTTTCTATCTGATAAGATCCCGGATTGAAGTACAGTGTTTTATATTTACCTGCGGAGGTCAGCGTACTTACAGAATTGACGGCAGAACTTCCAAGGAAAGTCATTTTATTGAAATTCCAGATTTTTGTTCCGGTATTTACTGTTCCGTCTTTCCAGATGGTAAGATCACCAAAGCTGGCTGCATCAGGAGTATTGGTTGTAAGATATCCTACATTAACTTTAGCGGCAGATGCATTTAAAGTGATTGGATTATTCCCTGAGTTAATATAAAAATAAGGACTATAGAAATTATAATAGGAAATTGCTGCTGCGTAATAGTTAGAAGTACCAATGCTATTTGTTCTTGTCCCTGTAATGATGGACTGCCCAAGATCTACTACAGGATTATTATTGACCGTTTGATTCCAGCTGAAATTAACAAGATTCATAGGCTGGTCATTGGTTTTAAACCCAGCAGCATTATTAAAGTTGATATCTCCCTGATAAGGACTTTTTAATTCAAAATAATCCTGGGAATTAATATTCAGATAAATATAGGCTCCTTTTGCATCAATATATCGTGTTCTTCCTGTGGAAGTTCCCTGTGCCATGATGATGTTACGGGTTAATCCATACGTTGACATCGGCACTATGATTTTTAAGTCGTTTTGCAGGGTCAGGTTTCCATACACATTCAGATAATAAGGGGTACTGCCATTTATGCCAAAATCCAGTACCGGCTGATGAGGAGCATTATTAAAAGTGATATTATTGGCTTTCGAAAAGTTGTTTCCTCGTATCATGATCTTGTTTGCAGTGGCTGTAAACCCAGAATTCTGATCAAAGAATACATGATCAGCTGCGGTAGGAATATCACATCCTGCCACTGGCACACCACCTGAGCTTAATGACCAATGTTGAGGATCTTGCCATAATCCCTGGCCACCAATCCAGTAAAGATTTCTTGAAGTGGAGGGAATTGCATCCTGAAAATTTATGCCGTTATTTCCTCCAAGATCTGTACTTCCTGTAGCAGTATAAGTTTGTCCACCAGAAGAGGAGATTGCCTTAAACTGTATTTTATCCATTATGTAATTGGATGGATTGGTACTGTAATTAGGAAGCAGTAAGGTTTTCGGTTGTGCATTGGATGAAGCAAAAGTAATTCGGTCTAAACAGTCTCCCAGTATCTTTAATGACTGGTTGACTTGTAGATTGCCGTCTAGGGCAACAAAATTATTTTTCTCAATGGTCAGGTTATTCACAGCCATAGGGGTTCTAAGAATGATGGATGGGTTAACCTTATCAAGTCTTGAATGGGTTGCTGAGTGAATAATAAAGGTATTGATAACCCCGCCAAGCATGCTAAAAGAGATAATATAATCTGTATTGGTAGAAGAATTGGTGTATTCTATCTTTTCAAAATAATGATTTAAATTATTGAATGTAATATCAGAATCGGAGCCTCCAAAGTTTCTTATTAACTTGATAACACTATTGGCTGTGTTTACAACGGGTTGTTTGGTATTGATGATAAAGCTGGAATTAACAGTAAGATCTGCATTGTCCATCAATAGCTGAGAACCGTTTATATTGACAATATTAATGTTCATTACAGTACCGCTTATATCCAAAATATTTCCTGGAATACTGGTTTGTCCAATACTAGAATTACCATTAAGATCATACTGTGAAGTTCCCCTGTTGATTTTCCATTGGGCATCTCCGGCAAAATTAAGGGATGAAGTTGCTCCATTGGGAGTTACATTTTTTAAGGTACCTGTAGGTTTATTAATATTTACAAACGTAAACCCGCTGAAGTAGCCGGCATCATAATATCCTGCATGCAAAACTGCATTTCCATTGACATTGATCTTGTAATAGTTGCTATTTCCTGAGAAAAGGGATCTTGAGCCGGTGGTTAATCCACTGAATGTTATATCATTAACGGAAACGTCATTAGAAAGCTGTATACTGGTGATTCCTGTTGTAGAAAATCCGGAATACTGATCAAAGAAAACATTGTCATTAATGGTAGGGAGGCCGCAATTGGCTGTTGTTCTTGTGCTTGTAGGATCCAAAGACCAATGGCTGAGGTCATTCCATGTGCCGGGACCCCCTTTCCAGTAAAAGTTTTTAGGAGTAGTGTCCATGAAATTGATTCCAGAATTACTTCCGCTGTCTATAGAATTGCTGGCATTAATAGGTTTTGCTCCTGCAACCGGATTGATATAGCTGGCGTTAATTCCTGAAAAATTCATTCTGTTCAATTCAACGAACCCATTACCATTAATACTATTTCCCAGAACAATATTATTTCCGCCCTGACCAGTGAAATTAACAACCAGATCACAGTCTGAACGATTATATATCCAGCTGTCCGTTATGGTAAATTTGGTACTACTATCAAACATATTGATATTGGAAAGAGCATTAATAGTAACATTTTTTGCCTTATTGTTTCCGAAAACTCTCAAATCCCCTCCATTAGCCTGAAAATTTTCAGTATTCATATGCTGTATATCTCCGACACTATTTCCCTCTTTGTATACTTTCCCAAAAAAATTATTGGTATTTCCTGAATTGTAATATCGCCCATTATAGTTTTGGGTGTATACTGCCGTATTAGGTGCCGTAATGGTTTGTTTGGCTAGAATATTTAAGATATTCTGACGAAGCAAGGCATTATCTATATTCACACTATTACCACCTAACCACAATTCTCCGGATTTTATTTTTCTTCCGTCTGCATAAAGATTACTTGTCAGGGCATTGTTGTCAAAATTAAAAACCCCTCCAACTTCCAGATCATAAGGAGTACCTGAGCCAGATGGCAGGAGGTAGAAATTGTCATTACCAAAGATGCTCAGCTGAGTTACTTTCTGACCTTCAAAGTTCATGTAACGACTTACAACAGGATCTCCTGAATTATTTTTAAGCAAGGTCATTGTTACAGGAGCGGTCATATCCTTTTGAAGATAAATATTGCCATATAAATTCATGCCTACATTCAAAACAGGATTAGCCGGAGCGTTATTCCAGGTCATATTTCGTACTGAAGCAATTGCACCGTTATTACTGATCGTATTATTTCCAGCTGTAAACCCTGCATTTTCATTGAAGATCACATCATCATACATGATAGGAATACAGTTGGCAGAAGATCCTCCTGATGTGAAAGACCAGTGTGCCGGATCACTCCAGCTACCACCACCGCCTATCCAGTAATAGGTTTTTGCTGTAATTCCCGGATACGTAATATTTCCTGTATTGTTTCCACCATTTATTCCTGCCGTTACAGAAGCTCCTCCGGTAAGTTTTGTAGTGATTAAATTATAGCCATTAAAAGAAGCAGTTCCATTTCCGTTGAGAGTACCCGGGAGAATGAGGTTTACAGGAAACGTAATATCTAAGGCTCCAAACTTTGGAATAGCTCCGTTACATGGAGTATTGGCAATAAGGGTTTGATTAACCTGAAAATAAGTAGGAAGGCCACCTATAGGCTGACGGAAATTGTATTGTCCACCATTCAGGGTAAGATTATTGATGTCAAATTGTGATGTACGCAAAATATTGTTTCCCTTACCAAGGGTCATGTTTTTGATCTCAAAGCGGGATCCTGTCATCTCAGCGCTTCCATCGCCAATTACTATATCATTAGCCTTAAGCAAATTAGCGTTGAGTATAGAGGCATATAAATTGAATTTATTAATGTTAAATTGATTTCCTGTAAAACTCCCCCCGGAAGTTCCTACTCCTGCAACTTCATCAATAGTCAGTAGATTTCCACCTGATATTTGGGCAAATCCTGAAAAAGTAAGGAGTATTTTTTTTTATATCCTGAGTCGTTTGTATATTCAACAAAGCAAAAGTAAGAGTAGCCTGGGTAAGATTGGCAGACGAGTTGAACGTCATTGAATTGGAAGTAGTTATTGTAGAAGACCTAAAATTGGATGCTGCCGTAGAGCTGTGGGTTAGCATCAAAGAACTTATGTTTTTATGATCTGTATCCAGAAAGGCAGTATCGCTAATGTTGAATAAAAAAAATCCGTTGCTGGCAAAATTTTTCACAAGCTTGAAAGTTCCGTTTCCTTTAAGATTAAAAGACGATTGATATCCTCCATTAACGTATAAAGGATCAATCATGTTATCAACATCGATGAGGTTTGGGATCGGATTTGAGCTGTCCGAAAACAAATTCATAGTCAGGTTATAATAAGCACCAGCATTGGATTTCCATTTCAGATTTCCATACACATTAAAAACACTTCCTGCCGGAAAGCTAAGTTTTGTGTTAAATGAATCATCGATGATGAAATCCTTACAGGTAGCTGTTGATGGGATAGTAAGCATACCTCCGCTGGAAGTAAAACCACTTCCGGAATTGATATAAACATTATCATAGCGGGAAGGAATAATAGTGGCGGCTTGTCCTGATGATGAGCCTATACGCCAGTGATTAAGATCTGTCCAGTTACCGGGACCGCCCACCCAGTAATAGTTATTCTGCGCCAAAATACTCTGGCTTATTAGAAAGAGCAGTATGAAATATAATTTGAGTTTCATGTTCTTTGAATTACAAGATTAATAATGAGTTGAGACAAAATCTCAACCCCTGATTGCAATGAATAGGTCAAAAATCGATTTCCTCGATGATTATTTTGACTTTTTCAACTGCTGTACTTCTTTCTGTAATTCGTCGATTTTTTGGCCCTGTTCCTGAACGGTTTGCAACAATAAAGGAATCAGTTCGTTATAGTTTACGGATTTATATCCATCATTATCGGTACTTACGATGTTGGGAAGAATTTTTTCCACCTCCTGGGCGACAAGGCCATATTGCAACTGTGCATTTCCTCCTTTCTTCTTTCCTGTCTCATTCCAGAAGTAGGAAACTGGCCTTAGCTTATTGACTATTTCGCCAGAAGATTTTATTTCTGTGATGTTTTGCTTCAGTCTCTCATCAGAATTATAATCTATGGCACTGGCTTTCACGGTTCCGGCAACGTCAAGTTTTGCAGATCCTGACGGGGCGGTTCCAATTCCTACACTTCCTGTTCCGGAAAAAACAAGGTTCTTGCCATTAAGATCCACGTTTCTTGATGCTAAAGGTGTTGTGATAGAGCCATCTGCGGTATAGATATTAGAATTTACACCCATACTTTCCCAATTGGTACCATTCCAGAAATAATAACCTGGCTGAGTGATTTTTGAGACCTTTGCAGTAGGAGAAACAGGAGAGGCTGTTGCATAGATCATCAGAGATTCCGTTCCGGGCAGGATGCTTGCTGTCATTGTTTGGATCTGATCTCCGGTAAGACGAGGGATCATAAGACCCTCTGTCTGTGAAGTTCCATCTGTTTTGGCATTAATATCCAATGTAGCTTTCGGATTAGGAGTATTTATTCCTATTGCACCACCGGTCTGAGAATAGAGTAGTGAAGTGATGGTGGTACTTCCGATTAGGCATAGCCTGAACACTGCAGAATGAGTCTTCTGCAAGAAAGTAGAGTTTTGCATAGTTTTTAATTGCTTTTTACTTGAGTATATTTAATTCTTCCTTAGTGTGAAAGGTTGAGTATATTTTTTATAACGGTCTTAGATGTTTCGATTAATTCATTGGATCTATAAAGCTGGCTGGTCAGTATAGAGCTTTCAAAAAGCAGATAGATATGGGATGCTGTATGCTCATCCTTAATCTCTTCATTGAAGAACTCCCGCAGTTTATTTTTATGATAGCGGAGAACATGATGGATATCCAATTGATCAGCAGGTATTTCAGAGAGAAGATTCAGGAAGCTGCAGCCCCGGAAGTCTTCTTTTTCGTTCATATACATAAGAAAATCAAATGATCTCAGTATTTTTTCCTCAAGATTTTCCGCTTCAGATATAAAATTTTCAAGCTCAGAAACCCAATAATCATATCTGTTGTTGAGAAACTCAATGCATAGATCGTCCTTTGACTTGAAGTGCTGATAAAAGCTTGCCTTCGATACCTTGGCGTCTTCAATAATCTGATTGATACCAGTACGGTTATAGCCTTGTTTGTGAAACAAAAGCATAGAAGTGCTTACTATTCTTTCGCGAGGTCGAGACATTGATTATTGTTTTTCACAAATGTAAATAAAATATGAACAGACTGGTGTGTTTGTTAAAAAAATCTTAAAATAATGTTTAGATATAGTCTTTTTGTTGATTTTATTTTATTGTAAATCAATTATTTGTGTGTATTTTTTATTTTGTAAAATCAATGATTGTAAAGCTATTTCTAACATTGCATTTTTAGAGTAAACCTTTCCATTAAAATACACTTATTCGCCGCAAAAGCACTTAAAATACAGGAATTTCTCAAATGAATCCTCTCGCATAGTAGATCTGTATAAGAAAAAACAATAAGGTGAAAATCCATACCACATAAGGATGATAACGAAAGTTTTCCTGTAAAATATGATGCAAAGCCCTGAACAATTTTATCAGCCCAATAATTCCTGTTACAATAAATATAAAGAAAACAATAAAGAAGATATGATCTCTGGAGGTATACGCTCCTGACTCTGCCAATTTTGCAAGATGATCCAAATAAGACTGTACATTGATTGTCTGTCCTAAAAACATAGTAGAGAGAATCAGGATGAAAAATGGAGTAGAGGTGTAAACAGTGGTATAGATAAAGGAAAAAAGCAGTGTGCGAAAGGTAACTGTGTTTACTTTTTCCTTTTTGTACCATAATAATATTACACTGAAAACAACGGCTGTAAAATTATTCATCAGGAAAATGAATAAGGCCTTTTCTACCATACTTAGCCCCTTGATCTTGGATATAAAGTTTTGTTCTCCGCCATAATCCATGAGAAGTACAGAAACGATCACTGAAGTATAGACTGAAAGCTTAATGGGTGACAGATAATCACGAAAGCGCTCAGGTTCTTCCTTTTCCATTTCATGTACAGACAAGTCATAACAGCGACGGGTATCCTGAAATAATTTGAAAATGGTTACCGGTACCAGCAATATTTCAATAATAATCTGAAGACATAGCTTCTCAAAGCTATCAATCAATTTTTCGAACATACATCAGGTATTAAGGGAACGGGTTCACTATGCAATTTAATTAAATTTTAATTGCGATGTATAAAAATAAAATGAGCAGAATGATGAGCATAAAATCATTTGCAGGGGAGGTTTTCATTAAACATAGACCTTCATCCACAACTTTATGACTCCTCTTTATATGAAATAGATTGTATAAAAAAACAGGTTGAAAGAAAAATCTTTCAACCTGACAATAATTTTTTTATTTAGGAAGTCCTTTTTTTAAGGCAATATTAGCTCTTTCCACGGCTTTTCTTTCTTTCCAGTCCATATATCTTTTCTTATACCGTCCTTTCATGAAGTTGTCAAAATTACGTTGAACAGTAAGATTCCAAAGAGAATGTGCTTTTACAGCCCAACTTTTGTCCCAGGCACGAAGAGAAATAGAGAAAGATCCGTCCAGATACTTCATCCAGTGCCACCAGCCAGTAGGCATAAATAATGTATCTCCATGTTCCAGATAACATTCAATTCCTTCGATGCCATCCAATGCCGGGAATTTTTCAAAGTCAGGGTTTGAAATATCATAGTCTTCCAGTGCATAAGTTGCATAAGGAAGCTTATAAAGACGTGTTTTCCATTTATATTCAAAAAGAAGAACATGCTTTCTACCATTGAAATGAGTATGGAAAATATGAGGCATGTCTATATCATAATGAAGGAACGTTACAGAACCTTTTCCTCCGAAAAACATACTCGGATATTTATCTAAAAATCCACCCATCAGATTCTTTGGCGGAACATAATCATCCAGCAATTTAGGCGCAAATTTGATAGGGTCGAAAAAGAAAATTCTAAGGTCGGTAGGTTCCCGTTGGATAAGGTCAACATATTCACTAAACGGCATTTTAGTCGTTGGAGTGTTGATGGGAGCTGCAGGATCAGCCTTGGCACTGTCGTATAAAGGAACAATCACGTCGCCTACAACCTCCTTCATGTACTCCATCGTCCATTTTTGATAGGCAGGCCAGTTTTTTGCCATGTTTCTGATTACCACTGGTTTACATGGTTTTAAATATTTTTCACGAAAGTCTTCTTGTGAAATATCTTCTACTACATCAATAGGTTTAAGAAGTATGCCCATTTGTTTCAATTATACAGCTAAAGTATTAAATATTTATGAAAAAAAATACAAAGAATTGCATTTGTTTGGAATTAATATAAATAAATATAAAAATATTCTTTAAAATTGTTTTAATCCGGCTGTAGTAAACGAATTATTTGTGATTTTGTATGTCAAAAAATACTAATTTTTACTTGAAAAAATATATGGGTAAGATACAGTAATAGTGTGTCTTAAAATAGGGATGAAAATAAGTGGATTATTTTTTTATTACAATAAACCACCAATTGAAAATCGCTTCTAGTTTATGCCCATAATAAGATCCCAAAATTTTAGTCTTGCCAGGGGCTAGCTATTTCAATATTACTCATTCCAATTCCAATCCTTATATTTGATCTATGAAAAAAACAGGCCTATTAGCATTATTTTTAGTTGTTTTCAATAGTGGTTATCATGCCCAAATGAAGCCTTTACCAAAAATTGAATCTGGTGTCTCTTACGAGCTGGCCCAATTTAGAAAAAATACGCTCAATGAAATTAAGTATGAACTTAATCTGAAAATCCCGGAAAGTAAGTCAGAAAGGATTGCTGGAACAGAAGTTCTTACTTTTAATTATAAAAAGCAAAATGATGCTCCGTTACAGATGGATTTTAAAGAAGATCCCTCTTCACTTATATCTGTATCTGTGAACGGACAACAGATAAAGGCAGTTCTGGAAAATGAACATATCATTATTGAAGCAAAGTACCTGAAATCGGGATTTAACCAGATTAATATTGCCTTTCTTGCCGGCAACGGAGCTCTGAACAGACGTGATGGATACCTGTATGCTTTATTTGTTCCGGATCGTGCGCGAACGATGTTTCCTTGTTTTGACCAGCCTGATCTGAAAGCCAATTATTCTCTGACATTAACTGTTCCTGAAAAATGGAGTGCTATCACCAATGGAAAGCTTAAAGACACAAGCATACAGCAGACCCAAAAAACCTTGCGTTTTGATCAGTCGGATCTGCTTCCTACCTACTTGTTTTCTTTTGCTGCAGGAGATTTTAAAGATCATACAGAGAAAATCAGTCAGCAGGATTCAAGAATTTTATATCGTGAAACAGATTCTGTGAAAATTAAAAATAGTATGGATTCAATTTTCACTTTATATAGGAATTCTCTTTCCTATTACGAAAAATGGACAGACATTAAGCATCCTTTTCAAAAGCACGGGTTGGTTGTTATTCCTGATTTTCAATTCGGGGGAATGGAGCATCCGGGGGCCATATTGTTTCAAAATTCCACTTTATTTTTAGATCAAAATGCTACCCAAAACCAGTTAAATAACCGTTCCAATCTTATAGCCCATGAGGTTGCCCACCTTTGGTTTGGAGATATGGTAACCATGAATTGGTTTAATGATGTCTGGATGAAAGAGGTTTTTGCCAATTTTATGGCAGATAAAAGTACCGGTGCATCTTCAGATAAAAGTGTTTATGATCTGAAGTTTTTAACAGGCCATTTTCCGGCGGCTTATTCGGTGGATCGTACCTTAGGGGCCAATCCTATCCGACAGGTTCTGGATAACCTTCAGAATGCAGGGATGATGTATGGGCCTATTATTTATGATAAGGCACCCATTATGATGCGCCAGTTGGAATTGCTGATCGGGGAGGAAAATTTTCAAAAGGGAGTAAGCGAATACCTTAGAAAATATGCTTACAGTAATGCAAGCTGGCCGGATCTTATTACCATTCTTGATCACCATACACCGGAAGATCTGCAAAGCTGGAATAAAGTATGGGTAAATGATCCGGGTAGGCCTGTGATCGATTATGATGTAAAATATAAAGGCAATGCAATTGAAGAATTTATCATTTCCCAGAAACCAGAATATGGAAAGGAACAAAAATATTGGCCACAGGCATTTCAGATCAGTTTATTTTATGCTGACAGGGTTGAAACTATTAACATAAAGCTGGATGGAAAAGAACAAAATATTTCAGCGTTAAAAGGGAAAAAGAAACCTCTTTTTATCCTGCAAAACTCATCAGGAATCGGGTATGGGGTATTCAAAACAGATAAAGCTGTAATGTCGGAGTTCTCTTTGGTAAAAGATCCGATCAACCGTGCGAGTGCTTATATTTCTTTATATGAAAACATGCTGAACGGCTCAGGAACCAGCCCGCAGGATTTATTACATTTTTTTGCTGAACAATTACCAAAGGAAAATACAGAATTAAATTTACGTTTGATTACCGGATATATTTCTACTATTTACTGGGATTTTTTATCTGAAAATACCCGATTGAAAGAATCCGCAAATATAGAAGATATATTATGGAAAACATTGCAGGTACAGACGGCAAAAAATAATAAGAAAATTGTATTCGATTGCTATCAGGGAATATTTCAGTCTCAGCAGGCATATGATACCCTATACACCATTTGGAAATCCCAGACACCTCCGAAAGACGTATCCCTTAATGATGATGATTTTACGAACCTTGCCCTTGCTTTATCATTACGAAATGCCAATAATAATGATTTGTTGCAAGAGCAGTTGACGAGAATCAAGAATCCGGATAGGGTAAATCGTTTTAAAATTATTATGAAAGGGGCTTCTTCAGACCCAAAAGTACGCGACGATTTTTTCAATGGTCTTATGCAAAAACAAAACAGAGCAAATGAATCAGCGGTTGGTTCTGCATTAGGCTACCTGCATCATCCGTTAAGACAAAATACTTCTATTCATTATCTTTCCAATACTTTAGAGGTTTTGCAGGAAATACAAAAAACAGGAGCCATATTTTTCCCGGATAATTGGCTTCGTTCAACATTTAGCAATTATCAGGCTCCAGAAGCATTTGGTATTGTGAATCAGTTTCTTTTGAAAAATCCTGATTATAATCCCATTCTGAGAAATAAAATTTTGCAGGCAACAGACAATTTGAGAAGAGCTCAGTTGCTTGTGAAATAAAGCACATCCTGTGTATGATAAAACCAAATCCCGGGTAAATTTACCCGGGATTTTATATTTAAAATAAGGTAGTTTTTTAAGAGGTATCTCGGACATTTTTTAAAAAATGGTTATCTTCGGCTTCATAAAAAAAATGATATGCAAGTATATGAAGGGATTTCTGTGGGGTTGTATCTGTTATTAATGATAGGTATAGGCATATATTCTTATAGAAAATCAACAAGTAATTCGGAGGAATTTTTAATAGGCGGAAGAAAGATGGGTCCCGCTGTTACGGCATTGTCAGCTGGGGCTGCGGATATGAGTGGCTGGCTGTTGATGGGGGTTCCGGGCGCCATGTATTTATCCGGGATTTCCAGTTCCTGGATTGCGATAGGGCTAACGATAGGGGCTTATCTCAATTATATTATTGTAGCACCAAGACTCAGGATTTATACCGAGGTCGCTCAAAACGCCATTACACTTCCTGTATTCTTTGAAAACAGGTTTAAAAATAAAAATCATCTTCTAAAAATAACCTCTTCCATTTTTATTCTGGTATTTTTTACGCTGTATACTTCAGCAGGGATGGTGTCAGGCGGAAAGTTGTTTGAGTCAGCTTTTGGAATGGATTATACCGTAGGTTTGCTATTAACCAGTTTAGTAGTGGTTTTGTATACGTTTTTGGGTGGATTTCTGGCGGTAAGCCTTACAGACTTTGTGCAGGGAACCATTATGGTCCTGGCCTTAGTGATTGTACCGATTGTGGCCATTACCCAGATTGGAGGAGTTGGAGAAACTTTATCCCTGATTGAAGCTAAAGATCCTAAATATCTGGATCTATTCAGAGGAACAACTACGGTAAGCATTGTCTCTCTCTTGGCATGGGGATTAGGATATTGTGGGCAGCCTCATATTCTGGTACGTTTTATGGCCATCGATAAGCCTAAGGATTTGGTTAAGGCAAGACGAATAGGAATTACATGGATGATTTTTACTGTTGCCGGAGCTTTAGCCATCGGTTTGGTGGGAATTGCTTATCTGCAAAAATTTGACTTGGAAACCATGATGAAGTTTGATAACTCCAAGACAGAAGCAGAAACGATCTTTATTTATTTCTCCCGTATATTATTCCATCCGTTTATTGCAGGATTCCTGCTTACGGCTATTTTGGCTGCTGTAATGAGTACTATTTCTTCCCAGTTATTGGTTACTTCAAGTTCATTAACGGAAGATATTTATAAAGCTTTCCTGAATAAAAAGGCAACCTCAAAACAATTGCTGATCGCCAGCAGACTTTCTGTTCTATTGGTAGCGATTATTGCAGGTCTTTTATCTTTAGATCCAAAAGACAGCATCCTTAATCTGGTAGGAAATGCATGGGCTGGTTTTGGTTCTGCATTCGGGCCACTTATTCTTTTGTCTCTTTTATGGAAAAAAACAACCTGGCAGGGGGGCTTGGCTGGTATGTTAGTAGGTGGAGTAACTGTATTGGCTTGGGTATATCTTCAGCATCCGTTAAAGAATTGGTACGAGATTATTCCGGGATTCACACTTTCTCTATTAACTAATATTATTGTTTCATCATTGACTTATAAGCAGGATGATGTGATTGAAAGCGAATTTGAAGAGGTTAAAAAAATTATGCAGGAATAATAACGCAATTTTAATCCATATACGATAAACAATAAACCCTTGCCTGGAGCGAGGGTTTTATATTTTAATCAATTCTATAAGCCTGTTTTTATACTGCATATCTTGAAAATTCTTCACGATCATGATAGCCGAAAATTTCTATTTCCGGATGTTCGTTGATCAGCTTTTTTATCTTTTCTATAGATTCCAGACGCTTTATATTGTCATCGGCCCTTGCTTCTGCCAAGTGGTTTACAGGGTGATTGTCATCTTCCAGTTCAGCTCTCAGATAATAGGCATCTCCTACATATAACATCCATTTTTCCTCCCATTGTAAGGCAATTCCACAATGTCCAAGCGTATGCCCGAATAAAGGGATAAGAAATATCTCGGTTTTCAGGGAAGTATTCAGTCTTCTGGCTTCCAATCCAAACCATTGTTCTTTAGAAGTGGAGTATTCGGCTATATTCGGATGATGAGAAAGATGCCCCTCCAGATAACGAGGATTTTCACTGTAAAAATTGATATGCTCTTCCATAGAAACATGCACTGTAGCATTAGGGAAATCTGCAAGTCCTCCCGTGTGGTCAGGATCCATATGACTTAAAATACAATCCTTTACATGATTGGGATCCAGTCTCAGTTTTTGGATTTGTTGAAAGGCTGTAAGCTCCATATCCAATTGAATCCCCACAGCTTTTATAAGTTCTGCACCCAACCTTTCATTGGGGTGCTCTACATCCTGTACACCGACTCCGGTATCAATTAGCAGCAGGTTGTCATCTTCTTCTATCAATAGGCAATGGCCAATTACGTCGTCATTCATGGGTATGGCAACCTTTACACAGTTGAGATGGTGTATTCTCTTCATAACTTCATTGTTTTTTTGAATCTCAATATTATATTGACAAATTACAAATTATAAGTCGTATCTCCTCTCATATTCTTGTTTTTTGCTAGTATTCATGGCTTGTAGCGAAAGTTTTCCAAGGTTTTGAATAGAATTTAATTATCTTTAAAGAATCATAAAATTCAAATGAAAAAAATACTGCTTATTCTAGGAGCTGTTCTCTTGTTGGCCGTTATTTTCTTGTACAATTTTGGTAGTTTGGATGTGTATTTACTCAATAGAATGAACAATTCCAGGCTGCCTGAAGAATATAAGGGTTATCAGGATATTGATACTTCTAAATCCATTTCTTTTGGGCATCACGAAATAAAACTCATGTGGGAAAGCTTTGATCCGATACAGCATTTTATAAATTCAGACGGAGAGGTGATTGTTGTGACCAGTGAGATTCCAAAGGATCGGGATCAGAAAGAAATAGAAGATGATGGGGCAGTAGGCAGTACCCGTTTTTATAAGGACTATCATTTTTATAAGCTGGATAAGAATGGGAATATCAAAGATCATTATACCTACAAAAGTACCCGTGATAACTGGTGTGAGTTGTTGTATGGTGATTTTATAGTGAATTATAACAAGAAATATTATAAAACCTGGATAAAGAATGGTGATACAATTCGTAAACCAATGGTCGTACAGAATGAAGATCTGAAATGGAGCAGAGAAGAACAGATGAATATGTACCATACAATAGTTGAAGATGCAGAAGAGTATTTAAGGAACAGTAAAGGAGGCTCAGAAGAGCAAATCACTTATTATATGCATGGAAGATGGTATCAACTATCTACCAATACCAAGCTTTCTGACGGAATATATTATCCCAAGGCAAATCCCGGGTACCATAACAGTCTTTTTGGAAAGGACTCTTTTGAAAGCGAAAGAAAAGAGCTGGACCCGAATCGTTTCCCAAATATTATGCCTGTTTATTTCCAAAGAAGAGAACTCGTGAAGTCTACTTCCAGTGCATCAGGAGGTTCCATATCATCCACTTCAAAAAGTTGGAAAGGAGATTTATACTGTCAGCTTCTGATAAAGGGAGATACATTGAAGTTTAAAGAAAAAATGTCATTTGATGAAAGGTTTACAACCGAAAAGTTTTATCAAACCAAAGGAGAAAACATCAGACAACTGAAAGCAGAACTTGAAAAAAAATATTTACCTTATTTCTATTTTGCAGATAGAAATCTCAACTTTCAGTTGTTTACCACAAGCCAGAACAAACTGTACATTATAAAACCGATTAAATAAAACCCATTTATTTAAAAAAAGAATATTACAAAAACCTTTGGAAAAACAAATAAAAGAGTCTGATTACTATTCAAGACTTATTTTCCATCATCTTTTTCTTAATGAATAAAGTAAGTAATGCCAATGCCATCATCATCATACTTGACCAGACGATATTCGCAATACCATAATGAGCAATCCAGAATCCTCCGGATAATGTTCCGGCGGTCACTGCCAAATTTCCGCAGGAAGTAAAAATACTGTTGATGAATTCTGAAGAACCGGAAACAGATGATGTCACATTAACATTGCTGATCAGAAAACCTCCGGAATGGATTAGACCCCAAAGCCCAATAATCCAAATCATGGGAACAAGAAAGCTTCCATATTGATAGATCAGCAGGTGAATACAGGATAATAAAACTAAGAATATAAAGGGAGTATGAAAAGGAAAGCGACTCATATATTTTCCTGCAATTTTATTACCCAAGATTCCAACGGTTCCAAATAAGAAAAGCATCATGCTGATCTGTTTACCATTCATTTGGGTTATATTTTTCAAAAAATCGGCCATATATCCATAAGTAGAGTACATCCCTGCAATGGTGAAAAAAGCTATAAATAGATTGATCCATAAAAGGGTAGAGCGAAATATTTTGGTATTAAAAACCATTGGAGATTCTTTCTCTTTTTCAATGACCGGAAGCAAAAACTGAACCCCTGCCAATGCTACACTATTAATCAATGCTGTAAGTAGAAAAGAAGACTGCCATGAAAAAAAATCGGCCATTAATGTGGCCAATGGAACCCCTAAAACTGTGGCAAGCGTAAGCCCTGAAAAAATAATGCTTACTGCTTTTGATTTATCCGCTGGATCAGAAGTCTTTTCAGCCAATGACAAGGCAATTGACCAATACACAGGATGGAAAAATGCAGGAACCATTCTGATGAGTAATAGCAGATAAAAATTCCCAATGTATGCTGAGAGAATATTAGCTGTGGTAAAAATCAATAGGGAGGAAACCAGCAGACTTTTTCTTTTAAATGAAGAACATATCAGCAGCATAAATGGTCCAAATACAGCTACAATTAAAGCAAAGGCACTCAATAACCATCCTGCTCTTTCGATGGAAATATTGAATGCAGAAGCTATTTCCGGCAATACACCAATCACTCCAAACTCTGTGGTAGTAATCCCAAAAACACCTAAAGAAAGTATATAAAGATTTCTTTTCGATTTCATAATTTTTTTGTGCAAATTTGCAAAATGAACTATCAGAAAACTATATACTTACCTTTTAGTTCTATACTTACCTTTAGGAAAGTATAACTGTAAAAAAGATTATTATGCCTGAGTTTTTCCATGACAAAAGATTGTATTATACCCCGATTGAATTTGCTCTAAGCCACATAGGAGGAACCTGGAAAATGCCTATTTTATGGAGATTACAGGAAAAACCACTTCGCTTTAGTGAACTGAAAAAGGATATTCCTCATATTACGGACAAAATGCTGACCAGTCAGCTAAGAGAGTTGGAAAGTAAGGAAATGGTCTACCGGGAAGTATTCCCCGTAGTTCCGCCAAAGGTAGAATATAGTCTGACTGAGAAAGGAAAAAAAGCCATTCCGGTCATTGAAACTATTATGAAGTATGGTTATGACCTTATTCAGGATGCAGGAATTACTTTTCCACCAAAGGAATAGACCGCTTTTATCGTTCATTTTACCAAAAATGATTATCTTTACGAATCAGAATTCTGTTGTCTCATTTAAGATTAATTCAGACTTTTCCTAGATAAGGAGAATCACAATTATCCTTAATTTTTCCTGCTTTTCTATCTTATACAGATCTTTTTTCCATTCTTTACAATCAATAAAATCCTTTTTATCTACTGCTTTTTCATAAGCTATGGATAGGCTCTTTCTTTTCCAACTTAAGATCATCCTACAGCAGATCCTAATCATTCTAAGTTATTAACCTTTAAAATAGTTGATGATGAAAAATAATCATACCCCAAAAAAACTTTATATTATCACTGGTGGGCCGGGTGCCGGAAAAACCACACTATTGAATGAATTAAATAACAATGGATTTACAACAGTGCCTGAAGATGGCCGAAGAATTATTAAGGAACAAATGGACTTAAAAGGTGAGGGACTGCCTTGGGTCAATAAAAAAATGTTTGCTGAACTGATGTTTGAAGCTTCAGCGAAAAACTATCAAGCAATGATAGAAATTCCTAATTTAAGTCCCGTTTTCTTTGATCGTGGAATATTGGATACTATTGGGTATCTCAAACTGGAAAACCTTTCTATTCCGAAAAATATGGAAGTTACCGCCAGAGAAATGGTTTACAACAAAAATGTTTTTATTCTTCCTCCCTGGAAAGATATTTACGAGAATGATTTAGAGAGAAAACAAACCTGGGAAGAGGCGATGCAAACCTTTGATTGTATGGTAGAAACTTATCTGAAATATGATTA
Source organism: Chryseobacterium sp. SIMBA_028 (assembly GCF_046535285.1). Taxonomy (NCBI): domain Bacteria; kingdom Pseudomonadati; phylum Bacteroidota; class Flavobacteriia; order Flavobacteriales; family Weeksellaceae; genus Chryseobacterium; species Chryseobacterium sp. SIMBA_028. The sequence goes on along the minus strand of NZ_JAWRWZ010000012.1, from coordinate 12,351 downwards.
CAATATCATTGAAGTTCCGAAGATTGCCGTAGCGGAAAGAGTCCGGTTTATTCTTCATGCCATTAATAATTTTGTAAATTGAAACTTTATTTGAGGAGCAATGAATCATACATTTGGAAAGGAAATAATAGAACTGGCGCAGGTGGATCTGTCAGTAAGGGAGACGCTTTCTGCAGCAGGAGAACTTTCAGGAGGATATCATCCTGAGATGGAAAAAGTTCATAAAGACAATGCCAAGCGACTTCAGGAGATTATAAACGAAATAGGATTTCCCTCCATATCCAAGGTGGGCGAAAAGGCATGTGATACTGCCTGGCTTATTATCCAGCATTCCATTGGGGAACCTGAGTTTATGAAACAATGCTATAGGATGATGGAAGAAAATAGGGACGATATTAATCCAAAAAACAAGGCCTATCTGTATGACCGAATTCAGGTGTTTCAGGGCAAGCCACAAAAATATGGCACCCAACTCATTGAAAATGAAATTCCTTATCCGGTAGAAAATAAGGAGCATTTAAACCCAGAACGGCTAAAGGTTGGCTTGCCACCATTATCTCAAAAGGATATTAATGAAATCCCTGATGCTGAAAGTATTCCTGAAATAGAAATAAGGGACGAAGAATATACAAATTGGAGAAAAAAAGTAGGCTGGATTTAAGCTCAGGATCATAGAACCTATTTTACTTACCTACACAAAAAAGAACCGAAACCATAGGTCCCGATTCTTTATCAGATAGCTGTAAAAGCTACCTAAATAATACGGAAATAAACAATCCGGATAAATACAACCCAATGCCATATATAAAATGGGCTTGTAAACTCCGAAGTCTGGCAATGGTAGGATTGGGTAGCTTGGACGCTGCAACTCCAAAACCAAATGCAGGCTGCATCATCAACCATGGAGCTAATGTGGTTGCCAGCCCTATAAAAATGGCTGGAAAAGCAGTTGGGTGAAGCAGCCAGCTTTCGCCCCAAATTAAAAGCAGGACATATGCAAACATAATTCCGATGGAGTAGTGAGCCAGCCAGCCTATAGCCTTTTCGCCCTGAATAGGAGTGGCTTGTATAATATTAGGATGACTGAATTTTCCATTTTTAAAGTGCCCTATCCATCGCCCTAAGATACGATAGTCCAAAGAGGGAATATTCCATAACTTCTTGATGATGAGAGCGTATATATCCATAAAGATAGTCGCTCCCACACCAAGTAACACAGCATCAATTAATACATTCATTTTTTAATTTTTATCTTAAACTGATAAGCATCTGCTCTAAAGCTTGTTCTGAAAGTACTCCTGAATTACGCCAGACTTCCACATTGTTTTTTAAGACCACAAAGGTCGGAACTGACCTGATTCCATATTTTACGGCGAGCTCCTGTTGTTGATCCACATCTACCTGATGCACATTGAGCCAGTCTTCCAGTTTTACTTTTAAGGTATTGACTACAGGCATCATCATTTTGCATGGGTGACACCATTCTGCATAAAACTGAAAAAGCATCAATGAATCAATTTCCTGTACGTTCTGATTTCTCTCTGTCATTGTTATAAAATTTATTGATACAAAATTAGAGAACTGGCAGGCAGTTCAGCTGACACAAATCAGGGTGAAAATGGTACAATTCAAAGGTTTTAATCCATATTGTTTGATTAATCCGTTATCTTTCTCATCAACATCTCCAGTGGTCCCTGCTTGAATTTTTTGCTCCAAAGTTTACTGAAATAAAGGCTTAGGATAAAAAAGCCTGCGGAATACAACAGAATATAAAAAGGAGTCACAGTACTGTTATGATGGCCGATTCCTGAATAACCGTTCCCTTTCAATAAAGCCAATGCAAGAATCCCAATACTGAGATGAGAGACATAGTGAGTTAATGTCATTTGTCCGGTTCTTGCCAGATCTTTGGCCCATTCTCTTTCAGAAATGTATTGGCTGATAAACATAAAACCTGCAATAAGCATCATTCCAAAACCAATTGTATTGAATAAAAAAGGCAGTACCGGAGGAATATAGTCTGCATTGATGAACTCCCGAACTTCCGCACTCAGTACAAAGAATGTACTCCCATAGCGGAGTCCCTCCACCAGAAGATATATCCCTAAACCTATACAAAACATGCTCTGCTGAGTCTGTTTCAGAGTCCAGTTTAATCTTCCAAGATAAAGGCCAAGAGCGAAATAGGCAAACCAAGGAAATATAGGGTTCCAGCCATTATAGAAAGTATTTCTCAAAAAACCGGAAATCGTCCAGAAGTCAGTGTATTCGAGGGTCGTAAAATTCCATCCGGTTTCAAAAGGAATGATCATTAATAGCAGATGAAATATGATAATAGCAAAAGCCGCAGAGATCAGGTAGTATTTTTTGTCCATAAATATAAGCAAGGCTCCGATGCTCATGTAACCTCCATAAAGATGCAGAATATCTGCAGGCCACCAGCAATAAAACAGCATTCCGAATACAAAAAGAAAGAGTGCCCTTTTAAGTATTGTGTTGCGAAGTCTTTTTCTGTCTTCCTGTGTGTACTCCTGAACCCGATTGGTCATCAGGGCTACACCCATGCCTGCAAGGATGACAAATACCGTACTGGAATGCCCACTGAACAGAACCAGAATCTTTCCAAGAGGTGAAGTATCATCATGATTACCGAAAACCATATTGAAGTTGACAATAAACATCCCGAAGATAGCATAGGCGCGGGCCAGATCAAATCCTATAATTCTTTTTTTCATGCTGTATAATAATTTGCAGCAAAAATCAAGATTAGGACTGGGTATTCCTTTGACAAAAGTCAAAAAATAAAAGGAAGATAAGATTAGAATAGGGAAATATTTATATTTTGGATCTTATTCTGCTCAATGTTTCCAGAGAAACTCCCAGATAAGAGGCAATGTGGGTCAGTTTCAGATAGTGAAAATATTCAGGAGATTTTTTCAAAAGTACTTCATAGCGTTCTTTGGCACCTAAGGTATGGAAATCAAAAAGCCGGTCTTCCAGCCAAATAATATACAATTCTGACAATAAAACATCATATTCCAGCAGGAGAGGGAGTTGTTTTTTAGCAGTTTCAAATGCAGTATAATCCACGGTTTCTACCGTTATATCAGTCAGGCATTCAATGATCTCCTTACTTGGTTTTTGATTGATATAACTTTTAAAGGAAATTGCAATGTCATCCTTAAAGAAAAACTCGGTGGTTATTTCCTTTTTATCCGAATAAAAGAACTTTCGGGCAACACCATTGATGATGAGGTAGCTTTTTCTACATACATCACCTTGCTGTAATATTATTTCTCCTTTTTTAAACTGTTCTGTGGTGGTAATCCTGTCAATGGTATCAATGGTTTCCTTATCAAAACGAGAACTTAGGTTCTTAAGTTTTTCAATGTGTTCTATCATCATACACTTTGAATTGTTTAAAGCTTCTCAACAGATTCTGGAGAAATACAATTCCACTTGGCAAATAAACTCAGGTTTAATTTTTTGGCCAATGCAACAGAAGCTGTATTGTTCAGTTGGCAACGGTACTGAGGTTCATACCCGTCCTGTAATGTCGCTTTTGAGATAACCTGAACCGCCTGTCTGGCATACCCTTTCCCTCTAAAATTATCCAGTGTGATGACTCCTATATCCGCCAATTTGGAATCTTCCCGCCATGGATACACGCTTGTTACTGTAATCAGCTGATTGTTTTCAAAAATCCCAAACACTTTCCAGTGATTCAGCTCTACAAATGCTCCATCCAGATCTTCTTCTGTGGACAAAGACTCAAAAATGGTAAAATAATCAGTATCATTTTTTGTCAGGGGACGCATATTTTGGGGATCATTAAGATTTAAAATTACTGACTTTTCTTCTTCAGGAAAATAAAAAATATAATCAGCACCATACAAAAATAGCTGTTTATGTTTTAAAAGGTCGATGAATTTTTCAAAATCCAGGTGAAGAAGATTTGTTCCTTTTAAATGGTTTGCCACCTTAGGGCTTATCATTGCCCAGTTGTTTCCGGATGGAAATTCTAGGGTCATAATTTGGCTTTCTTCCTCAAGATCTTCATTGAGAAGTAACGTAAATTTAGGGTGATTACAAAGAATTTCACCCTGAAACTGATCGTTCCAATACTGCTGAACAACAGGAGAAGTGATTTTTGAGGTGTACATGGCTATTTTAATTAATGTTTGTGGTTTTTGCGGTATTGAAGTGGGGTAACTCCGGTTTGCTTTTTAAAGAAACGTCCAAAATAGGAATCATCCGTAAAGTTGAGCTCCATGGCAATCATGGAAACTGTATCACGGGTTTGTATAAGTCGTGATTTGGCTTCCTGTATGAGCTGTTTCTGAATGAAATGACTGGCAGGAAATCCGGTGACCTCCTTGATGACATCATTCAGGTGGTTAGGATGCATATGCAGCAAATCTGCATAATCAGCGACCAGTTTTTTATTCATAAAGTGTTGGTTGACCAATAACTGAAATTCTGCAGTCAATTGATCTTTTCTGGATAATGAGAATGCATTTTCAGATGTTTTTTTATTGTAAATACGCTCAGCTTCCAATAGGATGACATTTAAGAATATGCGGGTAAGCAGATCATCATTAAATGTTGTTTTCTGACATTTTTCACTGTTTAATTTCCAGAATAAATGCTCCATCATCTGGACCTCCCGCTCCAAAAGCTTTATAAAAGGCTCCTGATTCATCTGAAAGAAAGGAAACTGATTGAGCTTGATCTGATGCTTAATGCAGAGAAGAAAATAATCAGCATCAAACATACAGATAACTCCTTTTACATTTTCACTCCAGTATTCTACAGCATGTAATTGATTTTCTCCAATAAAGTAGATGGTTCCGGGTGTAAAGTGATAAGATTGGTGTCCTATTGTTTCGTGTATTTCCCCTTCAGTCAAGAGAATAATGCTGTAAAATTTCCGTCTGGTCTGCTTTCCTTCTATATTTTTTTGCTCCTTTTTAAGATCTTCCAATTTAGCAATTTCCAAAAAACCGTTTCCGTGAGTATATGTAATATCGTTGCATTCTTCACAGAAAGATGCTGAAGAATCATTCAGGTAAAAATCCTTAAAATCCTGTTCATTTCGAAGCTCTTTAATCTCAGACTGTCTCATAATTCAATTACTCTTATTTTTCGGAAGAACTGTAGCCCTAAAGGTAAGTATAGATCATGGTTTTTACATTGTAAAATACCTATGAATTACATAGAAAATTTGCATAAGCCAGCCGTTCCAAGGAAACGGCTGGATGAATTACGTTTTAATTCGAAAAAATGTTTACTCATTCAATAACGGTCTTGGATCAAATACTACTTTCAAAGAGTGAATCTTTCCGTTAATAATATGATACCATCCGGAAGCTGTTATCGTTTTGTTTCCCATATTAATATCATACCAGAAACAAACATCTTCACCAGCGGTAAAGGTCTGAATAATATGATATTTAAACTTCATCTGCTTCATATCATTCATATAAACTGAAGCTCCGTCTCTTGTTCCCAATACTCCTGCGAAAGTAAACGTAGGATCAAGGCAGCTTTCTGCTTTCTCAAAGTTTTCTTCATTGAGGTATTGGATAAACTGTTCTGCTGGATTTTGGATTGTATTGCTCATAAATATTGTTTTTATTGGAACAAAATTAAGGGATTGATGATAATTTTCTTTGTGACCATCGTCACAAAATGGTTGAATGTTTTTAAATAAATGATATGGTAAAGAGACTCCTCTCTTCAAGATTTCTTATATTCACCCTACAGAAACTGAATGTAGTAACTCAATAAAAAAATAAAATGGAAATAAAGTCTGTAGATTCATTCATAGATTATTATGAGAAAATTCGGGGAAGAACTAATAAGATTATTGAGATCGTTCCTCCTGAACATCTTGATTTTACCTATAAACCGGGAAAATTTACCATTGGTGACCAAATACGGCATATTGCTACTATTGAACGATATATGTACGGAGAAACCATTTCGGGAAGAAAAAGTGCCTATCCGGGTTGTGGAAAAGAACTGGCAGATGGGTATGAAAATATCGTGAATTTTTTCAATGAAATGCATAGGCAAACCCTGGAAATCATAAAAGGATTTTCTGATGAAGATCTTAACTGTAAATGCCTTACTCCCGCCAATAATGAGATCTCAATATGAAAATGGCTTAGGGCAATGGTAGAGCATGAAATTCATCACAGGGCAGAATTATATATTTACCTGAACCTTTTGGATGTAAAAACGCCTCAAATCTATGGTTTTTCAGCAGAAGAAGTTCAGGATATGAGCGTGAAACTATAGCCTTTTAAAAATCCTTGACTTTGGAATCATAAAAACTGATTGAGGTTAATTTGTATATTAGCCTTTCAAAAAAATAGTCATGACCAAGCCCTTTATCGCTGCTTTTTTACTATTGGTGAGTTCTGTATATGCACAGACAAATCTGGAGTTAAAACCAAAAGATACCTTAATGTATTCTCCCCAGTCCGGCAAACCTGCATGGATATCCGTAGAGTCCGGCAATGCTAATTTAGGGATAGCTTTATTTATGGATGGGAAAAAGATAAAAGAGCAGGATGATTCCAGAGGAATAAAGAGTGTCGAACGACTGTATTTTGCTCCTGAGAAGAATAAAAAGTATCAACTTAAAATCTGGGCAAAATCTTATGTTGAAAAAAGTAAAACAGCGATAGTTTCCATTAAAGAATCGAAAGATCTGCCGGTACTGAATAACCGGTTTACTGCAGCTCAGTTGGTGGAAGATCTGCATACATTTCGATCTATTAGGGAGCAGGCGAATTCGGGACTCTACGTTTACAGAAACAAACAGCAGATAGACAGCATTTATGAAAGGGCAGAAGAAGAGGCGGGAAACAGCAAGAGCATTTTTGATTTTTACAAAGTAATAGCCAAGGTTACAGGTTTTGAAGGAAGCTGTCATAACTATACAGATCTTCCTAACCACGCATCTTATTATCTAACCCAAAAACCAGAATATTTACCCATTACCCTTAAGAATATTGATGGACGATTACTACAGGATTCCAAAAACGTTGCAGTTCCTCTTGGTGCTGAAATTCTATCCATTAATGGAATTCCCTCAAAGGAAATAATCAGTCGCTTTTCACAATATTATTTTTCGGATGGTTATTCCATACCTTATAAGGAAACCGCAGGCTTTGAAAGGGGAATGCTTGATAAATTTTATATGGAGTTTGGTACTCATAAAAGCTATGTAATCAGCTATCAGTGGAATTATCAAACTCATCAGACCACCTTATCCGGAATTTCATTAGAAAACTTTAAAAAACTTCAGGAATCCCGATTTTCATTAATATTCGACAAAAAACTCTTATCGGAAAAATATAGTCTCACGAAAGAAGGTGAGGGAATCTACCGCTTATCATTAAGAGGATTTGATTTTGCAGTGGATAAAGAAGATCCTGCCTACAAAAAATTCAGTACTTTTCTTGATCAGATGATGGACGTCCTTGAACGGGAGAATATAGGGAACTTAATCATTGATCTGAGAGGAAATACAGGAGGAACTGGAGCCGTTTATGAGAAAGTTTTTACTTACCTCACACAAAGGCCTTTTCGCGATAGTCATTATGCCTACACTAAGTTTAATGAGATCCCAATGGATGAAAAACTGGTTATTACCCCTCTTTTCCTTTCCAATGGAGTAACAGATAAGAATGGATTGAATGCCTACTTCAAGCAGCTTTATCCCAAGCAGGTTCAAGGGAAGTTCTATTGGGCAGATGACAAAAATCCACTTATTTTACCCAATGAAAGAACCTTTAAAGGACAACTTTATCTGCTTATAGACCAGCGTGTAGCATCTGCAGCATCCCATTTGGCTTCACTGATTAAATCGTATACCAATGCTATTGTAATCGGTAAGGAGACTGTAGGTGGTTATTATGAGCATAATGGACATTTTCCTGTGGTGTATGAACTTCCAAATACCGGTATTCAGACTGGATTTTCTATTGTTCATGTGATTCAGGATGCCCAAATTCTTACAGATCAGAAAAGAGGACAGGGAATTATTCCGCACATCAAAATACAGCAAACCAATCAGGAGTTTTTAGACCAAACCGATGTTTATCTCAAAAAAGTACTCGAACTTCAAAAACAGAATACTAAATAAAATAAAGTAGCCACAGATGATTCGGTTGTGGCTTTTTTCTTACATCGATTCGTAAATAATCATATATTTCTCATGGCAAGGTGAAAAAATTATTTTTTTAAAATAATTAATATTGTTTTGTAATACAGGTTTTTATTGACTTTTTTTAATGTAAGGAAAAGAGGAGTTATAATCAAAAGTCGTAGAACTACTACAAATTTTCAGATTGATGTCTGAAAATTTTTTGAATATAAATAACCGCTTTATATTTGTTATACCAACACCCAATTACAAAATAGTATTAACGATTAAAATTTATAAATCATGGCAACACATTCAAGGGTACTCGTAACCATTCTGTACTAGCTTTTCTGATTATTACAGATTTTTAAAATTTAACTGTTTATTTCATCGAATTTTCTGAAGTTTTTATTTCGGGGTTATTTTCTAGTGCCAAATTAAAACTAAAGTATTTGAAGAAAGGGTATCAGGTTTCAGGTTAGAATGCTTGTAGTGGTATGGATAAATATAAATGAATTCGTCACGAAATTTTTAAAGATTTACAACAATATGGACATTAATAATTTAAAAGAAACAATCAAACCATTTTTCTGGGTAGAACATGGCAATAGTTTTTCGGTATGCTTAGATGCCGGAAGTTATAAACAGGAAATCTTTGATGCAAGAGCAGATGAGGGGTTTGAGGGAAGCGGTTACGACTGGGGATCCTTAGCTCAGGTTTTCCTGGAGGAGAAAAGGCAGGATTTGAGTGATAGTATTCGTTTTGATCCTGAAGGAGGAATGTTTTGTGCCTATTCTTCTAATGGAGATCAACTGAAAGACTTTATTCTGGACTTTAAAAAAGCCTGTGAAGATGAAACTGTAATCATGGACTTATTTTCAAGGGCAGAACTGGATTAAAACAGGAGTATACCGGAGGAGTAGTGAAATATAGTGAGGCCTATTTAAATTTTAACCCAATTTATCAAATTAATTATGAAAAAAATATTTTCTGAACTTAAAGGCTTTGTTATATACAGTCCGGAGCTTTTAGAAAAATACCTTCAGGAACATAATCTGCCGGGTAATAATATTTTAAAATACTTTGTTGAGAATGAACACGGTGATGAAATAACAAAGTCGGGAATTGCCATTCCGCTTATAGGAGTAGAAGAGGGGCATTACTCTTTCTGTATTTCTACAGGGGAAGAACACATTCTGGGAGATGGGGAAGTAGCAGTTCGGTCAGATGGTTGGATATATCAGACAAACAATAATGAATTAAAGGTTGTCGGTATCGGTTATTTAAAGGATATTTCAACCATTAATGATGAAAATAGTATAAAACTTACCCTGGACAATGGATGGTCTTCTATCAAAATAAGAGCGGGAATAAAGAATGGGGAAAGATTATTTGAGCTTAATACACAAAAGGAGGAAACAAAACCAAATTTCAGCGGAGATGTGACCACAACTTATTATTACAGCTAAAAAGATAATATTTAAGGAGGGAGTTCTATCAAAAGAAAGATTTTGCAAAAAAAAAAAAAAATAAAGTTGATTATTACAATGACTGTGTAAGGATTTTTGTTGTTAAATAATAAAAATATTTGATAGTCAATGTGTTTGTGAGTCTGTCTTTCTGAATCGTATTTTCGGGAAACCCCTTTGCCATCACTGAATTTTTTAATTTTATTAAAAAATATTTTGTCAGTTATAAAAAAGTTTCTATATTTGCACCACTGAAAACAACGGTATAGCCGAAGTTTAGGGAGAGATGGCAGAGTGGTCGATTGCGATAGTCTTGAAAACTATTGACTGTAACAGGTCCGGGGGTTCGAATCCCTCTCTCTCCGCTGGTTGAGAAACTAAAATAAGCTAAAACGCTGTAAACATCAATGTTTACAGCGTTTTTTGTTTTTGCACTAGTATCAAAAAAAATCAAAATAGGTCACAATTTATATGACCTATTTCGTGACCTATACTGAAAATTTCAAAATAGGTCACGAAAAACTTAGAGATACCCGACCAATAGGCAGTCTAATGATTGTACATCTTGCAAAAAGTGGAAACAAAAATTAAATTATTAACAATTAAAGTTACCACAAAATGAACAAAACATTCAACCTGTTATTCTTTATAAAGAAGAATAAAATCAGAACCAATGGAACCGCTCCCATCTACTTACGGATTACAATAGATGGCAAGGCAGCAGATATTGCTGCTAAGAGGTATATTCATCCAAAGAAATGGGATAATAAGGCACACCAGGCAATAGGTAATAGTCAAGAAGCCAAAACTCTGAATGTCTATCTTAAAACCTTGGAACAAGAAGTTTACGATTCTCATTACCTTATGGTGAAAGAGGCGAATAATCTAACAGCAGTGAGTTTAAAATCTAAACTGCTTGGAACCGACATTCAGCAGAGAATGCTAATTCCTATTTTTCAAGATCATAATGATAAGGTCGAAGCGCTGGTAGGTCAGGATTTTGCGCTCGGAACTTTGGAACGGTATAAAACCTCTCTAAAACACACACAGGAATTCCTAAACTGGAAATATAAAATTTCTGATATAGACATCACGAAGATTGATCACGCTTTCATAATGGATTATGATTTTTGGCTTCGTAGTGTTCGTAAATGTGCTAACAATACCGCAGTAAAATACATTAAGAATTTCAAAAAGATTATTCGGTTATGTATTGCGAATGGCTGGCTCTCCAAAGATCCTTTTCTAGGATACAAAGCAAAACTTAAGGTAGTGGAACGTCCATATCTTATCAAGGAAGAAATTCAAACGATTTATGAAAAAGAATTTGCGTCAGACAGATTAAACCAAGTTCGTGATATTTTTCTTTTCAGTTGCTATACCGGTTTGGCATATGTTGATGTAAAGAAATTGTCTAAATCTCACGTCAATCTCGGAATAGATGGTGACAAATGGATATTCACACATCGTCAGAAAACCGACACCTCAACCAGAATTCCGTTATTACCTTTAGCCCAGGAACTCATTTTAAAATATGAAGGCCATCCAGAATGTGTAAATTTAAACGTCTTGTTTCCTGTTCTCAGCAATCAGAAAATGAATTCCTATCTAAAAGAAATTGCTAATGTCTGTGGAATTAATAAAGAGCTGACTTTCCACATTGCAAGACATACATTTGCTACTACCGTTACATTGTCCAACGGAGTGCCAATTGAAAGTGTAAGCAAAATGCTTGGTCACACCAATATAAAAACCACACAGCACTATGCGAAGATTTTGGATAAGAAAGTGAGTGATGATATGTTGGAATTAAGAAGCAAACTTCAGGACAGGAAGTGTAATTGTAATTAAAATAGTGATAATGATGTTAAATGTAATCCCGCCTTGGGACCTTAACGAGCGTATCTTCAAACACTTTTATTGATGATTTGATTCGTTTGAGTCAAATTAAACAAGAGTTACAAAGCTCATTTTTTATGGATAGATTTTTTGTAGATTAAGAGTATTGCAATTTAATGTTAAGCACTTGGAACAATTGACATTGTTTGGCTTTAATTTACTTCAATTGTCTTAAGTTCGCAAGAGTGAATAGAGTATTTAGTTTGTCGTAAATATGATCATTTATATAGAGATATAATCCTGTTACATTACAATATATTATTACCCAAAAATATAACACGACACGCTCTGCTGTTATAGTAATTTATCTTTGTCTCAAAATGATTTTATATGATAAATTTCACATTAAAAAACTCATAATAAATCTTTCAAGTGTGATAAAAAGAATATTTTTACGCAGTTTTAAAAATTAATAATCACTCAAATAAAACTAAACATGAAAAGACTTTATGTAAGTGCACTTTCTATAGGTGCCCTTACGGCTACCTATGCCCAAGAAGTGGTGTGGCAGAAAGACATCAAATCCTCGACTCAGGATTTTCTTTCCCAAGTTATCACAACCATAGATCAGCAATACTTAATTACCGGCAGCTCAATCCAATCAAAAAAACTTTCTACTGAAAGCAAACAGAATAACGGCTATGATTTCCATCTGGTGAAACTTAATCAACAGGGTGAAGAAGTGTGGGAAAAGTATTTCTCAGGTCAGAATCATGACTTCCTATCTGCTGTGGTCAATACTCAGGATAGAGTGCACCCAAAAGTTTAGACAAAATTAAATAATCTTTTGATAATAAAGAGTTCGATATTCTATCGGGCTCTTT